>CAMLDJ010000477.1 GCA_946478755.1 uncultured Pedobacter sp. | reverse complement strand
TGTTTCGGATGGGCAAAAATGGGGAAATGTGGGTATATCTCCATTCCGGATTATCCTACCAAAACATCACCGATTCAAAAAATATCCTGGTCATCCAGCCTCGAAAACTGGGCTAAATGCACCTCTGAGGAAAAAAACTCCGGCTCGCTAATGTCATGCTGCAAAAAATGCTGCAGGGCAGGGGTGGCGAAAAGATCGTCACCATGCGTCGACAAATGTTTCGCCCGCTCCAGGATTTTCACCAGCAGCATCTCCCCTGCTATTACGGTTTTGTGTAGGTACACCTGCCAGTACATCAGACGCCTGGCAATCAGAAACTTTTCTATCGAATAAATGCCCTTCTCTTCAATTACAAGGTGATTGTCCAGCACATTAAACATCTTGATGATCCTGTCGAAACTGATCACGCCTTCGCTTACACCTGTAAAAAAGCTATCCCTGTTCAGGTAATCCATTCGGTCCAGGTCAAGCTGACTGGAAACGAGCTGTGGCAGAAAACTTTTGTCATAGTTTCCCTGGAAGACCCTAATGGCTAATGTAAGCTTTCCGTCAAATTCCATATTCAGCTTTTCCATCATCATCATGGAAATATCCTCGTGCTTGATCCCGTTGACCAGGCTGTGCTCCAGTGCATGGGAAAACGGCCCATGTCCAATATCGTGCAGCAAAATGGCAATGGTAGCGGCCTCCTCTTCTTCCGCTGTGATCTCATGACCCTTACCCCGAAGCACCTCAATAGCGAGGCTCATCAGGTGCATGGCCCCTATAGCATGGTGAAACCGGGTATGCAGCGCCCCGGGATAAACCAGATGCGTCATCCCCAATTGCTTGATGTACCTGAGTCTTTGAAAATACGGATGGGAGATCAGGTCAAATACGACTTCCGAAGGAATATTGATGAAGCCGTACACCGGATCATTTATGATTTTCTTTTTATTCAATCCTTAAAAATAAATTATGCGGTACAAAAATTGCTATTTTTATCCATAAACTAAGCAGGAGAGCACGCTTTTGAGCAACTATTTTTACATTATACACATATTATACACATATAATGATGCAAGAGACTAAGATTTTATGGGCCGATGATGAGATTAACTTATTAAAACCACATATATTACTGTTAAATGAGAAGGGATATCATGTAACCACCTATACCAATGGGAATGACGCGCTTGAAGCGTTTGGAAAAGAACATTTCGATCTCGTTTTTCTGGATGAAAATATGCCGGGAATGAGCGGACTGGAAACGCTTACTGCCATTAAGAATATCAGAAATGACGTTCCGGTAGTGTTGATTACCAAAAGCGAGGAAGAAAATCTGATGGAAGATGCCATAGGTTCTAAAATAGACGATTACCTGATTAAGCCGGTAAATCCCAAACAGGTGTTGCTGACCATTAAAAAGATCATAGACAACAAGCGCCTGGTCAGCGAAAAAACTTCAATGGCCTATCAGCAGGATTTCAGACGCCTCGGCATGACCTTAAACGACAAGCTCAGCTACGAAGAATGGGTGGATGTTTATAAAAAGCTGGTCTTCTGGGAGCTGGAGCTGGAAAAACTAGATGACCCTCAGATGCATGAGATCCTGACCATGCAAAAATCCGAAGCCAATATGCAGTTCTCCAAATTTATCGAAGACCACTACCTGAGCTGGGTAAACGGCAAGGGTACAGCTCCACTATTGTCAAATGAGCTTTTAAAAAAGAAAGTTTTCCCTTTAATAAATGACCATACCCCTGTTTTTTTTATTCTGATCGATAACCTCCGCTATGATCAGTGGCGGATCATCAACCCCCTCATCACGGAACATTTCAGGATGGATGATGAGGATATTTACACCAGTATTCTGCCTACTGCCACACAATATGCACGAAATTCCATATTCTCTGGCCTGATGCCTTTGGAAATGGAGAAACGCTTTCCCGATCTTTGGCAAAACGACGATGATGAGGGTGGCAAAAACATGCATGAGGGCGCCTTTCTGGCAGATCAGATCAAACGCGGCCTACGCAGAGATTGTAAATTCAGTTACCATAAGATCCTGACTTATGACGATGGCAGGGCGCTGAATGAGCAGATCAACAATTTAATGCAGAATGAGTTCAATGCCATTGTTTATAACTTTGTAGACATGCTGTCTCATGCCCGCACAGATATGCAAATGATCCGTGAGCTGGCCAACGACGATGCGGCCTACCGGTCCCTGACCTTGTCCTGGTTTGAACATTCGCCCTTGATGGACCTGCTTAAAAAGATCTCTCAGAAAAAAGTCAGGCTGGTCATCACTACCGATCACGGCACCATCAGGGTAAAACATCCGAGTAAGGTCATTGGCGACAGGAATACCAATACAAACCTACGCTATAAGCAGGGAAGAAATCTGAATTTCAATGCCAAAGAAGTCTTTCTGATTAAAAATCCTCATGAAGCGCAGCTGCCAAAGATAAACATCAGTTCCAATTATATTTTTGCGAAGGAAGACCGTTATTTCGTTTATCAGAATAATTACAACCAATTTGTAAACTATTATAATGAGACCTTTCAACATGGCGGCATCTCGCTCGAGGAGATGATCATTCCCATTGCGACTTACAGTTCCCGATAAGAAAAATAGCTGTCACTATACATGAAGGAGCCTTGGCTCCTTTTTTGTTTGTCCACCGTCTGATATAAGCCCAGGAAAACTACTACCAAAAAACAAGCAAAGCACTGAGTTAAAATACCCTTCGAATAGGGTTCGAATACCCTTGGAATACCCATATGGTAATGCAAGGGTATTCCAAGGGTATCTCAATAGTAACACAAGGGTATTCTAATTCTGTGTTTTCCCTGGTGTTTCTCTGTTGTTTCCCTGTGTTCTGCACAGGTTCTGATCAAACTCCACTACTTCCCAGCGGATGGCTACATACTGATCCTGAAAATTCGCATGAATTATTTAAATTTGCCTATAATGGAAAGCATGAAAATTGAAGTTAAGGGCCTGGCAAGCCTTGACGATGCGGCGAAAAGGATCATGGCTACGGCTCAGGATGAACGCATCTTCATTTTTGAGGGAGAAATGGGCGCCGGTAAAACAACCCTGATCAAGGCGCTGGCCAGCGCACTCGGGGTAAACGAAATCGTTACCAGTCCTACATTTTCTATTGTGAACGAATATGATGCAGATGGCCAGATCATTTATCATTTCGACTTTTACCGGATCAAAAACCTGCAGGAAGCCTACGACATCGGGTATGAAGAATATTTTTATTCCGGCAACATCTGTTTTATTGAATGGCCGGAAAAAATAGCGCCACTGCTACCTGAGCACTATTTAAAACTAGAAATTCTGGTACAGAATGAAACCGACCGGCTAGTGTCAATATCTAAAATATAAATTCCAAATACTCTTTATTTCAGCTATTTTGCTTAATTTCAATCCAAATCAACAAATAAAAATGGCTACAGGATTACGCGAAGGTATGGCCTCCATTGCTCAGAAAGG
>CAMLDJ010000476.1 GCA_946478755.1 uncultured Pedobacter sp. | reverse complement strand
CCGGAAAATATCATGTGGGAATCTACCGATGCGGAAACTAAAGAACAGGTGCCGGTAAAATCTATGATGCTTGCTCTTTGGGACCATAATTACAAAAATTCGATGCGTATAGATCTTTGGACTAAGGACATGCCCGTTGATGAGATGAAAAGGTTTTTCTACGAGACTTTGCAAACGATGGGCGACAGCTTTTTAAAGGCTACAGGCGAAAACCTGATCGTAGAAGATCTGCGTGATTACTGTGCGCATTTTGCGGATAAAATGGGGATCAATACACAAGGATAATCAGGATGAGAACTCAGGGAATTGTAGGTTCGGTACTGATGGCTGTCGGCGGAATGTGTCCCCTGCTACGTGTACCGATTAGGGGAAACTGGAATTATTTTGACCTTGACCAGACACTGGCCATTGCTTTTTATGTGTTGGTTATTGTCGGGCTGATCGGAGCGTTTACGGCGAAAGCTGGTTTAGTAAAATTTGCTGGTTGGGCTGGTATGGTAGTGGTTGCCATCACCCTTGCGGGTGTGTACTTCAAAGCCCATGATTCATTTGGCTTTTTACACTTTAAAAAGGCAGTAGACTTTGCCGCCGGCCTGGTTAAATACAAATGGGGCTGGTGGGTAATTCTTGCAGGAGCATTCCTCCTGATTACGGTTAGAAGGCCGAAGGTGATGATCGCTGCTCAAAATCCAGGGTTGGGCGAGCCGCCAGTGGCTTAGCATTTGTTAGTTCAGGTCGCCAAGTGTTTTGTGGTGCCTTTTGCGCTTGTACTGACTTTGTCTAAGCTTATCATCGCCACTGATAATACTGATGTTCCCATCGGCCTCCATAATGGCAAGCTTAACCTCTTTATATTTTTCTACGCCATGTTCGCGTATGGCTTCCCTTAGTTCCTCATCGGTGATGCCCAGTTTACTGAGCATGGAGAAGTCCAGGATTCCGTTATGGATGAGGATCTCAGGTTTCTCGGTGAGCAGGTCCCGAATGGTCTTGCTTTTAAATATCACTTTTCTGAGGACGTAGCTGAGCGCAAATAATACTGCAGCCGCTAGCAGTCCGCCGGACAAGCTGGTGTTATCGCCTACCATCGCGTTCTGTACCGCATTACTGATCAGCAGGATTAGAACCACATCTGTCGTGTTTAACTGCGAAAGTTCTTTTTTGCCGGTTAAGCGGATGGCTATCAGCATAAAGACATATACTGCCAGGCTTCTTAGTATAATATCAAGGTATTCATTCATTTGCTTAAGAATTTGCGTAGTTTGTTGTTGATCAGGAGCATTCAATTGCCATTATGATACAATAGTATGAATATTTAGCATACAAAATATATAGACAGAAAGCCTAACTTGATCATTTTATTGGAACAAACAAATTATGATTTTAACCATTACCAAACAAAGAAGGAAGCACCTGGCTGTTGGCTGTGCATCTCTGCTATTTTTATTGTTAACGGGGCCATTAGCCGGTTTTGCTGCAACGATTACGGTTTCTTCTTTGCCCGAATTACAAAAGGCGGTTGATAAGGCTGTTGCCGGAGACGTAATCCTCCTTAAAGACGGGGTTTATACCAGTACGGAAAGTATTGTGGTAAAGTGTAGGGGGACAGCTGCCAGACCGATTACGATTGCTGCCCAAACGATTGGTGCCGTGGAATTTTCGGGCACAGGTTGGATCAGCATTCAAAAACCAGCAGCTTATGTTATTATACGGGGTTTTAAGCTGACCAATGTTGCAAAAAATGAGATTGCTGCGGGAAGTACTTTTTGCCAGTGGACCAGGAACATTTTTGAATGTACAGGTGAAGGGAACTATTTATCGATCATTGGAAATGATCACCAGGTAGATCACAATACCTTCCAGAATAAAAAAGCATTGGGAAAGTTTATTGGTGTAAGAGGGACGGGTAAGCAGATTGCGGAGCGGTTATGGATCCATCATAACTATTTCCACAATTTTTCCAAGCAAAGCGGGAATGGGGCAGAGGCTGTTCAGTTTGGTTTAAGTGGTTACAGCCTGTCATCCACCAACAGTATTTTTGAGTATAATTTGTTTGAAAACTGTGAGGGGGAAAATGAGCTGCTATCTGTTAAATCTTCGGCCTTAACGGTCCGTTACAATACGGTTCGTGATTGTAAGGCACAAATGACTTTAAGACACGGTAATTTCAACAAGGTATATGGGAACTATTTTACCAGGACACCAGGTTTAAGGATCTTTGGTGATGATCATCTCATTTATAGTAATTATTTCGAGGATTGTGAGGTGGCCATAAACATCGGTAACGGTGGTGCTGAGGTGGCGGATGGTGCACCATTGACTTCTCATGATCGTCCTGATCGGGTTTTGATTGCTTTTAATACCCTGGTGAACAATAAAAAGAATATAACATTGAATCCGAGAACACCAATAGGATTGGGTGCTATTGATATTACGATCGCGCATAACCTGATCCAGGGAGGAGAGGAGGCTGTTTTGATTAACGGGCCGTTTGTTAATCCTAAATGGGAAGGGAATGTGATTTATAAAGTTAAGGGGCCGGGGAGTATACCTGAGTTCGCCTATAAAATGATGGATCCCAAATTGGTTCGGAATGCTTCAGGAACGTATCATCTTGAAGGCGCAAACGCAGGTTTGAATGTTACCGCTGCTTATCCGCTGATCACTGTTGATATGGATGGGCAAAGTCGCAGGTCACCTTTACAGGTTGGCGCCGACCAGGTATCTAAGGCTCCTGTTGTCGCCGGGATTTTGACACCTGAGTTGGTTGGATATAAAGCGAAATAGTATCTTTGCGGCTGAATGAATTTAATAAGCCAGGTAAAACACTTAATTAAAAAAGAATTGCTGCTGGAGTGGCGCTCAAAGTACACCTTAAACGGTGTGCTTTTGTATGTGGTTTCCACCGTGTTTGTCTGCTTCTTATCCTTTGTAAGTATTGATAAAATTACCTGGAATGCCTTGTTCTGGATTATCATGCTTTTTGCCTCTATAAATGCAGTTTCCAGGAGTTTTTTGCAGGAAAGCAGGGGGCGGCAGCTGTATATTTATACGATAGCAAGTCCGATCGCCTTGATTATTAGCAAAACCATTTATAATGTGCTATTGATGCTGTTGCTTACGGTTATCGCATTGGGGTTTTATATGCTGGTGTTTACTCAGGTACCAGACGATTTACCAATGTACCTTTTGGCTACGGTGTTAGGTAGCCTGAGTTTCTCTACGATATTTACGATGATTTCCGCTATTGCTTCCAAGGCAGGAAGCGGGGGAATGCTGATGGCTATTTTGAGTTTCCCGGTTATCATTCCGGTATTGGTGGTATTGATCAAGCTGACAAAAAATGCGATTGATGGATTGGACAGGAGTGTAAGCTGGGACGAGGTTGGGCTATTATTGGTGATCAATGTGTTGGTGATGGCGGTGTCCTTATTGCTGTTTCCTTATTTGTGGAGGGATTAAAATTTATACGATGAACGAATATCTTTTCTC
>CAMLDJ010000475.1 GCA_946478755.1 uncultured Pedobacter sp. | reverse complement strand
ACATCATAGGTGCCGAAATACTTGGAGAAGACCGGAATTTTAAATTCATCAACGGCCCTGTATTCTCCAACATCATCCTTGCGGACGAAATCAACAGAACGCCGCCAAAAACACAGGCCGCACTACTGGAAGCCATGCAGGAAAAAGCGGTTACCGCCGGCGGATTAAGGCATGTACTACCGAATCCTTTCTTCGTGCTGGCTACCCAGAATCCGATTGAACAGGAAGGTACCTATCCTCTTCCAGAAGCCCAGCTTGACCGTTTTATGTTCAACGTACACTTAGGTTATCCTTCCTTTGAGGAGGAGCTGACCATCGTAAAAAATACGACCGGCAACAATGAAGTTGCGCTAAACAAAATTATCAATGCCAGCCAGATCCAGTACTTCCAGAAACTAGTGAGGAATATTCCCGTAACCGACAATGTGGTGGAGTATGCGGTGAAGCTGGTGAGCAAAACCCGGCCAAATACCGCTTTATCTACTGAAGAGGTGAATAAATATGTAAACTGGGGTGCGGGCCCCAGGGCCTCGCAGTTCCTGATCCTTGGGGCGAAATGCCATGCAGCAATTACCGGGAAATACGCCCCCGATATTGAGGACGTCCAGGCGGTAGCAGAAGCCATTCTTCGCCACCGCATTGTGCGCAATTACCGGGCAGAGGCGGAAGGGCTTTCTATAGAAAACATCATCAAAAACCTGTATTAGAATTATTTTCGCATGAGCTGGGTATATTGATTGGGGTAATCCGTGATCAACCCGTCAACACCCAGACCGATCAGGTATCTCATGTCCTTCGCCGTATTTACCGTCCAGGGAATAATTTTTACTCCAGCGGCGTGGCAGCGGTCTACCAGCCCTTTCCCTACCAGCACGTAATACGGACTGTAATAGGTTGGCGTAAAGCCCAGGCCTGCAACGCTTTCTTCGAAATCCTGCTTCTCATCTATCATCAATGCCGTTTTTATGGATGGGAAATACGCGTGCAGGTATTGAAGTGTGCGTATATCCAGTGATTGTATGATTACTCTTTTGGTTAGCCTTTTTTCTTTCACTATTTCCATGATCTTTTCAATGAAAACAGAAGCATCAGGCTGAAATATGCCATCGCCTTTTCTGATCAGTGCTGTTTCAATGTTATAGATTGGCTTTTCAAGCTTATGTTCTTTTACATAAGCCTCCACAGAATCTATAACCTCGCCAAGGAGCGGTTTATAAGCTTTTATTTTCATTTGTCCGGGAAAACGGCTATGCACCTTTGTCCCTACGTCAAATTTCCTGATCTCTTCATAATCCATTTCAAACATATTATACTTCTTCTCGTCCTTGAAGGAGATCGGCTTTCCATCAGGCCGTGTACTGATCTCATTGTTAAAATAAGGCTCATGAGAAAGCACAACCTCCCCGTCTTGGGAGATCACTACTCCCATGTTCAAGACATTTACATTCAGGTCTAAGGCTTTGATCATCCCCACAATGGTATTTTCGGGCATAATGCCTCTTGCGCCCTGGTGGCCTACAAGCATAAATTTCTGGGCATGCGCATGGAAAGTAAGCCCCAGTAGCGTAATTATTAGTGTTTTCTTCATTTACAGTTAAATAACGGCATAAAATAAGGATTTATTGGACGCGAACAAAAAAGGTCCCTTAAAAATAAGAGACCTCTATTTGTGAACGGATATTACTAACGCTCTGCAGGAGCAAATACTTGCACAATAATATTCCAGTTGTGATCTGGCTGGCGCTCATAGATGAATACATAATTAAAGCTTTCCCGTAAGTCCGCTCTGTAATCAACCGTTGCCATGCCATAAGAATAGGCCAGGTCGCCACCGTCCGCCTTGCTTACCTTAGTGGTTTTCAGTGATACTTTGCTGATCATACTATTAAAGAAGGGCAATATTTTGTCTTTGCCAATAATGGGCTCATTGCCGGGAAACAAAAGACGTGCATCCGGATTCAGGAAGCCCGAAAATGCGGAGATCCCATATGATTTTAAAGTGGCATTTAACGTTTTTTCGGTAGTGGCTATAATGTCAGCACCGGCTGCCCTTTGCTTATCATTTAAAAATTTAGGCTTATAAAACTCTTTAGGTTCAATAAATTCCTGCGTTACTTTGTTCAATGGCTTATTGCTGGAAATACCCAGATCGAGGTCCAGCTGCCACTTTCCGTCAACAGCCTTCCACACGCTTAAATATTGCCCGTAAGCAGTTTTATCTCCACTCTCGATATAAGGACCGGTTGTAAAGCCCCAATCGCCACTTTTTGATACTCTGGCATAAACAGGCGTCCAGCTGATGTTCTTACTTTCGGGCTGCGAAGCATAAAAATTTCTGGCATTTACCGGATTAGGTCTGAATGCCAGGCCATCGGCCGCAGCAAAGGCAGCAAAGGCTGTTTTGGAGCCATTTTTTGCAAAGCTTTCGGCAAACTCTTTTTCGGCCTTCACTAAAGATTTAGTGCTTCCATCTGATTTTTGGGCATAGGCACCAATGCTTATAGAAGCGACAATAATTGTATAAAGAAACTTATTCATCATATTTAAGGTTTTTGCGTTACGAATATAGGGTTTGGTTTTTTTTTATTTAAAAAAGATTGAACAATTACCACATCAGGCTTTCGTCCAGGTAGTACCTTCTTTACCATCTTGTAACAGTATACCCATACTTTGCAGGCCCAGACGGATCTTATCAGAAGTTGCGTAGTCTTTGTTTTCTTTTGCCACCTTACGAAGATCGATGACCATGTCCAGTACCGCGTTTAACTCGATGTTTGAGCTCTCTTCATCCATCAACCCGAAAACATCGAAGACAAAATCATGCATCAGTTTTTTCAGGTTATCCAGTTCTGCTGCGGAGATCCTGGCTTTTCCATCATGTACCGTATTGACGATTCGGGCAGCTTCGAACAATTCGGCAATCACGACAGGACTGTTGAAATCATCATTCATTGCATGAACACAATTCATAATGATGGGCTCAATCTCGAAATCAGAGTTTGAAGAAGGCACCAGTTTTTCGAGCAGGTTTACCGCATTCATTAATCTTCTGAAGCCTTTTTCGGAAGCCTCCAGTGCTTCATTTGAAAAATCCAGTGTACTCCGGTAATGCGCCTGAAGCATAAAGAATTTAACCGTCATGGGACTATACCCACGGGTAAGCAAAGGATGATTGCCGGTGAAAAGTTCTCCCGGAAGAAATCCGTTGCCGGCCGATTTAGACATGCGTGTGCCATTCACCGTAAGCATATTGGTATGCATCCAGTATTTTGCAGGCTGCTTATGACTGCAAGCTTCGGACTGGGCAATTTCGTTGGTATGATGCGTTGCTGCGAGGTCCATTCCGCCACCATGGATATCAAACTCTGCTCCCAGGTATTTGGCACTCATTGCTGAACATTCGATATGCCAGCCAGGGAAACCTACCCCCCAGGGTGAAGGCCAGCGCATAATGGTTTCCGGCTTAGCCTTTATCCACAGTGCAAAATCCAGT
>CAMLDJ010000474.1 GCA_946478755.1 uncultured Pedobacter sp. | reverse complement strand
AGAGGCGGTTTGAGATGGACTGGAGTGTTATTCCAGCACATACTTCTCTGTATTTTTTAGATTTGATCAGCTATCGTGACCTATCTGCCCGGATAGCTGAAACCTTTCAGGTCAATCATCAATCCCCTCAAATTCTACTCATTAAAGATGGAGATTGCGTATTAGATGCTTCACACAGTGACATTTCGGCTGATGAGGTGGCAGAGGTAGTCCATAGCAATTAAACGCTTTCAGATAATCTTTCTGCCCTATCCCTTGCTTTTTCCTCCCGCTGAATCGCCAGCCAGCCACTATATAATAAATTCTTATTCAAGACAGGCTTCGGGAAGAACAAACTTGCCACATAACCCACAACGATCACAATAAGGTGACTGTACACTCCCAGCATCAGCTTATTATGCGTAAAATTATATTTGCCAAAATCCAGCAAAAGAGACTTGTTTTCTCCAAGTCCGATTTCCGTTGAAGTTAAAAACGCATAGGCGGTAAAGACAATGCAGACAATAATACCAATAGTAATCCCCTGATTGTTCGCTCTTGCACTAAACAGTCCCAGCAAAAACATCCCGACAATACCTCCTGAAAATATGGCATATAAGGTAAACACAATACCCAGCACCCCCTCATGTCCGGCGTTTAAATACAACATTGCGATTCCGATTGCAATCAACCCGGAGAACGCGACAATATATCTTGATGCTTTTAAATAAGCGCTATCTGATTTTCCCGGTCTTAACTTCTTATAATAATCTTCTACGCCAACCGCGGCAAGAGAATTAAGATCAGCACTTAAACTGCAAATTGCTGCAGATATCATAGCAGAGAGGATCAAACCGATCACGCCTGTCGGCAATTTGGTCATAATAAAATAAGGAAAAACACCATCAGCTCTTATACCGGCCGGAAGGGGATTTTGCTTGTAAAATACAAATAAGGCTGTTCCGATGAACATAAACAAGATCCATACCGGAACGGTCAGCAAAATTCCCAGCAGTGAAGCGCGAATCGCAGACTTGTCTGTCCTGGCTGTCAGGTAACGCTGCACTACAGTCTGATCTGTCGCATATTTCTGAATGGCATAAAAAGCGCCGTTGATGGCCATCACCAGAAAAGTGAGTTTGGTAACGTCCCATTCATACGGGCCAAAACCTGTTCTTCCATTGGCAGAGGCAACTTTCCATACTTCCATGGGTCCTCCCTCAACAGAAAAAAGCAAAATGCTGAAGCAAATGATCCCACTGGCGAAAAGCATAAAACCCTGAAACACATCAAGCCAGATCACCGCCTCAATCCCTCCCAATAAATTCACAATGATGATAATTGCACCCACTACCAGGATAATCAGTGCGGTATTGATATGGATCATACTGCCCAGCGCAACGGCAAGGAGAAAAAACACCGTTCCCATGCCAGAAAACTGCCTCAGTACAAAAGCAAGTGAACTGTAATAGCGGGCAAACGAGCCAAACCGCTGCTCAAAATACTCGTATGTACTTAAATTGATCACCTTCCGGTAAAGCGGCACAATAAACCAGATCACACCAAGTAACATCACCGGCACCATCAATCCCTGCACCAGTAAAATCCAGTTAGAAGAAAAGCCTGTGCCGGGATAGGCTAAAAAAGTAACGCTACTGATTAGGGTAGCAAGGAGCGACATCCCAATTGCCCATGAAGGGATCTTGCCCTTGGCAAGAAAGTAATTTTTTGTGGTTTTTTGGCCTTTAGCGAATACCAGTCCGAAAACGAGTGTCCCGGCCAGAAATAAAATAATAATAAGACCATCTACTACGTGCAATGATGAGTTCATATTTGGTTATGGTTAATAGTTCTTGGTTGATGACAACCGATCAATACTTCCAGATGGAAGCAGGCCAGGCATAACTGCCAGGCTTCATGGTCAGATGTACGTCTTTATTTTCTTCAACTTTCATTCTAATGACCCCCGGGGCCAGTTCCTGTACGGGATAAAATTTCTTGTATGCCAATTGCTCAATAACAGCAGATGCCGTTGCGCCCCCTTCTATCACCAGTTCTTCCACCTTCACACGCTGCATGACTGCCTTCATCAGCGCACCAAATGCTTTGCCGATCTCAGGCGGCAAATGGATGTGCTCCGGATCTTCAATCTGATCTATTGCAATGATCACTGCCCCGTATTCAAGCAGTCCACTGATCACCTCCTCCTCCCATTGATGCTGGAGTCCCATTCGGTCTGCCGACCTGCAAAACATCCTTGCAGGCATATAAGCCACACATTGTCCATCTTTCCTGGCATTCTCAACAATCCTCCTGCTTAAGGAAAAAGCACTTCCACAGACATAGATTGTTTTTTTTCCGAATACAAAATCGGCAAGAGCACCGTTCTGTCGCCGCTCCCTCGCCTTGCTCAGCAAAGCAGCAAAGAATCCTGATCCGCCAGCCATTACGGTATCCTCATCTATCCTTTCCGCCCAATGCGCCAGATCCGCTTCATCAATGGTATTGCCAATGATCAAACCACGGTCCGGCATAGCCTCAGCCTTTGATACGACTGTAGTGTATTGACCAGAAGGCGCTCCCATAAGCTCTATCACCTTTGAAGACTTTACTTTGTACTTATCTTTATCAGCCAGTGCCGAATCGGCTAAAGGAATATCCTGATAATAATATACACCTTCCTTAATTGTACGTTTTAAAGATGGATTTGCCGGGATCAGTAAAGCCCGTTTTTTGCCCGAAACGGAGAGTTGTTCTAACAGTTCTTCTCCCACATTTCCTCTCAACAGTGAATCTATTTTTTTATAAATAAACTCTGGCTCAAGGGGAAGCAGCTTTAAGGTGAGGTTACGCACAACCGTCCTTGCATCTGCGGCTGGCATAGACCTGGTATCCGTTGCGATAATCAGGATTTCTGCGTCGCAGTCCGTAACATCTGTACCAACAACACTCTTCCATCCTAATCTCACAGCAATACCACCAATTTCTGCTGCCCCGGTAAAATCGTCGGCGATCACTGCTATCATTTTGTCCTTTTTATCTGGTGCGTACCATGTTAACTGCGTACTCAATCGCTAACATCATCGCATCAGCACTGGCGATGCCCCTGCCCGCAATTTCCATAGCCGTACCGTGATCTACCGAAGTCCTGATGATGGGCAGCCCTAGGGTAATGTTCACTCCTCTCACACTTTTCATTTGCCTGGCTGATTTATCCCAGTTAAAGCCAACTACTTTAAAAGGAATGTGCCCCTGATCGTGGTACATCGCCACAATGCCATCGTAAACACCACCTATAGCTTTCGGAAATAACGTATCGGCCGGAACAGGGCCTTCAACAGTAAATCCCCTGCGTTTCGCCTCTTCAATAGCAGGAATGATCTCCAGTTCTTCTTCGTCGCCAAACAGGCCTCCATCGCTGGCATGCGGGTTCAACCCCGCCACACCAATCTTAGGATTTTCGATCCCCAATTGCTGACAGGCAGAGACGATCAGTTCTATCGTGTCCAGTATCCTTTGTTTTTTAACCAG
>CAMLDJ010000473.1 GCA_946478755.1 uncultured Pedobacter sp. | reverse complement strand
TCAAGTTAACATTGACTGACGAGCGTGAGGAAGGGGAAGATGGTAAATTCCTGACTGAACTGTTTCACTCTGAAGGCGGATTGAAAGAATTTGTTCAATTCCTTGACGGAACACGTCCTTCATTGATCCCTGAGCCTATTTACGTAGAAGGAATCAAGAACGGAATCCCTGTAGAGCTTGCTCTGCAGTACAATGATAGCTATTCTGAAAATGTGCATTCCTATGTGAACAACATCAATACACATGAAGGGGGAACACATATTGCCGGTTTCCGAAGGGGATTAACAAGAACATTGAAAGCCTATGCCGATAAGTCCGGATTGCTGAAAAATGTAAAGTTTGAAATTACGGGTGATGACTTTAGGGAAGGCCTAACTGCTGTAATATCCGTTAAAGTACAGGAACCCCAGTTTGAAGGTCAGACGAAAACCAAGCTTGGTAACTCTGAGGTGATGGGTGCAGTGGATATTGCTGTAGGGGAGGCATTAGGTATCTACCTGGAGGAGTACCCTAAAGAAGCCAGGATGATCGTTAATAAGGTTATTCTTGCAGCAACTGCACGTGCGGCGGCCCGTAAGGCCCGGGAAATGGTTCAGCGCAAAAGTGTTATGGGCGGCTCAGGTCTGCCTGGAAAACTGGCTGATTGTTCTGACAGTGATCCGGAAAAATGTGAACTGTACCTGGTGGAGGGAGACTCGGCAGGTGGTACTGCAAAGCAAGGGCGCGATCGTAATTTCCAGGCCATACTCCCCTTAAAAGGTAAAATCCTGAATGTGGAAAAAGCAATGGAACATAAGATCTATGAAAATGATGAGATCAAAAATATGTTTACAGCGCTTGGTGTCAGTATTGGAACCCCGGAGGATGATAAGGCGTTGAATTTGACCAAGCTGCGTTACCACAAGATTGTGATCATGACGGATGCTGATATCGATGGTTCTCACATTACCACCCTTATCTTAACTTTCTTTTTCAGGTATATGAAGGCACTCATTGAAGCCGGCTATGTTTACATTGCTGCGCCGCCTTTGTACCAGGTTAAAAAAGGTAAGGAATTTGAATATTGCTGGAATGATCAGCAGCGTGATGCTGCCGTGCAGCGCTTAAAAGGTGCAGGTAAAGAAGAAAGTGTGCATATTCAGCGTTATAAAGGTTTGGGAGAAATGAATGCGGAGCAGTTATGGGATACCACTTTAAATCCGGCTACACGGACTTTAATGCAGGCTACAATAGAGAATGCGGCTGAGTGTGATCATACTTTTTCGATGTTGATGGGCGATGAAGTTGCGCCACGCAGGGAGTTTATAGAAAGAAACGCGAAGTACGCAAAAATTGACGCTTAAAAATAACGGATAAAAATAACCGTTCTCTTCGGAGTCTGGCATCTTTTGCGAAAAGCAAAAGCGCCTGAGGCCTCCTCTGAGAAGGTTTTATTTTAAAGTAATACCAAAAGAGGGCCGCGATTAGCGGCCCTCTTTTGGTATATATATAGGATATTGGCCCCGTAAAGTTAGTGTGATAGGGTATTGCTTGGTATACGGTTTTTGAGTTTGATATAGTATTTGATTTCGTCTACAGTATTTTAACTTGGTATGCAGTACTTTGGCTTGGTCTATAGGATCAGACTTGGTATTTAGCTTGATATCTAGGATCTGACTTGGTGTATAGTATTCTTGGTCTATGGGACTGGACATGGTATATAGTACTTTGACTGGGAGTATAAGAGCTTGAGGAGGTATGTCGGATTTTGATCGGTATATAGCTTCTGACCTGCTATCTAGGATCTGACTGGTGTATAAGCACTTGACTTTCGTATCATAGTGATGAACTAGGGTTGCCTATAGGTAATTGACTAGAAAAATTACCTTCTCCGAAGAGGCCTAGCTTTCTTCGCTCCTTCAGCGAAGCGATGCAGCCTCAGAGGAGAACGGTCATTTTTAACTTTTTGTAACTTATTGTAACATCGTGCTTTACCAGCAAATCACCCCCAATAATTGCACTGATGGGCGGATGTCCGAGTCCCTGGTATGCCTGGTTTACAGTCTCCAGATCCAGGCAGACGGCTTCATAATCTTTTAAAATGAGCCTGCCTAACTTTATTTCGGGAATGCTTAGCTGAAGTGTGCTCGATGTTGTAAAAAGCGTAGTGGCATGGGTTTCTTCCGTTGGTTCCAATCCTTTAACATGCGTCTCAATAAATGTTTTGTCAAACACACATCTGGAGGCTCCGGTATCAACCACAGCCAGTAATTTTTGTCCGAAAACAACAATTTCCACCAAAAGGTGGAAACCGTCATCTTGTAAATTTATTAAAATCAGTGGAACAGAAGTTGTTCTCATTTATTCTTGTTCTTCTTGAATGTTTTAAACCATTTGCATGTCTGTCAGCACAGCATTCATGCTGCGTACCGCATCTGCACTTTTGTTAAAAGCGGCCTGCTCTTCATCGCTTAGTTTAAAGTCAAGTATTTTCTCCACACCATTTTTGCCGATAATTACAGGCACGACAAGAGAAATGTCTTTTTGTCCATATTCACCATCCAGATATACGCCGGAAGAAATTAGTTTTTTCTCATCGCGTACAATGCTTTCCACCATTGCAGCTGTTCCTGCGCCGGGAGCATACCATGCGGATGTGCCAATTAATCCGGTTAGCGTAGCACCACCAACCATTGTCGCTTTCACAACCTTATCCTGTTGTTCTTTATCTAACAACTGGGTAACCGGGATGCTGTTCCAGGTAGCATGGTGGATCAACGGGATCATGGTTGTATCCCCATGGCCGCCAATGACCACCGCATTGAGGTCGGCAGGTGAGCAGCCAAGCTCCTGACTTAAATAATATTTAAACCTTGACGAATCCAGTGCACCACCCATGCCAAGTATACGGTTTTTAGGGAGGCCGGATGTTTTTAAGGTAAGGTAGTTCATGGTGTCCATTGGATTCGACACGACAATAATGATGGTGTTTGGCGAATATTTTAAAATATTCTCCGTTACCCCTTTTACTATATTCGCATTGGTCCCGATCAGTTCTTCACGGGTCATTCCAGGTTTGCGGGGTAAACCGGAAGTAATTACTACCACTTCTGAGTCTGCAGTACTCGCATAATCGTTGGTAACACCTTTAATTTTTGTATCGAAGCCCAGTAAAGCGGCAGTTTGCATCATGTCTATAGATTTGCCCTCAGCAAAGCCTTCCTTGATGTCCAGCAAAATAAGTTCTTGAGCTAATTCTTTCCTGGCAATGTTATCTGCACAAGTGGCGCCTACAGCGCCGGCACCTACAACCGTTATCTTCATAAATATTTTTGTTATGTATGTTACCTTCTGTCGAAGTTATAAAATTACACGAGTTTAAAAAATGCTTTTGAAAACTTTCTTGTTCGTTGTGGGTTTTATGATAAAGAATTTACATTTGCCTAATACTAGATAATCGGAAGCTATGGACAACATACCAGTACAACGAGTAGATATTATGGCTTATGCAGGAAAGTGGTATTCGTTGTATTCC
>CAMLDJ010000472.1 GCA_946478755.1 uncultured Pedobacter sp. | reverse complement strand
GTACCTTTTTGTTTTTTTCCTTTTTGATCGCTGCTTTAATTTTTTTAGCAAAAGCCACGTTCGCTGCATGTCCGGGCCTGGCAGCCATAATATGACCTTTTAAATGCACCCCAACAAGGGCCAGATCACCAATCATATCCAGCAATTTATGCCTTGCCGGCTCATTTTGATGCCGCAATTCCATGTTATTTAAAATACCCTGAGGGGCAACATCAATCGCCTTGCGCTTAAATATGGTAGCCAGATGATCCAGCTCTTCCTTAGTTACTTCCTTATCCACAATAACGATGGCATTGTTCAGGTCGCCCCCCTTGATCAGATTGTTCTGCAGCTGATATTCCAGCTCATGCAAAAAGCAGAAGGTCCGGCAGGAAGCAATTTCTTTTTTAAATTCAGCGATGCTGGATATGCCGGCATGCTGACTACCCAAAACCGGCGAATTGTAATCAATCATACAGGTAAACCTGTAGTCATCCAAAGGCATGGCAACGATTTCGACCTTTCTGTCGGGTTCTGTATACGTAATGTTGTGGGGAATCTGGAAATACTCTCTGTCCTGGCTTTGTATATGTACGCCGGCGGCTTCCAAAGCATCCAGGAACTGGATTGCACTTCCATCCATGATCGGCGTCTCCGGCCCGTCCAGCTTCATCAGCACATTGTCCAGATCCATTCCTACCAAAGAGGCCATAACATGCTCCACTGTACTTACACTGGCTCCATTTTGTGTAATGGTGGTTCCCCTTGCAGTATCGGTAACATTATCACAATCTGCATCAACGATCGGTGTTCCTGGAAGATCTATTCTTTGAAATTTAAAACCGTGATTTTCCGGTGCCGGACAAAATGTAAGTGTGACATTAGCTCCGGTATGCAGGCCAACACCTTGTACCGAGACTTCGCTCTTTATGGTCTTTTGTTTAACGTTCATTATTATCTTGGTATTGTACTATTTTGTTCGATGATCAGGCTAAGTTCCTTAATTTTTGCTTCAAGGCTTGCTATCCTTTTGTCCACACTTGGCAACTGTTTAAAAATCACAGAGGCCCGCATCCAGTCCCTCAAAGGCTGGGCAGGGCTGCCGTGCCATTGCTTATTTTCTTCGGTCGTATTAAAATTTATTCCGGCCTGGGCGCCGATCTGTGTTCCTTTGGCCAGGGAAAGGTGTCCGGCAATGCCAACCTGTCCGCCAATAACCGCTTTTTCCCCCAGTTTCGAGCTTCCCGAAATACCTGTTTGTGCGGCAACCACGCTATGCGCGCCAACATCAACATTATGTGCAATCTGGATCAGGTTATCCAGCTTAACGCCTTTTCTGATAAAAGTGGATCCCATTGTGGCTCTGTCTATCGCAGTATTTGCCCCGATTTCCACATCATCCTCTATCACCACGTTTCCTATCTGGGCAATTTTAGTGTACGTTCCGTCTGCCTGAGGGGCAAATCCAAACCCATCACTCCCAATAACGGTATTGGAATGAATAATTACATTATTCCCGATAACGGAACGGTTATAGATCTTTACGCCCGGAAAAATCGTGCAATTTGTTCCGATCAGCGTCTCCGCACCAATAAAGGTCTGGGCGGAAATCTTGCTGCCGTCTCCAATCTGTACATCCTCGGCGATATAAGAAAAAGCACCTATAAATACATTTTTCCCAATTTTTGCCCTGGGATGGATAAATGAGGGTTGTTCAATGCCAACCTGGGCATTCGCCTGGTTGACCGCCTCATTATATTTATCGAGCAAAACCGAAAAGGCACTATAGGGATCGACAACCCGGATTAAGGTGCTGTTGATTTTCTGGGAAGGCAGAAACTCCTTTCCAACAATGACTACTGACGCATTCGTCAGATATAAATAGCTCTCGTACTTAGGGTTAGATAAAAAGCATAAAGAACCTGGCTGACCATTTTCAATTTTGGAAAGCTCACTAACCTTAACGTTTTCATCGCCTTCAATGGTACCATCTATAAACTCACTTATCTGCTTGGCAGTAAATTGCATTTTACAAAGTTATATGTTAAATTGATATGAACAAATAAACCTATTTCAGGCGGTCGACCGTAATTTCAATCAACTCCTAAAAAACGGGATTAAATTTTAATTATTTTGTTAAAATATGCTAAATTATTCGTGGATAACACAGTATATACTTTCTTACGGTCTTGTCCAAAGATTCTAAGTTAGATAAATCTGATGCTTTTGCAATGTCAATAATCGTATTGTTCTTCAATAGAATATTAATATTGCCGCTCCCTGCATTATATGCCCTGTTCCTGATCATATCAGTGAATACGAAATAACAAACATCAGTTTCATTAAGTTTTAAAAAAGCTGCCGTCCTTTCCCGAAGGTCCTTAACCCTGTTGTCATCCGGCGCATCATTGCTGATTTCCACCTTGTAAAGGTTTCGCTGGGTTAACATGCCGCAAAGCTGCGATAAGATCGGGTCAGGGTGGTTAACCCACACCTTCACTGATGCAAAAATATCCTGGTCGTCCAACCTCGAAAACTGTGCTAAATGCAGGTCTGAAGAAAAAAACTCGGGCTCAGTGATCTGGTGCTGCAAAAAATGTTGCAGGGCGGGGGTCGCAAAAAGACTTTCGCCATGTGTAGCCAGGTATTTAGCCCGCTCCAGGATCTTTACCAGGAGCATTTCTCCTGCAATTACTGTTTTATGCAGGTACACCTGCCAGTACATCAGCCGCCTGGCAATCAGAAACTTTTCTATCGAATAAATGCCCTTCTCTTCTATCACCAGCTGATTGTCGAGCACATTAAACATTTTAATGATCCTGTCAAAACTGATCACCCCTTCGCTTACACCTGTAAAGAAGCTATCCCTGTTCAGGTAATCCATTCTATCCAGGTCAAGTTGGCTGGAAACCAGCTGTGGCAGAAAGTTTTTGTCATAATTCCCCTGAAAGATCTGGATGGCCAATGTAAGCTTTCCGTCAAATTCCAGATTCAGTTTTTCCATCATCATCATGGAAATATCTTCGTGCTTTATCTCATTAACCAAACTGTGCTCCAGTGCATGAGAAAACGGCCCATGTCCGATATCATGCAGCAAAATCGCAATGGTCGCGGCCTCTTCCTCTTCCGCTGTGATCTCATGTCCCTTGCCTTTAAGGACCTCAATAGCGAGGCTCATCAGGTGCATGGCGCCTATAGCGTGGTGAAACCGGGTATGTAGCGCCCCTGGATAAACGAGGTGCGTCATGCCCAATTGCTTGATATACCTGAGCCTTTGAAAATACGGATGCGAGATCAGGTCGAATACAACTTCAGAAGGAATATTTATGAAGCCATATACCGGATCATTTATGATTTTCTTTTTGTTCAATCCTTAAAAATAAATTATGCGGTACAAAAATTGCTATTTTTATCCATAACTAAGAAGGGGATAGCGCTTTTTGGGTAACTATTTTTACATTATACATATATAATGATGCAGGAAACTAAGATTTTATGGGCCGATGATGAGATTAACTTATTAAAACCACATATATTAC
>CAMLDJ010000471.1 GCA_946478755.1 uncultured Pedobacter sp. | reverse complement strand
TTGGAAAGGCTTTAAAAGAGAAACGGGAATAAGTCGGAGAGACTATTCCCGTTTATAAGGCCGATCCACCACAGATCAACCTAAACCAAACTAAACCGATTTATCAGAAACAAATACTATGCCAACATTTGGAAAACTTCATAAATCCTATTTTTTCTTAGTAAGGCCTGCGATAGGTCAGTTTATTGCACAGTAAGAATACACTTTTGTCCTGAAAAGTTAACGCACCCGGTTTTTTCCATTCGGGAAATCCGCTTAGCTGAATAGTTTGTCAATGGCCTGATAAGTCATAGGATGATAATTTGGCCTTGCCAATTTGTAAATCTCCTTTGCAGTCTTTAATCCCCCGGGTGTCGCCATCATTTCTTTATACAGCGGAATGATATGCCACATCCTGCCGTTTTCCATCAAATAGGCTTTTATCCTGGCATCGGCGGCGGTATAATGATGTCTGATGGCCAGGACATACCAGGCAAGCTGGACATCTGTATTGTTGGAAGTGCTGAAAGCAAACTCAGTGTCCAGCAAAGCCATATCTGCGGCGGTTAACCCGGCAGGCAACTGGCTGATAAAATAGCGCTTTTCATTGCTGGATACGATTTCCTTGCTCAATCCCTTTACAGAACCGGATTTGTGCCATTTAGCCAACAGCCCATCGATCGCTTTAAAGCGCTCAGATTCGACAGGAACAATATTCGCTGGAATTCCTGGTCCATATACCCACTTATTTACGGCAATCTTCTCCGCCAGCGCCTGATCACCTTTGATGAGGTTTTTTTGGAGATAGGCTAAAAACTGTTCTGTAGTCAGCGACTGAAAAGCATGCCCGTCAAAATATCCCCTTAAAAAAGCATCAAATTTTTCCCGGCCGACAGCAGCTTCAATGGTACGTAAAAAGAAGAACCCCTTCTCGTATGCAATGTCATTGGTACCCTCGTCAGGATTCCGGCCCGTATAATCGGTTTTTAAGTGGGTATCTTTGTTGTCTGCCCCCATCTCCTTTATGGCATCATCCAAAGCATGCCTGGCAAAAACCTGCTGCATCTCCGCTTCCTTTTTTCCGTACAAAACTTCATCTATGCGTCGTTCAAAGTAATTGGTGAAACCTTCATTCAGCCAGAAATCGTTCCATGTCGCATTCGTTACCAGGTTACCGCTCCAGCTGTGCGCCAGTTCATGACATATAATGCTCACCAGCGAGCGGTCGCCAGCCAGGATAGTGGGTGTAATAAACGTTAAATTAGGATTTTCCATTCCCCCAAATGGAAAACTCGGCGGCAATACCAGTAGATCGTATCTGCCCCACCTGTATGGACCGTATAAGGCTTCCGCAGCATGAACCATTTTACCCATATCAGCAAATTCCCAGGTGGCCTTTTCCAGCACCGAGGGCTCAGCATAGACCCCAGTACGTTTATCCACAGCCTTAAAGGCTATATCGCCAACCGCAAGAGCAAGCAAATAAGACGGTATAGCATGTCGCTGCCTGAACTGATAAACACCTTTGGCATTTCTCGACTGCGGATTTTCAGCGCTCATTAAAGCGAGCAGATCCGCCGGCACTTTTACGGCTGCATTATAGGTAAACCGTATCCCCGGACTATCCTGGCAGGGTACCCAGCTTCGCGCAGCTATACTTTCCGACTGGGTAAAAAGGTATGGCTTTTTTTTTCCAGCAGTTTGCTGTGGAGTAAGCCATTGCAGCGCACTCGCATCCTTGCCGGTGGTATAATAGATGTGTATCAGCTTTGTATCTGGCAAGATAGCTACCTTTAAGGCTTTGCCAAGATAGGCTGTTTCTGTTCCAAAACTAAAGGAAGTCTCCTGCTCCCCGGCACCAAGCGTAACTCTGGAAATATTGAGCTTGCTGCTGTCAAATATGATCTCGCTGGCTTTGGTGTGGTTTTGAATTGTCCAGCTCGCCTTTCCAGTCAGCTGCTGCCCGTCAAAATCAACCTTCAGATCCAGGTCGAGATGTTTTACATAGGCGATAGCAGGTTTTGAAAAGGAATGTGGATCATCAGCCATAAGCTGCGTTGTTTTAGCAGTTTCTTTTGGATGCTGCCGGCAGGATAAAACCATCAGCACAGGGATCAGTAAAATTAGTCGGTTCATAAAATGAGATTTGCAAAGACACAAGCTATAAAATTTTCAGGTCATTTGCCTTTATTTATTGCTGATTTCCTGCACATCGAGAAATTCCGGGCCGCCATCTACCGGGTATCCGGCTACTTTTAAGCCTTTTACAATGACATCTTTTCCTTCATATACTTTCAGATCAACCTTACTGCTTTTTAAAGCATAGGTTTTGTCACCTCCAGTTAAAGTATGTGTGCCATATTGAAAGGTAGACATGCCCAGGGGGGATAGTTTTCCGCTGATAATGACCAGATTTTTATCTGCGACAGGTTTAACTGCCGAACAGCCTGCCACCGCAAAGCCAATCACCAATAACAATAATGTTCTTTTCATAAGTTTTCTAACATTGGATCTGTTGATCAAAGGTAGCTAAAATTGCATTAGCCCTTACAAAAGGTCATTGGCCAGATTGGCCAGTTCACTTCTTTCGCCTTTATCCAAAGTGATATGGGCATACAGGTCATGTGCTTTGGCATTTTCTATCAGATAGGACAGACCGTTACTTTCTGCATCCAGATAAGGCGTATCGATCTGATAAATGTCGCCCGTAAAAACGATCTTAGTATCCTCCCCTGCCCTCGATATAATGGTTTTTATTTCATGAGGCGTCAAATTCTGTGCTTCATCTACAATAAAAAATATCTTGCTTAATGTCCGGCCCCGGATATAGGCCAATGGCGTGATCACAATCTTTTCCGTACTCACAAACTCATCTATCCTGGCCTGCATTTTGGGGTCGTAGCTATACTGTTCCTTGATAAACCTAAGGTTATCCCATATGGGTGCCATATAAGGATCGATCTTTGATTTCACATCTCCGGGCAAAAATCCGATATCCTTATTACTTAGAGCAATAATTGGCCGGGTTACATAGATCTGTCGGTAATCTTTGCGCTGTTCAAGCGCACTGGCAATGGCCAGTAAGGTTTTTCCGGTACCAGCTTTCCCCTGTATAGTGACCAGCTTAATATCCGGGTTAAGCAGGGCATTGATGGCGAAGGACTGCTCGTCGTTCCTCGGTGAGATGTTAAATATGGTACGTGGGGCAACCGGGAAAAGTCTGCCGGATTTCGCCTGGTAATAGGTCGTTACGCTTTTGCGTTTACCCTTCAGGATACAGAAATGATTGGCCTTTGGCTCCTGGATATGCAGTGTTTCGGCATCCACACTTCCCTCAGATTTAAGGGTTTTGAAAAGCTGATCCGGCACATTTGTAAACACCGCCTTTCCGGTATACAGTTCCTCTACATTTTTTATTTTGCCGGTTTCATAATCTTCAGCATGCAGTTCAAGCGATTTGGCCTTTAAGCGCAGGCAGATATCCTTAGAGACCAATACCACTCTTTTTTCAGGGAACTCCTGTTTAAGGCTCAGCGCTGCATTC
>CAMLDJ010000470.1 GCA_946478755.1 uncultured Pedobacter sp. | reverse complement strand
CAGGTAAAATATTTCCCCTCCATACCTGTGCCCATGATAAAAAGAAGCGCTGGTCTGGCGTGAAGCCATCAATTTTTTGACCAGACTGTCCCTGTTTTGTCATTTTGAAGGCTTCATATGCCGCATTTAAACCGCCGAGGTCACCGATATTTTCCCCCATAGTCAGTTTACCATTCACAGAAATCGTGTCCAGTACTTTATAGCCGCTGAATTGTTGTCCAAGCAAGCTGGTTTTTGCATTGAACTTTGCACGGTCTTCCGCGGTCCACCAGTTGCGCAGGTTGCCATCTTTGTCGTACTGGCTCCCAGTATCATCAAATCCGTGCGACATTTCATGGCCAATGACAGCGCCAATTCCGCCGTAGTTTACCGCATCATCGGCATTTGGGTCAAAGAAGGGAAACTGCAGAATTCCCGCAGGGAATACGATCTCGTTCATCGTCGGACTGTAATAAGCATTTACTGTAGGAGGGGTCATTCCAAAACGGGTACGGTCTACCGGTTTTCCCAGCTGGTCAATCATCTCCCTATAGGCCCAGGCACCGGCATTCCGCAGGTTTTGCACATGAGAATCCGGACTGATCAGCAAGCCCTCATAAGTTCTCCATTTTTCAGGATACCCGATTTTTGGGGCGAAAGCGTGTAATTTTTCAAGTGCCTTTTGTTTGGTTTCCTCGCTCATCCAATCCAGGTTTTTAATCCTGATCTCGAATGCTTTCCTAAGGTTACTGATCAATTCATTCATCCGGACCTTCGCATCCGGTTTAAAGTATTTCGCTACATACAGCTGGCCTAAAAGATCGCCAATGGTGCCGTCTGTTAGCTGCGACATCCTTTGCCAGCGCGGGGTTTGCACCTTCTGGCCACTTTGCACCTGGTTAAAAGCAAAGTTGGCATTTACAAAGGGACTGCTTAAATGTGGCGCTGCACTTTTTAAAATATTCCATTCCAGGTATGTCTTCCAGTCGGCCAGCGGAACATCCTTTAGCATTCCGTCAAGACTAATAAAGAATTTAGGTGAGGAAACCAATACCGTATCCTGACCCGCAACCAGAAATTTAGTCAACATAACTTTCCAGTCAATGCCCGGCGTTATTTTATTAAAATCAGCTACGGTATATTTATTATAGGTTTTATAAGGATCACGCATTTCCAGTCTGCTCATCTGCGCCTCTGCAAATTTCTTTTCAATAGCCATGACCGCGACAGCCTTTTTTGCAGCTTCAGCTGCAGGACTGCCCGTTAACCTAAACAGCTTTGTCATATAGCTGATATAAGCCTCACGGATTTTAACACTTCTGCTATCATCTTTCAGGTAATAATCCCGGTCGGGTAAGGTTGTACCTCCTTGTCCCAGTTGTGTAAGGTACTTGTTTACATTTTTTCTATCCTGCCCAACGCCAAATCCAAACATAGGCGCAGTGATCCCTGCGGTTCTCAGGTAGGCTGTATGATCGAGTACATCAGCTATACTTTTAAGCTGTTTAATTTTTTCCAGTTCCGGCTTAATGGGGGTATAACCCAGTTTCTCGATGGTAATGCTGTCCATGGCCGCAGTATAGAAATCACCTACCCGCCTTTTTACTGATCCTGCAGGTGCAGACTGATCCGCTGCAGCATCTTCGACCAGCCCTTTTACTGCATTGATATTGAAATCCCTTAATACATTGAAGCTACCCCAACGGGTCTCTTTCGCCGGAACAGGGTTATTTTTGATCCAGGTGCCACTCGCATACTGATAAAAGTCATCTCCAGGTCTCACCGAGAGGTCCATGTTTACTGGATCTATGAATTTTTGCGTCAATTGGGCATCTGCCGAATAGCCAGCCCCTACAATTGCCAAAACGGCAAAGCAGGTCTTGAATGATTTGCTGATCATAAATAATAAATTAGTTAATGCAAGTGATCCTTGGGCTGCAGACCATCGATTGACGATCGGTCAGCAGGACACATCACGTATAAAAGTAATAATTGTGCTTAAGAAAAGCAGCATGTATCATGAAATTATTACTTATTGAACCAATAGTAGATCTTGGCGATGCCCAGTTTCCTCAGGACGGTATTGGTGAAAGAAAATACATTTATAGACTTCATCCCTTTGCATTTTATATCTATTTAACATATTTTAACAACTATTATTGTGTATTATGTGAAATTTATGCTATAGATATACCCGGGTACGAACACATTCTTTAGCCCTTTAACTTTTTACGCTGACCAATATATAAACCGGTGACCACCAACAGCGTTCCAGCCACAGTGTACAGGGTAATCGGCTCATTCAAAAGCCACCAGGCGTAAAAAAATCCGAAGAGCGGACAAAGGAAAAGCCATAGGGAAGCCTTTACGGTATCTATTTTTAGCAGGTAAAACCAACAGATCAACCCCACTACAGAAACGGCGAGACTAAGCCACAGTACCGAATAGACCAGCCTGTTGTCGAATTGTATAGCAGAAAAATCACTCATGCTAAAAGTGAAGGGAAGTAAGAACAGGCCGCCGAGACTTACCTGCCAACCGTTGATCAGTAAGTTAGGTAAGGTCCATTTGATCTGTGCGTAATACACACTGGCAAAGGATACGGCAATCATACTCAGCATCAATATGGTTACCCCAAGTATACTTGTATTGCTGCTTTTAAGCAGCGGATAGGTGGCAAGCGCTATACCGGCCATCCCGATAATGATGCTGATGATCTCTGCTTTTGCTGCCTTGCGGCCCATTAACCAGGACGATAGCAAGACGATCAGCAAAGGGTTAGTTGAGGTGGCCAGGCTACCGATACCTGCCGCTGTATATTTCATGGCAAACACATAGAGGCCAAGATATACAGTGGTGTTCAGGAAACCGAAAATAGACAACTGCCGCCATTCGGCAATACTGGGCAACCGATATTGTTTATCCTTGCTGATGAAGTAGCAGTACCCCAGTAAAACGGTTCCGGCAATAAAAAAACGAAGATTTCCAAGTACTAAGGGGGGGGCAGACAGAATTCCAAATTTCGTAGCTACTGATGCGGAAGCCCATAACATAGCAAAGAGTAAGCCTATAAGGATGTTTTTCACAGCGCAAAGGTAAGACAAGGAAGCATGTTATTTGCTACATTTTATATAAGTTTGCCCAAACTAATTTTTTATACGAATGAAGAAACTGATTTTGCTGACCCATCTGGTTGCAATTGCTTTTTGCAGCTTTGCACAGCATAAGGAATTAACAATGCAGGATGCGATGAGCAATGCCCGCACTACGCTTGCCCCCGAAAATCTGTCCCAAATACAGTTTGTCTATGGAACGGAAGACTACATATATGCCAAACGCACTGGCAATGTACCGGTGTGGTTGCGTGGAAATGCTGAAACCGGGGAAGATCTGCCATTCCTTACTTTAACCGGGTTAAATCAGAAATTAAGAACTGCTCAAAGAGATACGTTGCAAATGATGCCAATGATCCAGTTTAACCAGGGGCCGGAGTGGATCCTGAATAGTAACGGCAGTAAGATCGCCCTTGATCCCGTTAAAAACAGTG
>CAMLDJ010000469.1 GCA_946478755.1 uncultured Pedobacter sp. | reverse complement strand
TTCCTTAAACCATGCTTAAAAATAAAAAAGTAATTCTTGGCGTTTGTGGCAGCATCGCAGCTTACAAGTCTGCTGTATTGGTCAGACTGCTGGTAAAAGCTGGCGCAAACGTCAAAGTAATTCTTACGGCCGATGCGGCAAATTTCATTACGCCGCTTACCCTCGCCACCCTTAGTAAAAATCCTGTCTATACTCACTATTTCGAAGAAGAAACCGGAGTTTGGAGCAACCATGTTGAGCTGGGCCTTTGGGCGGATTTCCTGGTGATTGCACCGGCCAGTGCCAATACACTGGCAAAAATGGCAGCAGGATTGTGTGATAATCTGCTTACAGCTGTTTATCTATCGGCAAAATGCCCCGTTTACGTCGCCCCGGCAATGGATCTGGATATGTGGAAACACGAAAGTACACAGAACAACATTGATAAGCTGTTATCGTATGGGAATCAGATGATACAACCCGGTATCGGAGAACTCGCAAGCGGGTTGTATGGAGAAGGCAGAATGGCCGAACCTGAAGAAATTATCACTTATTTAACAGACAAACTTAAGGCTTCATTACCCCTGTTAGGCAAAAAGGTATTGGTTACAGCCGGACCTACTTATGAAGCGATAGATCCCGTACGTTTTATCGGAAACCATTCTTCCGGTAAAATGGGCTTTGCCATTGCGGATCAGTTTGCAAGCCTGGGTGCCGATGTAACACTAATTACCGGCCCTACTGCGGAGAAAAATCATCATGCAATGAAACGCATTGATGTGGTTAGTGCGGACGATATGCTAAAGGCTTGTAAAGCTGAATTTACAACAGCCGACATTACGGTGATGAGCGCTGCAGTGGCAGATTATACCCCTGTACAGAAAGCAGATCAGAAGATAAAAAAAGCAAGCGATGAATTTAGTCTTCAATTAAAAAAGACAGAAGATATACTGGCTACACTTGGTCGGTTAAAAACCGCAACCCAGCTATTGGTTGGCTTTGCTCTGGAAACCCAAAACGAAGAAGCATACGCAAAATCCAAGCTGGTTAAAAAAAACCTGGACCTTATCATACTTAATTCACTGAATGATAAGGGTGCTGGCTTTAAAATGGATACCAACAAAATAACTATATTTAACAAGGCCGCAGAAAAATTGGTTTTCGACATGAAATCTAAAACTGAAGTAGCGACCGACATCTGCAATGAAATTTTAAAACTAGTTAAACCATGAAACTACGCGGCTCTGGTATCTTCCTGCTATTTTTTTTCTGTTATACCTGTGCTTTTGCACAGGAGTTAAATACCCGCGTGCAGGTAATGGCCCCAACGGTCCCCAACATCAACAAAAGGAATTTAGAAGTACTTCAAAATACGATAAGAGAATTTTTAAACAACAACAAATGGAGTAATGAAACTTATACTCCCCCTGAACGCATTGAGTGTAATTTCGTGATCACGGTAACGGCCTGGGATGGAAACTCAGCCTATAAAGCTGAGGCACAGATCCAATCGAGCCGACCGGTTTACAACACCGCCTATAACAGTACCTTGTTAAATATTAGTGACAAGGATTTTGATTTTAATTACAGCGAGGGTCAATCTCTGGATTTCTCTGATCAGAATTTCATTTCAAACCTAAGCTCTCTGCTCAGCTTTTATGCCTATACGATTATCGGATTGGATAAGGACAGCTTTAATAAACTTGGTGGTACAATTTTCTACAATAAGGCCCAGAACATTTTAAACGTGGCCCAGGTATCAGCAAACAAAGGCTGGAAGGCATTTGATGGCCTAAGAAACAGATACTGGCTAAATGAGAATTTACTTAATAAAAGTTTTGAGGAATTGAGACAGTTCATTTACGATTATCACATTAATGGCCTCGACCGCATGCAGGAAGACCCGGCCAAAGGCGCCAAAAATATTATTTCCATGCTGTCGGACTTGAAACAAATGGACAAGCAAAAGCTGGGTTCCATATTTCCTAACATGTACCTGGCAACGAAGGCTGATGAAATTGTGAATATACTTTCCGCCAGAGATCCCCAGGATAAGATCAGAGCATATAATTTGCTTTCGGAAATTGACCCGGCCAACACCAATAAATACGAAGCCTTAAGAACCGCACACTAAGCGACCTTACCCGGCACAATTGCTTTTTTTAAAAAAATGTTAAATTGTTTTGGATCTACGAATAGATTCGTATATTTGATTACGAAACAATTCGTACAAGAAGATAATGACAGCAGTGAATAACCTTAAACCAACAGAAAGCGAACTTGAAATCTTACAGATCCTTTGGAAAAAAAGCCATTGTACAGTAAGGGAGGTGCACGAGATCCTGGAGAAAAGCAAAGATGCAGGTTATACTACCACGCTCAAACTCATGCAGATCATGCTGGAAAAAGGTTTGGTAACCCGCGATGCTTCTTCTAAAACACACATCTACCGGGCGCTATTAAATCAGGAAAAAACTCAGCAGCATTTGGTAAATAAAATGATTGACAATGTTTTTAACGGCTCCGCGGCTCGTTTAGTAATGCAGGCATTAGGTAATCACACCGCAAGTAAAGATGAAATAGATTCTATAAAACAATACCTCGAACAACTCAGTAAAAAATAAAACATATGGAACCTCTCTTGAACAATCTGATCAAAGCCACTGGCTGGAGCATTTTTCACTCCTTATGGCAGGGGGCTATCATTTACGGCCTATTGTTACTGGTGATACTGGCGCTGCCAAAACTTCAGCCCAGGCTGAAACACAACCTCGCCTATAGTGCCATCTGCCTGATCTTTATTTGTTACGTTGCCACCTTCTTTTCCATCTTTAAACTTCCGGTCTTAGCAGAAACCACAACTGGTACAACAACCCTTACTTTAACTGCCGAGTATTACCAGTATATGAGCAGTTTGCCTCAGCAGATCAGCAGCAAGACAGAATATGTACTTCCATATATCGTTAGTTTTTATGGCCTGGGACTCTACTTTCAGCTACTTACACTGTGTCTGGGTTACAAAAGAATACTGAACATTAAAAAAAATGCACATTTTGAAGTCCCAGTCGCCTGGAAGACTTCATTTGAAAAACTGGTCATACAGCTAAATCTTCGCCAGTGCATTAGTTTTCATCTGTCTGACAAAATAAATGTGCCTTTGGTTATCGGATATTTTAAACCTGTGGTTTTATTTCCCCTGGCCTTGGCTTCACAACTTGATATAGATCAGGTGGAAGCGATATTGATACATGAACTTTCTCATATCAGAAGAAACGACTACCTGTTAAACCTGGTCAAGACCGGCATTGAAACGCTGCTATTTTTCAACCCTTTTGTATGGCTAAGTGGCAGATTCATCAATATTGAACGTGAGCATGCCTGTGATGATCTGGTACTGAAATTTACAGGTACACCTATGACCTATGCTCATGCACTGTTAAAACTGGAAATATTAAAAGACAAATCCTCACCTGCCTTTTCACTGGCTGCTACAGGAAAAAATCAACATTTATATCAACGTATTAAAAGGATTACAGACATGAAAACGAATTA
>CAMLDJ010000468.1 GCA_946478755.1 uncultured Pedobacter sp. | reverse complement strand
ATTCGGTAAAGCATGCTACAGTTAAAGGTTCAAAAATAAATGAAGACAATGAGAAGTATAAAGCATTAACCAAGTCGGCCCTTGAAAAAAATGCTGCTTTAATGCAGGAGTATTACGCGAAAACGCCGGAGCAGCGTAAAGACGAGGCTTATATGAAAACGGTTTACAGTCGCGATGAGGCCATCAGGAAGGAAATAAATGCACTGAATAAACAGTTTTATGCTGCTAATCTCGGTTCTTATGTTGGCCTGGTCGCATATCAGGGAACAATAGATCTGGATGGAGATCTTGCGGGTGCAGAAGCTGAATTTAATAAGTTCTCTGCGCCGGTAAAAGCAACAGACCTTGGCAAAAGCATCGCTCAGACCATTGCCTCGGCCAAACAAACAGGTGTAGGTCAGATGGCGATGGATTTTACGCAGAATGATGTGAACGATAAGCCTGTTAAATTGTCTGATTTCCGCGGAAAATATGTATTGCTTGATTTCTGGGCGTCCTGGTGTGGGCCTTGCCGTGGCGAAAACCCTAACGTAGTGAAGGCATATAACGCTTATAAAGATAAGAATTTTACAGTTTTAGGCGTTTCGCTGGACCAGCCAGGCAAAAAGGCAGACTGGCTCGCCGCTATCGAAAAAGATGGTTTAACCTGGACGCAGCTATCGGATTTGAAAGGCTGGGAAAATGCAGCATCTAAAATGTATGGTGTACGTGGGATTCCTGCAAACTTCCTGATTGACCCTTCAGGCAAGATCATCGCTAAAAATATCAGAGGGGAAGAGTTGCATAAGAAACTTTCAGAGGTTATAAAATAACCGTTCTCCTCTGAGGCTGCATTACTTCGCTGAAGAAGCGAAGAAAGCTATGCCTCTTCGGAGAAGGTAATTTTATTGGTCATAAAGGACAAATGAGCTGGGCTGGGTAAAACCCGGCCCAGCTCATTTGTGAGTTGTCGCTATTTTCCGAGTTGGTTTCTTTCCGAGTTGGTTTGATGTTTTTTTCCGAGTTCGTTTCTTTTCTAAGTTGGTTGTTCGTTTCTTTACCGGGTTGGTTTACTGGTTTCTTCAGGCAAAAGATTCCAGCTTCGGAGAGAATCCCAATTTTAATTTTTAAATTGCACAATCAGAAGAATAGGAGTATGAAAACATATATTTTACTTGCCTTTTTATTGTTGGGCATGAGGTTTGTAACAAAAGCACAGCAAAAGATGCCAACTGCGCAGGAGATGACAGTTAAGAATGTAGATGAACTGGAAAAGAGATTGAAACTGACTTCTACGCAGAAAAGTGTCATTTACAATTACGTATATGATATGTCAAAGCAGCAACTGGATTTAATTAAAAGACAGCAGGCAGGCACTTCAAACGAAGATGATGTGACGAAGTTTTATAAGATTCAGAACGACACGAATAACAACATCAGAACGATCTTAAAAGGTGATCAGTTGCCGGAGTTTGAAAAAGTATTGGAAGATCGGCTGAATGGCGTAACTAAGAAAAAGAAAAAGAAAAAAAGCAAGGGAAAAGAAGAGGAAGAAGTGGTTACAGGGATTTCCGGATTGAAATTGCAACCTTAATTGACAGATAACATTAGATGTTAATCGCCATTTTGTAACTTAATAAAAAAGGGATCTAAACCACATGGTTTAGATCCCTTTTTTATTTTTTTTGTGTTTTTCTGGCAGTTTTTTATACCAGGTCGAATCCAATGTCTTCTCTGAAATATTTTCCGTCGAAGTAAATGCGTGCCGCATCTGCAGTTGCCGATTGCAGCGCCTCAAATTGACTGTCTTGCAGGCTTGATACTGCCAAAACACGTCCACCATTGGTTTTCACTACTCCACCTTCAATGGTTGTTCCGGCATGAAATACCAGCGATTGACGTACGTTTTCAATCCCACTTATCGCTTTGCCCTTTTCATATTCGCCAGGGTAACCACCGGCAACGATCATAACCGTTGCAGCATTTTTGGGACTGATATTTAATTTGTAATCTTTCAGGGTTTTCTTTGACGCGGCCAGGAAAAGTTCTACCAGGTCATTTTCTATTCGAAGCAATACACTTTCTGTTTCCGGATCACCCATACGGCAATTGTATTCAATGATCATCGGCTTATCGCCAACTTTGAACAAGCCGAAGAAGATGAAGCCTGTATAGTCGATATTGTCTTTCTTTAAGCCATCTATAGTTGGCTTTATAATGCTTTGTTCCACGGCATCAAGAAAATTCTGATCGGCAAAAGGAACCGGGGAAACTGAGCCCATACCACCCGTATTTAAGCCGCTGTCACCCTGCCCGATCTTCTTGTAATCCTTAGCTTCAGGTAAAATGACATAATTGTCGCCGTCCGTTAGTACAAACACCGAAAGCTCTATACCGCTCAGGTATTCCTCCACAACAACGAGTGATCCTGCATCGCCGAATTTACCACCCAGCATCAGCTGCAGTTCTTCCTTCGCCTCGGCCACCGTCTGGCAAATCACCACACCTTTACCCGCAGCCAGTCCGTCTGCCTTTAAAACAATGGGTAGACTGTGGTTTTCCAGGTAAGCCAGACCCTGCGGTAAAGTTTCATTGGTAAATGATTCAGAAGCAGGTGTGGGGATACCGTGTCTTGCCATAAATTGCTTGGAGAAATCCTTGCTGCCCTCCAGGATGGCGCCCTCTTTTTTAGGACCTATTACAGGAATATTGGAAAGGAGTTCGTCACTGACGAAGAAATCGTGAATGCCATTTACCAATGGTTCTTCCGGTCCTACAACGACTAGCCCGATATTTTCTTTAAGTACCAGCACCTTCACCGCCTCAAAGTTATTGGGGTTGATGTTTACATTTTTGCCGTAAGCATTTGTGCCCCCATTACCCGGTGCAATAAACAGTTGTGAGCATTGAGAAGATTGGCTGATCTTCCAGGCAAAAGCACTCTCTCTGCCGCCGGAACCTAATAGTAAGATATTCATCTGTGTCTGATTTGTTGTTTTCGCTGTACGATGGAATCTGTATCGCTCAGCAAATATACCGCTTTAGCTAAATTATCACAGTTTAAGTTTAAATAATGGATGGTAAGCTGCTTCATCTCATCCCTGCGCTATGCTTTTGTGCTTTTCGCCATATATTAAGGTTGTTTCAGTATTGACACTACAGAAGTAAGTGTCCGTTTTGTTGTCCGTTCCTGAAAGGACTTGATAAGATTTAGGTTAATTCTTAAATTTAAGTAACCATGGAAAAGCCAAGAAAAGGATCAAAAGGTGGTCGTATCGCCATCTATGATGAAAGTTTCAAAATCTCAGTAGCCAGCGAGTATCACCTTGGAGGCTTGAGTGTGCTTCAGGTAGCTCAGAAACACGGGTTAGAAGAGAAAACGGTTTATCATTTTTTACGTTGGTACAAGCGTCATCAATCAACCTTATGTGTTGTTGATAAAGGTTGTGTAGACAGTTCGAACCAGTCAAGCCTGGAAAAAGAGTTAGCCTATGCCAAGCTGAAAATTACAGCACTGGAACTTTTAATCAGCAATGCAGAACGGGAAATGGGGGTGGATATTAGAA
>CAMLDJ010000467.1 GCA_946478755.1 uncultured Pedobacter sp. | reverse complement strand
TACTATCCCTCTTGTTACTAAGTGTAACGGCCATATTGTACTATTTATTCAGATAAAAAACACCTCAATAAATTCTTATGCATTTATTAACAGACAAAGTGATTTTCGTTACGGGAGGATCTGCAGGTATTGGCCTTGAATGTGCGAAGGCTTATGCACTGGAAGGCGCAACTGTAGTTATTGCTGCTCTGGCAACAAGTCCAATCGCCGAAGCACTGGAGATTTTAGGTGAAAAACATTTCGGAGTGGCATGCGACGTATCGAAAGCCAGCGATGTGGAGCAAGCCATCGGGAAAACAATAGCGAAATATGGAAGAATAGATGCCATACATAACAATGCGGGTATTGCCACACCATCAAAACCTTTAGATAAGACCAGTGATGAGGAATGGGATCAATTGATGAATATAAATTTAAAAAGTGTTTTATTCACCACGCGTTTTGGCATACACGCCCTTAGAAAAACAAAAGGTTGCATTTTAAATACGAGTAGCCTTGTTGGTGAAATCGGACAGGAAAACCATGCAGCCTATTCAGCAACAAAGGGCGGAATGAATGCTTTAACTAAGTCAATGGCGCTTGATTATGCGGTTGATAAAATAAGGGTCAATGCCGTAATGCCTGCCGGGGTATGGACACCGATGTTGCGCAAGTGGAGCGAAGAGCAACCAAATTCAGCGTTAATCAGAAGCTACCTGGATGATATTCATCCATTAGGCGATTGCCCTGAAGGTGATGTGATTGCAGATGCATGTGTTTTCCTCCTGTCCGAAAAAGCCCGGTTCATTACAGGGACAACACTATCTGTTTCAGGAGGAGCTGAACTTGGTTACAGAAGTAATTATTAAATGCCTTTTGGTGTTAAATTTCTAAAATGTAAAAGGTAAATTGCCAACGCTATCTTTATGATTTTCAAAATAAATGAACTCTACCGCCTTTGTTACCTTTATATCTGTAACCCTTTTGGTTGCCATCATTTCCTGGTTTAAAACACGTAGACATAAAATAACAACATCTGCAGGTCTATTCCTGGCTAACCGCAATTTAAGCTTTACCGCGGTCGGCAGTGCCCTGTTTTTCACAAATATCAGTGCGGCAGAATTTGTGGGTAATAGTGAATCTGTATACCTCAACAATATGACTGTTATGGCCTGGGGAGTAAGTTCCGTATTTGCCATGCTAATTGTTTCGGAATTTGTAATCCCCGTCTATCTGAAGGGAGCCATGTCTACTACACCGGATTTTCTGGAAAGCAGGTACGACCCACAAACGAAGAAGCTGGTATCGCTTGTTTTCCTGATCGGTTACATGGTCAATCTCTTACCAATTGTATTGTACACTGGTGCAATTGCATTAAACGGCCTGTTTCATTTTTCCGACATCTGGGACATCAGTTATGGGGGCAGTATCTGGATCCTGGTTTGGTGTATAGGCCTTGTCGGCAGTGTATACTCCATATTAGGCGGACTAAAGGCTATAGTCATTTCTGATCTTGTATTAGGCATCTGCATGTTCGCAGGCGCCTTGCTATTGGCCTATTTCGGCTTGAGACACATAGGTAGCGGCAATTTTCAAGAAGGCATTCACACGATGCTTTCGACGAAAAAAGAACATTTTAATTCAATTGGGGCCGCCAGCGATGCTGTTCCATTTTCTACGATTTTTACGGGTATGATTTTAATGAATCTTTTTTACTGGGGTACAGAGCAGGTCATCGTGCAGCAGGCCCTGGCCTCTTCCAATCTTGAAACCAGTCAGAAAGGCATCGCGCTTGCCTGCGCAGGAAAACTACTTGGTCCCTTACTTTTTATTTTACCCGGGCTCATTGGGGTCCATATGTACAGCCGTATGGAAAATACAACTGAAGTATTTTCGAGGGTAGTAAGCGATGTATCACCTCCACTGCTCATTGGCTTTATTGCGGCCGTTATTTTTGGTGCAGCTATTACGTCCTTCTCTCCCGGGCTTAACAGTGCGAGCACATTGTTCATCTTAAATCTTTACAAACCTTTTAAAGAAAAAAAAGGCATTCAGGTTAGCGAAGAGAACTTACTTAAAAGTTCCAAGAGATTTGAAATGTTTGCCTCCCTGCTGGCGATGTTGATCGCTCCGTTGTTCATTTTTTCTACGGATAGCTTTTACACCTTTATGCAAAAGATAAATGCAGCATTCAGTATCCCTATCTTTACCATCATGTTCATCGGATTTGTAACCAAAAAAGTTCCCCCGATTGCAGCAAAAGCGGGCCTCTCATTTTGCCTGGTCGGATATATACTCACACAAGTCGTTTTTGATACCGGGATCCATTTTCTACATGTACTGGCTATTCTTTTTGTGGTTACTTCGGCCATCATGCTAATCATCGGGAAATTATATCCGATGGAAACAGCTTATGTAGCGCAGAACAAATCGGTCGTTGATTTAAAGCCCTGGAAAAATCGCCACTGGGTAAATGGCCTCCTGTTGCTGATCATGATCTTATTGTTCCTGCTTTTCTCACCTGTCTTTCTATCTTCAGCTGCATGATCGAACCGGCAGCAAACTCCGTAGACTGAGTGTTACTAATAGGACATCTTGCTTTTTTTCATCGGTATGATCTATTTTGCAGAGGCAGTACTATCTTTCCATTCGTCTGTTCGAAATGGTGAGGCAGGGAGCCCAGCCCCATTGACCAGATTACAAACCGGATTATTGGCCCAGGCATACCTTACCGCAACCGGATTAGCCACTTCCGTACTACTTACCACAACCTGTTTCCCTTTTATTTCTGCTTTAGCCCAGTGAAATTTCTGATCGGCACCCGCTATTGCGAAACCTTTTAGCGCTCCGCCATCGCTGCTTTTCAAACCTTCAGCATCACTAAAACTTAATTTAATAGTTCCCGCTTCGATTTTTGCAGATCGGTACGTTGGACCTGAACAGGGAATTTTAACACCATAGTTTTTTGCAAGTGCAATCAAGGCCAGTCTTTTACCAACATCCTGTTTGTTTTTTGGGTGGATGTCTGCCGCATTCCCAATATCAATAGCTACGGCCATTCCTGTATTTGGCAATGAAAGTGCGCCAAGTTGTGCATCTCTTAATTCTGCCCATGCTGAAGGGACCGGTTCAGCCTCTGCTTTCATGAAGTTGGCCAACTGTACAAAATAAAAAGGGAAGTCTCCCAGCCCCCATTGCTTTCTCCAGTCGTTGATCATAGCAGGAAAAAGTGTGCGGTATTGATGTGCCCTATCTGCGTTACTCTCGCCCTGATACCATATTACTCCCTTGATTGGAAATTGCAGGTATGGATGGATCATTGCATTGTATAACACCGTAGGTCGGTTAGGCCCGTTGTCCGGAACGGGCATAGCGGCAATATCTTTCAGGTTCATTCCCACGCTATACTGCCATTCTCCGTCCAGGGAAAGGCGTGCTCCATCCGGGGCGACAAGGGATAGCGAATTTTTATCACCATAGATGCCACCACCACCAGCACCATCAAATACCCTGACAACCAGCGCAAAGGTGCCTGCCTTTGTTTTATTTGCCGGAATGGTATAGCTACGCGGAACATTGTAGC
>CAMLDJ010000466.1 GCA_946478755.1 uncultured Pedobacter sp. | reverse complement strand
AACGGCATCTTGGAACTTCGGCCTCGATTTCGGATTCTTTGACAGCCGTATCAACGGCAGCCTGGAATATTACCGTATGAAGACGCACAATATGATCATGAACCAACGCCTGCCAAGTTTCACAGGATTTAAGAGCATCACGACAAATTTGGGACAGGTGAACAACCAGGGAATTGAGTTGGCCTTAAATACGGTTAATCTCAAAAGCAAAGCGGTGGAATGGTCTACAACATTCGGTTTTTCTTATAACAAAAATAAAATCGTTCACCTTTACTATGATTATAAAGATGTCCTGGATGCGACAGGAAAGGTAGTCGGTAATAAAGAAATGGACGACATCTCAAACGGTTGGTTTATTGGGCAACCAATAGGTGCCATTTGGGATTACCGCGTTACCGGAATCTGGCAAGCCAATGAGGTGGACGAAGCAAAGAAATATGGGCAAGCACCCGGCGACCCAAAAGTGGCTAACAACTACACTGCTGATGACGTGGTCAACAGTAATGGCTCTGTTACACCGGTATATAATGATAAAGATAAAGAATTCCTTGGGCAAAGTGCTGCACCTTACCGCTGGTCTATGCGTAATGACTTTATCCTTTGGAAAAATCTCACCCTTTCTTTCAACATATACGCCTATACCGGACAGAAAAGTTTAGCGAATATTTACCTCAATAACGATGATGACGGTGGTCGCATGACTTATGGAATGGCTAACCTGACTCAAAAAGAGTACTGGACCGTCGACAACCCGACCAATAGATATGGACGGATCGAAGCTAAAGGGCCTAATGGAGCTGGTTCTGCATCAAGACTATACAACCGATCCTTTTTGCGCCTGGACAACATTTCGGTCGGTTACACCCTCCCTCAAAAGTGGACTTCAAAACTGGAATTAAATCGTGTAAAAGTGTATGGCTCAGTTCGCAATGTTGGAGTTTGGAATAAAGACTGGGATTACGGAGATCCCGAAGCTTTCCATAGCGATGATAACGCGGAAGGATGGGCCAGTCGTGTTTATACCCTAGGACTAAATTTAGTTTTCTAAACCCATTAAACTGAAAAAATGAAGCAGCTAAATAAAAAAACGAATCATAAATATAGCTATATCGCCCTGTTCATGGGCTGCATGCTATTGTTCAGCAGTTGTAAAAAGGATTTCTTAAAACCGCAACCGCTATCCTTCTACGAACCTTCGGCAACGTTCAGCACCTTACCCGGCTTGGTGGCAGCAATGGCCATTTGCGACCGGCATCTGAAAGCGTATTGGGCAACGGACCATAACGAAATGCTTACCCTTGGTACAGAATATATTTTCTCCGACCTGATGGTCGCCGCCGCAACTGACAAACGTAATATGCTTTGCGACGTAGCAAATATGCTTACCCCTACCAGTGAAACCAGTTATCAAAACCTCGATAGAACAAATAGCATCTGGTATTTGTGGGAGGAAACCTACAAGGGCATTATGTATGCGAATACGATTATCAAGTACGTTGATGAAGTGCCAGGTTTGGATGAAGAGACTAAAAAAGCATATATCGGCAGGGCCTATTTCCATCGTGCCTTTCGCTACATGGCTTTGACTTGCCAGTTTGGTGATATCCCCCTGGTCACAAAGCTTCTTGACGTTCCTAAGCAAAACTACCGCAGTACAAAGCGTGATGCAATCTTGCAAATGATCACCAAAGACATGGAACTTGCCGTAGACTGGGTTCCAGATCAAAAAAGTACGCCTGTAGTCGGTCTGGTCAACAAAGGAGCCTGCCGTATGTTGCTCGCTAAATGTTACCTGGCCATTGGAGAATATGCTAAAGCAAAAGAGCAAACTGACATCCTCATCAACCAATCAGGTTACGCACTGATGCAAAATAATTTTGGTACTTTTAATGATGGCGGGGAGCCCCAAACCTGGAAAATTACCCGCAATGTGATCTGGGATTTACATCGCCCGGAAAACAAACTGATCTCTTCCAACACGGAAGTTATTATGGGCATGCCCAATCGGGGCGCCTCCGCAGAATCGTTTATTCAAATGCTGACCATGCGCATTCTGTATCCCTTCGTGTTTGATGCCAGAATTAAAACTAAGGACGGCAAGCAAGCTTTGTTAAATATCAAACGTAAAGATTCTAATTACAATCCGCTATACGATTATATGCGTGCGTTCGGACGGGGTATTGCTACCTTCCGCCCTACCTATTTCAGCACACATTCCTTGTGGAAAGTTAACGGCGAGATGGATGCGACCGACCTGCGTCACAGTTCTGAATCTGGTAACTGGATCCGGATGGAAGATTACCGCGTCAACAACAAAACATCTACAGAGTTTGGCAAACCGCTTACGCTTTTCAATCCCGACAATGGCGCGTTGCTATGCAGTGATACCATTCGTCGCTGGTTTGATGTTCCGCATTACAAATTCTATCTCGAGGACCCTGTTAATGAAGCCAATATCACTGGCTCCGACGGACTTCGGGGTGCGACAAATGGAAGTAATGCAGACTGGTACTTGTATCGTTTGGCAGAAGCCTATCTGTTACGCGCTGAAGCCAAATACTATGTAAATCCAAGCGATCCGACAATCAAAGATGACCTGAATGTATTGAGACAACGGGCACAATGTAGCCAATTGTATCAGGGTGCAGTGACTATTGGCGATATCATGAACGAACGTGCCCGTGAATTGTATTGGGAAGAATGGCGGAATGTGGAATTAACGCGTGTTTCTCTATGTCTTGCACGTAGTGGTAAACCTGATGAATGGGGCAATACTTATAATCTGGAAAATTTCGACAAACAAAGTGGTACCAGTTCCGGAGGCGGAAGCTATTGGTTTCAACGCATTCAGCATTACAGCATTTATAACAAAGGGCCGATCCAAATCAATGCCACTGGCAATAGCAGCCCTAATTATACCATGGATAAAAAGAACCTTTATTGGCCAATTCCATATGCGGCAATTACGGCTAACAACAAAGGAAGATTGAGCCAAAACTTTGGCTATGACGGCTATGACCCCACCACGCCGAAATGGGACAACTGGCAGGATGCAGTAGCAGATGAAGATACGAAGTAATAAATAATTGGTTGTTTTTATGCCGTCGTTGGTGTCATGCGCTCTTCGCAGGGCAATGACACCAACGATTTACAAGGCAGAATAGAGGTGTGCAAGCCACAGTATAGCCACTATCGGGGCTGTTGAGCTTGCTATTCCACGTTCAAAATTAAATATCCAATCAAAACAGGTACTTGTTAACTTCGCAATTACTGATAGCAAGAATGGTGAAGAAGCTGTTTTGAATACGACCTCAACAAATACAGCGAAATGGCTGGTGGTGGGATTGTAGGATAGGCGGAAAAAAAGAAATTATGAAGAAGATAAAGTTTAGTCTGTTGTGTCTGTTCCTGGCTGTTTTTAGTGTGAAAGCCCAGGTGTCTATCAGAAACCCATTGCCCATACCTTTTGGCGATCCTTATGTGCTGTATGATAGCGGGAAATACTATATGTATGGCACCGGGGGAAATGTTAAAGGTGGGTTTGGAGCCTATTCATCAAGCAATTT
>CAMLDJ010000465.1 GCA_946478755.1 uncultured Pedobacter sp. | reverse complement strand
TTGGCAGCGGCAGAGCTGGCAAAACAGAAAAAACTAAATGTAGTTGTTGGATTACAGCGTCGATATCAGGCCAATTACAGGGAGACTTTAAAACGTATTCAGGATGGTGCAATAGGCGATATTGTCGGGGGCCAGGTGTATTGGAACAGTGGGGGAGTTTGGGTCAAAAAACGTCAGCCTAACCAGACCGAAATGGAATATCAGATGCGGAACTGGTATTATTTTAATTGGTTGTGTGGCGACCATATTGTTGAGCAGCATGTACATAACATCGATATTGCAAACTGGGTTAAAAATGCATACCCCGTTTCTGTACAAGGAACAGGTAGCCGCGCCTGGAGAACAGGTAAAGATTATGGCGAGATTTATGATAATCATGCTGTAGAGCTTACCTATGCTGACGGTGCAGTAATTTATAGTCAATGCCGTCATTTTGAGGGCACTGCAAACCGTGTTGATGAAGCATTTCAGGGTACAAAAGGGCGTACTTATTTATCAGCCGGCAACAATGGTATATTGTGGGACCATAAGGGAACGGAAATATTTAACCACCCTACAAAAGGAAATGCCAATCCATATCAAACTGAGCATGACGAGTTGTTTGAAGCCATTAGTAAGGGGCAGTATAAATTCTGGGATGCAGAGCGTGCTGCCAAGAGCTGTTTTACTGCAATCATAGGTAGGTACGCCACTTACTCGGGGCAAATTATTAAATGGGATGATGCTTTAAAAGCGGATAATAGTTTATTTCCTGATCAACTGAGCTGGAACGCTAACCCGAAGCTAATGCCAGACGCCAATGGTCTATATCCTGTTCCTACCCCCGGTAAAACAAAGGTTATTTAAGCTGCAATGCTTGATATAGGCAAATATATTTTATTATTATTCCCGTTTATCTTTTCTTTTTTTAAAGGAAAAGATAAACGGGAATTTGTTATTTACGGTCATGCCCAGGGTACAACTTATTCCATTAAATATTTTGCACGGGATAGCCTGGTGACGAAGCAATCCGTCGATAGCATCTTAATGGTAATTGATTCGTCTATGTCTCTTTATAAACCATATTCATTGATCAACCGGTTTAATGAAACACAGGATGGACTGAATATAGACGCACATTTTGCTGCAGTAATGCGTAAGTCCTTCGAGGTTTACAAAGCTACTTCAGGCAGGTTTGATGTAACTGTGGCCCCTCTGGTACAGGCCTGGGGTTTTGGTCCAAAACCAGTAACCAGTTTTCCCGACAGTATGTCTGTCCATGCAATCTTAAAGTGCGTCGGCATGAACAATCTGCATTTGACGGCTAACCGGCTAACAAAAACGAAACCCTGTTTAAAGATAGACCTGAACGGTATCGCACAGGGCTATAGCGTCGATGTAATAGCTTATTATTTGATGGAGAAAGGTGTAACATCGTTTGTTGTGGAAATAGGGGGTGAATTAAGGGTGAAAGGTCCAAAGCCAGACGGATCCTCGATGCGCATAGGTATTGAGGGGCCTGCGGCATCGCCAGATGCTGAACCCGTGATCAGACATATCATAAGAATCAACAAGGGAGCAATAACTACGGCAGGCAATTATAGAAAATACCGGCAGAAAGGAGCCAAGAAGATAGCACATTTGATTGATCCTAAAACAGGTTATCCTTTAGATAATTCTTTAATCAGTGTGACTATTTATGCAAAAGATGCTGTTACGGCAGATGGGTATGATAGCCCGATCATGGCAATGAGTGTCAATGAAGCACTTGACTTTGTCAGGTCAATGAAAAATATGGAGGCCTATATCATATACCGCAAGCCCGATGGATCTGTGGCAGATACACTCACACGGGGCTTCAAAAGATTGATCGTCCAATAGTTTGTTTCGTCCGTATCTTTATCAGAAAAGGCTGGGTCTAGAATATGCTAAGCTGTGCTTTCGGCACGCTAAAGAGGTGTGAGTCCAGCATTATTTTCTTTTCATTCAGGTGGTTTAAGCGGCAATGTAGTTTAAAGCTATCCTTTATCAGTTTGGCAATATTTCCGTCCCCTCTCATTCTGTCACCAAACCTGCTGTCATTTACATTTCCTCCATGGCAGGACTGGATCATGTGCCAGACTTTTTCAAAGCGGTCCGGATAGTTCTTGCGTAGCCAGTCTTCAAATATCCCAGCTATTGCACCGTTAAGTCTTACAACTGTATAGCCCGCAGCTGTTGCACCACAATTGGCGATCGTTTTGAGAATAACAGGGATTTCGTGGTCGCTTAGACCTGGTACCAGTGGGGCAACCATTACACCTACAGGAATGCCGGCACTGCTCAGTTGTTCGACAATTTTTAAGCGCTGCTTCGCTGTCGTGGTACGCGGCTCCATTTTCTGACGCAGTTTTTCGTTCAGGCTATTGATAGAGACATATACCATACACAGGTTAAGCTTGGCCATTTCAGCAAGCAGGTCTGTATCTCTCAATATCAACGCATTTTTGGTGATCATACCGATAGGCTGTCTATATTCAAGCGCAATTTCCAGCAACTGCCTTGTGATCCTGAATTTCCTTTCCGCAGGTTGATAACAATCTGTATTACCCGAAAGGGATATGACGGATGCGTCCCAGGTTTTTCGTTCGAGAAAAGTCCTAAACAAGGCCGGTGCGTCTGTTTTTACAATGATTTTGCGCTCGAAGTCCAGACCGGCACTAAAGCCCCAGTATTCATGTGCATTCCTTGCATAGCAATAAGTACAACCGTGTTCGCAACCTTGATAAGGATTCAGGGAATAGGCCATGCCTACATCGGGACTGTCTACTTTATTTACTATCGATTTCGATTTTCCGAAAATGAAGGTGGTCTTATGATCTTCTTCTTCCCATTCATCAATTCCCTCATCATGTTCCTTTACATAATCGTTCCTGGCAAAGCGGTTGTGCGGATTGAACTGTGCACCGCGGCCTTTGAAGTAATTGTCCGTTTTTTCATCTTCTAATTTCATTAGTTAAAAATACTAATTATATTAGTATTTCACAAACAATCATTTAATGTTAAGGAGTGAGGGAATTGCTGAAAGAATGGATTTCGAGGAGGGGATTTGGAGGATAGGCAGGTTCTGCCTATCCTGAAAGGATATTTATTGTTCCTGGATGCCCATTTTTTTCATCACCACATCACTTACCCCGGTAGAAGAGTAACCTCCATCATGAAAGAGGTTCTGCATGGTCACCATGCGGGTTAGGTCAGAGAATAAGGTAACGCAGTAATCTGCACAAGATTCCGCATCTGCATTGCCCAGGGGTGCAATAGCATCAGCATAATCGTAGAAGTCGCCGAACCCTTTAATGCCCGTTCCGGCTGTCGTTTTGGTTGGAGATTGAGAGACCGTATTGATACGTACTTTTTTCTCAAGGCCATAATGGTAGCCAAAGCTACGGGCAATCGATTCAAGCATGGCTTTGATATCAGCCATATCCGTATAAAAAGGATAGGTACGCTGAGCAGCCATATAAGTAAGCGCTACCACGCTGCCACCCTCATTAATTGCATCCAGTTTCTTAGCAACCGCCAGCATTTTATGGAAGGACATTGCAGAGACATCAATTCCTTTCATAAAGTAAT
>CAMLDJ010000464.1 GCA_946478755.1 uncultured Pedobacter sp. | reverse complement strand
CATGTGGATGGGTTTAACGACCCGATGATAGACAATAAGGACTCGAAAAAACGCTATCGTGCCGATCAGTTATTAGAAGATAAAATTGCCCGTTATGAAAAAGACGGAAAAACAGATAAAGCAGCAAAGCTACAGGCTGACATGGATGATGCTTTAAAAGCTGAGAACCTCCCGCTGTTAAAAACGCTGATAGAAGAACATGAAATTGCCTGTCCTGTTAGTGGTACCAAAAACTGGACAGAGGTCCGCCAGTTCAACCTGATGTTCAGTACCCAGTTTGGTGCAATGGCAGAGGGTTCTGAGGAGGTTTACCTACGTCCGGAAACCGCCCAGGGAATCTTCGTCAACTTCCTGAATGTACAAAAATCAGGACGCATGAAAATTCCTTTCGGAATTGCACAGATCGGCAAAGCCTTTAGGAATGAGGTGATTGCCCGCCAGTTCATCATGCGTATGCGCGAGTTTGAACAGATGGAAATGCAGTTCTTTGTGCGCCCTGGCGAAGATCAGAAATGGTTTGCCTACTGGAAAGAAGCGCGCCTGAAATGGCACGAGGCATTGGGTACACCTGCTGAAAAATACCGTTACCATGACCATGTTAAATTAGCGCATTATGCCAATGCAGCGACTGATATTGAGTTTGAATTCCCTTTTGGTTTTAAAGAAGTGGAAGGCATACACAGCCGCACAGATTTCGATCTGTCGCAGCACCAGGAATATTCCGGAAAGAAAATGCAGTACTTCGATAATGATTTAAACGAAGAAGGCAAACCTTATGGAAACTATATCCCGTATGTGATCGAGACCTCTATCGGCTTAGACCGCATGTTCCTGTTAACCCTGATCAATGCCTTTGAAGAGGAAGACCTGAGTGATGGTGAAAAACAGGACAGCAGAACATTATTACGTTTACATCCTTGCCTTGCCCCTTATAAAGTGGCCATTTTCCCGCTCACCAAGAAAGACGGACTGCCGGAAAAAGCGAGAGAGATCATGAACAGCCTGAAACTTGATTTCAACTGTATTTATGAGGAAAAGGATGCAATTGGTAAGCGTTATCGTCGCCAGGATGCGGTAGGTACACCCTTCTGTGTAACGGTAGACCACCAGACGCTGGAAGACGATACCGTAACCATCCGCCACCGCGATACCATGGAACAACAGCGTGTGGAGATTAAACACCTGGATGAGCTCATCGCCAGCAAAACCAGCTGGAAGACCTTGCTGCGTAAAGATTAAAAAATAACCGTTCTCCTCGGAATCTGGCATCTTTTGCAGAAGAAGCAACAGCGCCCAGGCTTCCTCAGAGAAGGTAATTTTTTAGTAAAGCAGGATGTAGATAACATGATGCAGGTTTAGTACAGATAGCAGGATGCAGGAATAATAAAAATCCCCGTTTGCCAATGGCGAACGGGGATTTTTTATTTAATCGAAATTATTACCAGTCTTTATTTTGTCCTAAAGCCGGATTTTCGACAGTTGCCGATTTTGGAATTGGCCGGAGATACTTCTTATCCGCCCAGGTCCGGTTGATCACCCACTCCAGATTTTTATCCGGGTTTAAGCGATAGGTATTACTGAGGACAATTTTGTAATATGGACCTGTTGGATAGGCCGAATTGCTTGTGACCACCAGGTCGTTTTTGCCATCCAGGTTAAGGTCCATCTGCTGATCCAGTTGCGGAATATAAATGCCCAGCCATGGCTTGGTTAACATTTCACCAAGTTTCCAGCGCATGATGTCGTCATATCTAAAATCTTCCAGGGCCAGTTCAATTCCGCGCTCACGTCTCACTTCAAGGATCCACTTGTCTGTGGTCTGGTTTAAATATTGAGCAGCAAGATAAGGATCGTAGGTGGCAGGTATTGCGCCATTTACCCCCGCTCTTTCTCTTAATAGCTTAATGGTAGCATTCCATACCGTCGCATCCATTTGCCCCAGTTCTGCTTTTGCTTCGGCATAATTCAATAAAACTTCGGCATAGCGGATTATAGAAATGGAATTATAGCTGTTGGAGCTCCCATCGTGTTTATCATTATCTAAGCTCCATTTAATGACCTGGTATCCGGTAAGGGTAACTGCAAAATTAGGCGCACTTGGGGTGTTGGCAACACCAGCTGTGGTACGGGTAAAACCAGGAGTTTTAACAGTTTGTTTCAACCGGTAATCCCTGTTTTGCACTTCATTAGTAAAGGCGATCTGGTTATAATTGGCCTGATCGGTAAACCTGCTGCCATCTAAGTTCAGATAAGTGTTGATGAACTGCTTGGTTAGTGAGGTCCTTGATCCCGCAGATCCGGAGTTATAGATCCATGTGGTATTGTGCCATCTGGACAAGGCATCATTGTACACATTGGCGAGGATGATTTCCTGAGTTTTAGGCGACTCGCTGATAAATAAGTTTCTGTACTGCGTCTGCACATCCGCTGCATTGTTAACCAGTGAATATGGATGTTCATCCATCAGCGTTTTGGCAGCAGTCGCAGCGTCATTTAACAGCGCATCAGCACTGCTTTGCAAACCCAGCTCTGTATGGTATTTTCTATAGGTCCCTTCATATAAAGCAACCCTGCTCTTAAACGCCAGCGCTACCCATTTGGTGATGGTGCTGGAACTTGGACTTTTTGTAGCATTGCAATTGGCCGCTGCAAAAGTTAAATCAGCCAGGATATTCGCCATCACCACTTCACGCTTGTCGCGGCCCTTGTATAAGTCAGGATTGGTTGGATCCATAGTTTTATCATACCAGGGCACATCTCCGAAGGTTTTTACCATATCAAAGTAAAACCAGGCACGCCAGAACCTGCCCACCCCTTCGTAATGATTTTTGACAGCATCACTTACCTGGGCCTTAGAAAAGTTTTCCAGGAAATAGTTGATGTTTCTTAATCGTTGCCAGACGGCAACCGTCCACCCTCCCTGATCATCAGCCGTAAATGCACCGGTTAAAAATGTAGTCGATGCAGTAGTAGCCACATTGTCTGCAAAATTATCGCCAAAGGCGATGTCATCATTTGCCGGAAGGTTCGTTTGAATAAAGCCGTTGCTGTACAACTCAAGGTCTTTTTCTGTTTTGAAAAAGTTCTCTGCATTGATCCGGTCAAAGGGATCCTTCTCCAGTACTTTTTTACAGGAACTACTTATCATTACCGTAACCGATAACAATAATAAATATTTAATTGATGTCTTCATATGATTATAGCGTTAGGTTAAGACCAAAAGTGATTGTTTTGAGCATCGGGTAACCATAACCGTCGCCATCTGTACCAGGAGTGCTTCTAAAGTCGGTATCTCCAGCTTCAATTCCCTCCGGGTCAAAGTTTTTAGTTACTTTAAACAGGTTTGAGAAAGTAAACAGGTTCTCTCCGGTCACATAAAACTTCAGCGCATTTAAGGCTAGTTTTTTGGTAATGGACTGGGGCAGGCTATAGTTTACGGTGATGTTTTTAACCCGTAAATAAGAAACGTCCTGTAAAAAACGGTCATTAGGCAATGCCATAGAACCCACTGCCGCATTCGCTAAGTACCCTCTATAACGTGGCCAGTAGGCATTTACGTTTTGGTTTTCTTCTGACCAGACGTTATCGCCGTTATGTTCCTGAAGCAT
>CAMLDJ010000463.1 GCA_946478755.1 uncultured Pedobacter sp. | reverse complement strand
AAAATTATGGTAGAGGTAAGACCAGACGAAGTATCGGCAATTATCAGGCAGCAATTGGCGGGCTTCAAATCAGAAGCAGAACTTGAAGAAGTTGGTACCGTATTGCAGGTGGGCGATGGTATTGCCCGTGTTTATGGTTTAACTAAAGTTCAATCCGGCGAGTTAGTTGAATTCGAGACAGGCTTGCAGGGAATTGTTTTGAACCTTGAGGAAGATAACGTGGGTGTGGTTCTATTAGGCCCATCTGACGAGATCAAAGAAGGTGATACAATTAAACGTACTAAGAAAATTGCCTCTATCAAAGTTGGTGAAGGTATGTTGGGTCGTGTAGTAAATACACTTGGCGAGCCTATCGACGGTAAAGGACCGATCCTTGGTGAGACTTATGAGATGCCGATCGAGCGTAAAGCTCCTGGGGTAATCTATCGTCAGCCGGTAACTGAGCCTTTACAAACTGGTATCAAAGCGATCGATGGTATGATTCCAATTGGCCGTGGCCAGCGGGAGTTGGTGATCGGTGATCGTCAGATTGGTAAAACAGCGGTATGTATTGACACCATCATCAACCAAAGAGAATTTTATGAAGCAGGTAGTCCTGTGTTCTGTATATATGTAGCTTGCGGTCAGAAAGCAAGTACAGTAGCCAACATTGTCCGCACTTTAGAAGAGAACGGTGCAATGCCATATACTGTAGTTGTAGCTGCTTCTGCTGCTGAGCCGGCCCCACTACAATTTTATGCGCCTTTCTCTGGTGCAGCAATTGGGGAGTTCTTCCGTGATACGGGAAGACCGGCTTTAATTGTTTATGATGATTTGTCTAAACAAGCTGTAGCTTACCGTGAGGTATCTTTGTTACTTCGTCGTCCACCGGGCCGTGAGGCGTATCCGGGTGATGTGTTTTATCTGCACAGTCGTTTGTTGGAGCGTGCCGCTAAAATCAACTCAAACGATGAGATCGCTCAGGCGATGAACGATCTTCCTGAATCTTTAAAAGGCATCGTTAAAGGTGGTGGTTCGTTAACGGCCCTTCCGATCATCGAAACTCAGGCAGGTGACGTTTCAGCATACATCCCAACCAACGTAATCTCGATTACTGATGGACAGATCTTCCTGGAAAGTAATTTGTTCAACTCTGGTATTCGTCCGGCTATTAACGTGGGTATCTCGGTATCACGTGTAGGTGGTAACGCCCAGATCAAATCCATGAAGAAAGTTGCCGGTACCTTGAAACTGGATCAGGCACAATACCGTGAGTTAGAGGCGTTCTCTAAATTCGGTTCTGACCTGGATGCGGCCACGAAATCAGTATTGGATAAAGGTGCGCGTAACGTTGAGATCCTGAAACAAGGTCAGTTTTCGCCTATGAGTGTGGAGAAACAAGTTGCGATCATCTATATCGGTACGAAGAACTTAATGCGTTCTGTTCCTGTAAACAAAGTGAGAGAATTTGAGACAGAGTATTTACAGCAACTGGAATTACGTCATCCTGATACATTAAAGGCCCTGAAGGCAGGTAAGTTCGATGATTCGATTACAGGTGTATTGGAAACTGTAGCAAAAGAGCTTTCCGGCAAATACTAATTACCCCATACATTAAAAAAGAATGGCTAATTTAAAAGAAGTAAGAATTCGTATAGCATCAGTGCAATCAACACAGCAGATCACCAAGGCCATGAAAATGGTTTCGGCTGCCAAATTGAAGCGCGCAACAAATGCTATCATACAATTACGTCCTTATGCAACCAAGCTGAAAGAGATTCTCGGAAACCTTTCGGCGAGCTTAGAAGGATCATCCTCACCTTTTATTCAGGAGCGTGAGCCTGGTAAGGTTTTAATTGTAGTGGTTTCTTCCAACCGCGGTTTAGCCGGTGCGTTCAACACGAACGTCATTAAGGCCAGCAACAACTTAATTGCCGAAAAGTATAGTGAACAATACAAAAAGGGAAACGTAAGTATCGTAGCGATCGGTAAGAAATCACAGGATTTTTATGAGAAGCGTAATTACAAGGTTATTGGCAATAACAATGAGGTATATTCCGCACTTACTTTTGAGAATGTAACTAAGATTACCGATGCCATCATGGCGGGATTCGCAAAGGGGACGTTTGATCGGGTAGAATTGGTGTACAACAGATTTAAAAATGCTGCTGTACAGATTGTGACCACAGAGCAACTGTTGCCTTTGCCAAAATCTGAAACTGAATCAACTGCAGTCAAAACTTCAAACATCGATTATATCCTTGAGCCTGGCCAGGAAGAGATTGTTGAACAACTGATTCCTAAGTCAATTAAAATTCAATTGTATAAAGCCGTATTGGATTCTCATGCTTCTGAGCATGGGGCGCGTATGACTTCAATGGATAAAGCAACGGAGAACGCTGGTGACCTGTTAAAAGCTTTAAAGCTGGCGTACAACCAAGCTCGTCAGGCTGCGATCACTACAGAGCTTACAGAGATCGTAAGTGGAGCTGCAGCATTGAACGGCTAACCCGTTTGAAAATCATGAAAGGCCCCTGTCATTTTTGATAAGGGCCTTTTTTATTACAGGTTGACGATGTTTCTATCTTTTGGATATTTTATAGAATAGCTGATCCGGATGGTCTCGGCAGCTCCCGGGTTTAAGTTCAGTTTCCAAGTCAGTACACCCGTTTCCTTATTTATCACGGCACCATCAGCAGTGAGAAGTTCTACCTCCATGTCTTTATCTGTGGATACCGGATATTGGTCCTTAAGCAACAGACTGACCGCTTCTTTCTTTCCGTTACGTAAGCGTATCTCGTATGTAAAAGTTTGTTTTTTACTGTTCCCAATAAATCTAACCCCGGTTTGCTCTGCTACCTTTTCTCTTTTAATAATTATTTTTTTATCTCTTCCCATGCTGAGGTTCAAGGTATCTGCCGTCGCGTTTGGGTTGAGGAAGGATTTGCCGACGTAGCTGTTCTCGAATATAAGATTAGCTTCACCGGGTAAAAGGTTTAGTTTATCATAGTTCGTGATCTCCGCCATTAAGAAAGCATCGCCGTCGACTTTAGGAACGCCATAATATTTGAAACTGGCTGGCTGAGTGAATTCTTTCAGGGTGACGCTGTGTGGCTTGCTGTTGGAAGCGATATCATAAGGAATCTCAATATCGAAAGATGCGTTTAACATGTTTTGATGCTGTGTCATTGCCACCCCTTCAACCTTACCTTGAAGCGAATTTGTCAGGGCAACTTCCGACAAGGCAATGGCGCCTGTGATCTGTGCAGATTCCGTCATCGACTGAATCCGGTTTTGATAGGCCTGTTTCTTGTTGAGGTAGGCATATTGAGGATCTCCAAATTGCAGGAACCAGGCAGACAGTAGAGGCGCTGTGCCATTTTGAGATGGATTACCGGTAGAAAGGCTGAGCTTCACCTTTTTCCAGTCCAGTCCCGTCGATTGGGTCACATTCGCTTTATAAACGATTTTTAAAGGAGATGACGTGTTTTCGGCACGTAAGTCGTAAAAGGCAATCCAGGCCGCATTCGGACTCAGGTAACTAACATTGAAGTCTGCGGTGCCGGCAGTTGTAGCCATCACCTGTAATACGATCTGGCCGGTGGTGCCGGTTTTGTCATGACTTAATTCCTGTAGTTGTTTTTGCATTCTGGCAATCCTTTTTTGCTGAA
>CAMLDJ010000462.1 GCA_946478755.1 uncultured Pedobacter sp. | reverse complement strand
TTTGAAGAAATTCCACCTTCATTCGTCACCTCGTCCGAAAAAGGTACCGGAAGAGATGAGATCCTGGAATTTATAACGCAGGTAAATCTCGATTTTGCGATGCCTGTTCTATCTCCGAAAGACTAAATTTAACTATAATCATACATGAAGAAGTATTTTTCATTGGTCCTGTTTGCGCATTCCATCTTTGCATTGCCTTTTGCAATGATCGGCTTTTTTCTGGGCGTAACGACAACGGAAAACCCATTTACCTGGATTAAACTGGTTTTGGTACTATTGTGCATGGTATTCGCGCGTAATGCGGCCATGGCTTTTAACAGGTATCTTGACAGAAATATAGATGCCAAAAATCCACGTACGCAAATGCGTGACATTCCTGCCGGAAAGGTGTCTGCCGGGGAAGCGCTGGTATTTGTGATCATCAACTGTTTACTTTTTGTCATCACAACTGCCTTTATTAACAACCTATGCTTATACCTTTCACCTGTTGCCCTTTTTGTGGTACTATTTTATAGCTATACTAAACGTTTTACTGCATTGTGTCATATGGTTTTGGGCCTGGGCCTTTCACTGGCACCTATAGGAGCCTACATTGCCGTAACAGGCGCATTTAATCTGGTACCGGTACTTTATTCTTTTGCCGTATTGTTTTGGGTTAGTGGCTTTGATATTATTTATGCGCTGCAGGATGAAGCGTTTGACAAAGGCGAAAAACTACATTCGATTCCTGCGGCCTTAGGCGTTAGGAATGCATTGAAGCTTTCCGTAGTGCTGCATGTATTTTCAGCAATCTGCGTCACGCTTCCTGTATTTTTCACTCCTTTCAGCTGGATCTATTATATTGGCGTAGCCTTCTTTTGTTTTATGTTAATCTATCAGCATTTGCTGGTAAAACCAAACGATATCAGCAAAGTGGACAGGGCATTTGCCACTACAAATGGCATAGCTTCTGTTGTTTTTGCACTTTGCTTTTTACTTGATGCCTTTTTAAGAACCCATTATAATTTTTAGTCCATATGATCAACCTTACTATACCTCAGAAAATCAGAACCTATATTCCTCAGAACCTTCAGATTGAATGGGAAAACCTTGAATCGATTTTAAACGAGCTGCTGTCGCGCCCTATAGACGATGTAAATGAGCTGGAGCAATGGCTTAAGGACAAAAGCGAACTTGAGGCTGCGTTGGAAGAAGATTTTGCATGGCGGTATATCCGGATGAGCTGTGATACAGCAAACGAGGAACTGGTTAAAAATTTCCAATACTTTGCGACCGAGATAGAACCTAAAATTTCTCCCATTGCCAATCAACTGAACCAAAAATTTAACGATAGCCCCTTTATTGATGAGCTCGATCAGGAAAAGTACTTTGTTTATATCAGGGCAATCAGAAAAGCACTCGAAATTTATAGGGAGGAAAACGTTGAACTGCTCACCAAATTACAGGTTACCCAGCAAAAATACCAGAGCATTACCGGGGCTATGAGTGTGAGCATCAATGATCAGGAATACACGCTGGAACAGGCAGCAAACTTTATTAAAGATACAGACAGGCAGGTAAGGCAGCAAGCCTGGGAAACCATACAGCAACGTCGTTTAATTGACAAAGATGAGCTGAATATCCTTTTCGATGAACTGATCGTCATGCGTCATCAGGTCGCATTAAATGCTGGCTTTGAAAACTATAGGGATTATATGTTCCAGGCCTTAGGCAGGTTTGATTATACCCCTAAAGATTGTTATCATTTTCATGAGGCAATAGAAAAAAAGATTGTCCCTATCCTTAAAGCACAGGCTGAAAAAAGAGCAGAGCTGCTCGGCATTGAGGTACTCAAATCCTGGGATATGGAAGTGAGCACCACTGGCAAACCGGCATTAAAACCATTTAAAGACGGCAAAGAATTAATTGATAAAAGCATAGAATGTTTCAATGCCATTGATCCGAAACTGGGCCAGATGTTGGCAATCATGAAAGCTAACAATCTTTTTGATGTAGAGAGCAGAAAAGGCAAAGCCCCGGGCGGATACAATTATCCACTGGCAGAAACCGGTGCTCCTTTTATTTTCATGAATTCAGCGAACTCACTGAGAGACCTGACTACTATGGTACATGAAGGGGGACACGCCATTCATACTTTTCTTACGGCGCACCTGGAACTGAATGACTTCAAACATTGTCCATCGGAAGTAGCCGAGCTGGCCTCCATGAGCATGGAGCTGATCTCTATGGACAATTGGAACATCTATTTTGATCATGAAGAAGACCTTGTCCGCGCTAAAAGAGAGCAACTGCTAGATGTACTCAAAACCCTTCCATGGGTGGCGGTGATCGATCAGTTTCAGCATTGGATCTATACCAATCCTGATCACCATGCTGCAGATCGCGACGAAGCTTTTAAGCAGATTTACAGTCGCTTTGGCGGGGGCTTTACCAATTGGGATGGCCTGGAAAAGGAATTTGGCAATACCTGGCAAAAGCAGCTCCATCTTTTCGAAGTCCCATTTTACTACATTGAATATGCCATTGCCCAATTGGGTGCCATCGCCATTTGGAAGAATTATAAAGAAAATCCCCATAAAGCTTTACAGCAATATCTCGAGGCCCTTTCTTTGGGCTATACCAAACCGATTAATGAAATTTATGAAACGGCAGGAATTAAGTTCGACTTCAGCCTGGATTATATTGAGGAGCTGGCCTCATTTGTTAAGGAAGAACTAGACAAATTGGATTATGCTTGACAAGCTCTTCAGAAAAAAATCCGTAGATAAAATATTAGCCGATGCCGAAAAGGGGTATGGCGACCATTCGGCTTCGCTTCACAAAACTCTTGGCGTCAGGGACCTGACGGCTTTTGGAATTGCAGCTATTATCGGGGCAGGAATTTTCAGTACTATCGGCAAAGCAAGTGCCGACGGTGGTCCTGCCGTCATCTTTTTATTCATTTTTACCGCAGTAGCCTGTAGTTTTGCGGCATTTGCCTATGCCGAGTTTGCTTCAATGGTACCTGTTTCGGGAAGCGCTTATACTTATTCCTATGTTGCCTTTGGGGAACTTGTCGCCTGGATTATAGGCTGGTCGCTCATTATGGAATATGCTATCGGGAATATCACTGTGGCCATTTCCTGGTCCGATTACTTTACCGGGTTGTTGTCTTCCATACAAATTCCTGCGTTAGCTATTAAGGGCATTAATCTGCCCGATTGGATGACGATGGATTATCTTACGGCCTATAACGGACACCGGCATGCCGATGCGCTACTTGATGCGGGGAAAAGTTACACAAACCTTGATGACGCAACAAGAATAGCTAACAATGCCTGGAATACCGCGCCAAAAATCGGCACTTTTCATCTTGTTGCCGACCTGCCTGCACTGGCGATCATCATATTCATCACCTGGCTGGTTTACCGTGGAATGAAAGAATCCAGAAATGCGAGTAATGCCATGGTTATCGTAAAACTGGCTGTTATTTTACTGGTGCTCTCCGTTGGAATATTCTATGTTGACGTCAGGAACTGGAATCCCTTTGCACCAAACGGGGCATCGGGCGTATTAAAAGGTGTTTCTGCTGTTTTCTTTGCTTACATCGGTTTTGATGCCATATCTACCACTGCAGAAGAATGTAAAAATCCGCAGCGCGATCTGCCACGTGGTATGATGTGGG
>CAMLDJ010000461.1 GCA_946478755.1 uncultured Pedobacter sp. | reverse complement strand
GGCTTTAGAGATCACAGAATCCAGCAAAATAATGACAGCGTTAAGTTTAACGGATAAAAGTAAGGCGGAAAGCGTAAGGAACCTGATCGCCCATCAATATCAGCAAGTTTCTAAAATTCATGCCGCAAAAACAGCCAGGATGGATGCTGCTCAGAAATTGCAAAAAGAAGAAACTGAGAAGGAAAACCAGGCTGCCTGGGAAGACAGCAAGGCTAAGCTCGACAAACAACGTGACCTGTTTATTGCCGAGCTCTCAACGTTCCTTGATAAGGATCAGGTAGAACTGGTTAAGAATGAAATAACCGGACAAGGCTTAAAAAAAGAGTATGAAAAGTTCCAGGCTCTTTTACCAGATCTGACAACAGAACAGAAAAAGAAAGTGTACGATTACCTGGTAGAAGCAAGGGAAAATGCAATGAATGTTTTAACCAGCCGGGAAAGAAATCAATGGTTTGCGAAGTTTAGGGGCAGGGCCAATAATTACCTGGCCGCTCAGGGATATAACTTGAGGAAGGCAACTGAAGAACTGGAAAAAAAACAAGGTAAAAATTAATATCCTCTGCTGGTTAAGCAATGCGATTTCATATTACAACTGGTTAAAAATAGATCATAGTTAAACGATGAGGAAAAGGATTATAGGGTTAATCATGACATTGATTGCAATCTCGAATGTCAACGCACAACAAAAAATAGCGAAGTGGGAAATCTTTGAACTTTCATTAAAAGGAAGCACTTTAGGTAATCCTTTTGTGAACACTCAATTCAGTGCAGAGTTTAAACATGGGAACAAATCAGTTCAACCTGAAGGCTTTTACGATGGGGAGGGCGTTTATAAAATCCGGTTCATGCCTGACGAAGAAGGAACCTGGACCTATACTACCAGCAGCAGCCGACCGGAGCTGGATAAAAAGACCGGTAATTTTATTTGCGTTGCTGCAAAGCCGAATGTTCATGGCCCAGTACAAGTGCGTAATGTCTATCATTTTGGCTATGCGGATGGTAAGCCATTTTATCCTTTTGGGACAACGGTATACGAATGGTCTTTTCAGAATAGAAGCGTTAAAGACCAGACCATCGCTTCCCTTAAAGCATCGCCATTTAACAAAGTGCGCATGCTGGCCATCCCCCCTTATAAATCTACTTATATCGAAGGCCCTGAGAAGATGACTGTCTTTCCTTTTGAAGGAACGGAGAAATCAAATTTCGATTTTTCCCGCTTCAATCCGGCCTATTTTAAAATGTTGGAACAGGATATTGCGCAGCTGGCTGAAATCGGCATACAGGCCGATCTGATCCTGTTCCGCCCTTATGATAAAGGGAAATGGGGCTTTGATACCATGGATGATGCAACCAATATCCGCTTCCTGAAATATATGGTGGCCAGGTTTGGTGCTTATCATAACATCTGGTGGAGCTTGTGTAATGAAAATAGTTTTATCAAACATCTGACAGATGAAGATTGGGACCGCTATTTCCAGGTGGTACAGCAAGCAGATCCCTACGGTCATTTAAGATCGATTCACAATGCCGACCGCATATATGATTATAGTAAACCCTGGGTTACCCATGTGAGCCTTCAATACTATAACGTCGTAAAAAGTCCCTGGGGAACCTCCCTTTTGCGCGATTTGTATAAGAAACCAATAGTTAATGACGAAATCAACTATGAGGGAACCAGCGAGCGGCGCTGGGGACAGCTAACCGGTGAGGAAATGGTATATCGGTTCTGGAATGCCTACATAGGTGGCGGCTATGCCACTCACGGTGAAACCTTGCCATCCTGGATTGGGTCAGGGGGGAAGCTGAAAGGTAAAAGCCCTGCACGTATCGATTTCCTCAAACGTATTGTAGAGGCCGGCCCGCAGGAAGGGCTGGAGCCAGTCGATCATTTTTACACACCTAACATTGCGGGTAAATATGGTAGCTATTACCTCATTTATTTCGGTAAAGAAACACCGAAAGAATGGCAGTTTAAGTTGCCAAAATCTGCGCTTAAGGACGGAATGCATTTTAAGGCAGAAGTGATTGACACCTGGAATATGACGATTACACCGCTCAACAGGGATTTTGAAACGAAGAAAACGGATAATTATTCCTTTACTGATCGTAAAAAGGGGATAATTAAGCTTCCGGGAAAGCCTTATATGGCGATAAGGGTGATGTTGGCAGACAGTGTCCTTACGCCAAAAGGGAATAAATCAAACGGTAACGAATTAAATGAAGATATGCCTTAATCAGCTATCTGCGTCATCGTAGCCATTCCCAACGTTTCGTCCAATCCGCCAGTACCTGATCCCGCCATTTAAGGACAGTTTTCCCGCCTTGTATCTTTCCGTCGTAAAGAGCCGGATCACTTTTATCGGTGTACCAGTTTGCACCTAACTGATAATCGTTGGCATGACGCTTTCCGGGCCATAGATTTTCTACGACCAGTTTCCCTTCTGGAAAAGCGACACCAGGAATAACAGCGCTAAAACGATAATTTAAAATTTCGGCCTGCTTTGGCGCATATTTAATCGAATAATCTCCATTGCCCAGGTAATAGCCTGCCCATTTTTGAATATTATTCTTATATACAGTTTCCATCCAGAAACAAACCGAATCCTTAGACACATTGATTTTCGGACCCTTTAAATGAAACTCAACTATGGAGCAAAAAGCAACCGTATCGGTCAGACTGGTGGTACGGTTAAACACGAGACGAGAGCTGTGATCAAACTTTTCAAAACTTCCTCCCCAGCTTTCGCGAAGCGGATCATTGGGATCACCATCCATCATGTAAAGCAGGGATGGCGTATCGCCCATTTTAATTTCTCCGGCATAATATTGTTTGAAATCTTTACCCAAATGTCCTGCCGCACGGATATGCTTCTCGTAATAATCCGTGCTTTTTATGCTGTCGGGCGCATCATTGTTGGAAAAGAAACCATAATACGATGAATTGACTTCAATAAACCAGAGCTCAGGAAAATTTTCGGCGATATAGGAATAACTGTTTGCACTCCACTTTTTATTCGGTCCCCCGATCCAGTACACCTTAATTTTACCAGCTATTTCCGGTGCGTCATGTAAGGCCTGTGCCACATCTTCAAGGCCACCCCAAACCAGCAGCCATAAAGGGGCTGTGCTTTTCTTTTTGGCACATTTAATGATCCAGTCCGAGCCCTCAGTAGCGGTTGTATAACCGATATTAGGAGCCGCTCCATGCCGGCCTTGCTTGGTTACAGCACGAAGCGCATTTGCAGAAGGATAGTCTTTGCTATGCTTTTTTAGTTTTGGCAGGTCCTTTTCATACAGGTCAATCATTCTTAATATTTCCTGCTTATTGCCTTTTCCATAAGAGGGGGATGACACCAGGCCTTCCGTACGAAACAAATCACTGTACATCAGGAAATGGGCCATGGATTGGTTATCATCGGGATCAGTTCCCCCAATGTCAGTACTGATCAGGATCCTGGGCTTAACCGGTACCCGCTGTTGAGCCATTACTGTCATGCCAGCCGCTAAAAGCAGGCAAACCGGGATCAGTCGTCTTAAGTGTATGATATCGCGTTTTTCCATCCTTCGTAACTTTCATTAACATGGCTTGCATCCGCAGCGGGCTGATGAACGGACGTATGTGAATTCAATGACTTCAAATGACCTATATCCCTAAAAAGGCCTGTCTTTAAGCCAGCCAGGTAAGCGGCTCCCA
>CAMLDJ010000460.1 GCA_946478755.1 uncultured Pedobacter sp. | reverse complement strand
TCTTTGCAGCTGTTGCAAAGATTAAATATTTTATCAGGTTGAAAAAAGCTTTAAAAATCACAGGAATAACTTTCGTTACGCTATTCCTTTTGTTGTGTATTGGTCCGTATCTGTTTCCGGACACGCTCTCCAAAGAAATACAACAGTCAATTAATAAAAATATAAAGGGCGAAGTCAAATTTGAAAGTTCGAGTCTGTCTTTTTTCAGACATTTCCCTTCTTTAACGCTCAGCCTGAAGGGATTTATGCTTAAAGGATCAGCCCCATTTCAAACGGATACTTTATTGTATTGTAAAGAATTGTCTTTTGGTGTGAACCTCAGTACTATATTTTCGTCACAAATCAGGATTGATCAGGTATTTCTAGATGAATCGGTCATCAATATTAAGGTCGATAAAGAGGGAAACTCGAATTATAACATATATCAAAGCAGCGGTAAAACCGTTACAAAAGAGGATACTGCGGCGACAGCCATAAAAATTGAAGGGATCTTTATCAATAAAAGCAGGCTCAGTTATGAAGACCAGTCGGTGCCTATGCTCATTAGCGCCAAAGGATTAAACTACTCAGGCAAAGGCGATTTGAGTAAAGCCATTTTTGACCTCACCAGTAAGGCCGAAATCGAATCGCTGGATGTTCAGTATGATAACAAACCTTATTTATTGAATAAAAAGATAAATGCCAGGCTGGTCACGAAGATCAATACCAACTCATTGGACCTGATGTTTGATGAAAATGACCTGAAGATCAATTCCCTGCCCATTCGTTTTATCGGTAGGTTTTCGTTTATACCAGATGGCTACGATATTAATTTCAGAACCAAGGCTAAAGAGACTGACCTGCATAATATTTTTACCGCCATGCCACCTGACCTTGCAGCGCACATGGAACGGACAAACATCAAAGGTTATGCAGAAATTAAGGCCTCCCTCATCGGGAAGTACCTGGCCGGAAAAAAGATCATGCCTACTTTATCATTTAATTTAAAAATAAGGGAAGGCGAGATTTCCAATCCCAAGGCACCTGAACCCCTCAGTAAACTATATCTGAACCTGCAGACCAAGCTCCCTTCCTTAGATATGGATAGCTTATACATCAATATGGACAGCCTTTATTTCAATATTGGCAAAGATTATGTTGGCGCCATGCTGAACTTAAGAGGGTTGAAAACACCTGAAGTTTATATGCATAGCAGGGTAAATATAGATCTGGAAAAATGGGCAAAAATTTTTGAGATGGACCAGTTAAAAGGACGCTTTTTAATGGATTTTCATGCACAGGGCACCTATACCAAAAAAGTTGTGCACAGCGGAATCAGACAGGTAGATACGGTCATCGCCACTATTCCGGCATTTAAACTGGCTGCCTCGTTCAGGAATGGCTATTTTAAGCATGCAGCTGCTCCTTCGGCAGTGGAGAAGATCAGCTTTACCCTGAATGGTAACAATAATGATGGCGATTACAAGCATACCGTATTTGAACTGACCGACCTGAACATACAGGCCCTGTCGAACTACATCCGGGGCTTTGCAAAGCTGCGGACATCAGGCAATACGCCCATCGATGTGCAACTGAACGGCTTGATGAATTTTGGGGAGATCAGGGAGTTTTACCCTCTAAAGGACCTGGAGTTAAGTGGTAAGCTGAGCCTTAAAGTGAAAAGTAAAGGCAACTATAACAAAGCTAAAAAGATATTTCCGGTAACTGAGGCAGCCATCTTACTGAAGGATGGAAGGATAAAGACCGCGCACTTTGACCAGGCACTGGAGAAGATCACGATTGATGGGGTATTAACCAATAGGGATGGAACCCTTAAGAATACGGTGATGAACATCCGGCCGGTTTCCTTTCAGATGGGTGGACAAGCTTTCGAACTGAAAGCAGCCATTCAAAATCTCGAAAATCTGAAGTACAAGATCAGTTCGAAAGGAACCATAGATATTGGCAAAATGTACAAGCTGTTTGCGATTAAGGGGTATGATGTCAAAGGATCTGTATTTACGGATGTATCTTTCAGCGGTTCTCAGCGCGATGCGATGGCTGGCAGATACCATAAGCTAAACAACAGGGGACGGGTGATCATCAAAGAAATCAGCTTTAATTCAGACCTTTTTCCCAAATCATTCCTGGTGAACAATGGTGTATTTTCTTTTAAGCAGGATAAGATGAAATTTGAGCAATTTAAAGGACGCTATGGGCATTCGGATTTCAGTGTGAAGGGTTTTCTGGGCAATGTGATCAATTATGCCCTTTCGGATAAAGCCAAGCTGACCGGTAACTTCAACCTGGAAAGCGGAAAGTTATTTGCTGATGAATTTATGGCCTATCATGAGGGTGGCGCAAAAGCAACAGGTTCAGATAAAGCCGCTGCCAGCGGTGTGATCATCATTCCGGATAATTTAAATGTATCGGTAACAGCAAATGCCGGTTCCGTATATTACAACGGACTGGAGATCAAAAATGCAAAGGGAAACCTGGAGCTGAACAACGGAACAATGAATTTAAATCAGGCTGCATTTAACCTGGCGGATGCTGCCGTCACGATGGATGCAAAATATAAAAGCCTGAGTCCTGTATCCGCCAGTTTCGATTACCATCTGCTGGCACAGGAGTTTGATGTAGCTAAAGCATACAGAGAAATTAAGCTGTTTAGAGATATGGCCACATCTGCATCAAAAGTTAAGGGGATTATTGGCCTGGATTATCAATTGTCGGGCAAACTCAATGGGGATATGATGCCTGTCTATCCTTCCTTAAAAGGATCCGGGGTGCTTTCGGTTAAAAAGGTTAGTCTGATGGGTTTCAAATTGATGAACGCGGTGAGCAGTGCGACCAACCGGGATAGCTTAAGCAATCCTGATGTTTCGGAAGTACAGATTAAAACCACCATAGCCAATAATATCATCAATATTGAAAGATTTAAGATGCGTGTTGCCGGGTTCAGGCCACGTTTTGAAGGTCAGGTAAGTTTTGACGGGCGTTTAAATATGAAAGGAAGACTGGGCTTACCACCATTCGGACTGCTGGGCATTCCTTTAAGCATTACCGGAACCCAGGAAAAACCAAAAGTGGCTTTAAAGCGAAACAAGGAAGGGAAGCTGGAAGAGACTGCAGAAGAATAAAACCGAACGATGATGGATGCGCCTGAAAAAAAAACAATTAAACTGGATAGAAAAATGGCTTTGGCGAAAGCGGAGCATTATTGTGCCTATCAGGAACGTGCACAGCAGGAGATCCGCGATAAACTCTATGAATGGGGATTATGGTCCGATGATGTTGAAGGGATCATCTCGGAGCTGATAGAGACCAACTTTTTAAATGAAGAACGTTTTACGCAGGCCTATGTTTCGGGAAAGTTCAGGATAAAACAATGGGGAAAGATTAAAATAAAACAGGGACTCAAGTTGAAAAGGATACCTGATAAAATGATCCAGCGTGCACTGAATAGCATTGATCCGGACGATTATTTAAAAGCAATTTTGACTGCTGCACAAAAAAAAGCACCCTTAATTAAGGAAAAAGATGCCTTTAAACGCAAACACAAACTGGTCAGCTACCTGATGGGTAAGGGATTTGAAAGAGATTTAATAATTGAGGTATTGAAGGCCAATGACTTAGCTTAGAAGCTGCATTTTTATGAAAAATAACTTGACGATAAACTAAAAGTATTTATATTTGCAATCCCAAACGGAAACAAGGT
>CAMLDJ010000459.1 GCA_946478755.1 uncultured Pedobacter sp. | reverse complement strand
TTGTTTTGTCTCCTTAAGATTAACGTTTACTGAATTGGAATTTCTTACGTGCTTTCTTGCGTCCTGGTTTCTTACGCTCAACCATACGCATATCACGGGTCATTAACCCTTTAGCGCGTAATGCTGGTTTTTTCTCAGCATCTAATTCAACGATAGCCTTAGCAATAGCTAAACGAACAGCTTCTGCCTGACCTTTTACGCCACCACCGGCTACATTTACAGTTACATCATACTGGCCGATCAGTTCAGAAACTTCGAACGATTGGTTAACGATATATTGTAAAGGCAATGTTGGGAAATATACTTTATGATCTTTACCGTTTACGGTAATTGTGCCGTTGCCTTCTTTTAAATAGATGCGGGCAACTGCAGTTTTTCTTCTTCCTGAAGTGTTAGTAACTGACATTTCTTCTTAATTAAAGTTTAATGGTTTTTGGTGATTGCGCCGCGTGAGGGTGTTCTGCTCCTGCATAAACAAAAAGATTGGTGAATAATTTTGCACCAAGCTTCGTTTTAGGTAACATACCACGAACAGCTTTCTCGATAACACGTTTAGGATGTTTCGCCATTAACTCTTTTGGAGAAATGAAACGCTGACCACCTGGATAACCAGTGTAAGAAATATAAACCTTCTCAGAAAATTTATTTCCAGTCAACTTGATCTTGTCTGCATTAATAACGATAACGTTATCACCGCAGTCTACGTGTGGGGTGTACTCAGGCTTGTTTTTACCACGGATGATCATTGCGATCTTCGATGACAAGCGCCCCAAAATCTCGCCTTCAGCATCCACAACAACCCACTGTTTGTTAACAGTTTTTGCATTGGCAGAGACAGTTTTGTAACTTAACGTATTCACTTGCTTGTATTTAATTTGTTTAACAATTATTTATTTCCCTCAATTTTAGGGACTGCAAAGATAGATAGAAAAATTTAATTGCCAAAGAGTTGAACAGATATTTATTTGAATGATGATTACCATCGCACTCCTATGTAGTCTCCCCCATTAATTTATGCTATAATTTATGTTCCTTCTAAAGCTACAAACACCAGCCTGTCACAAAAATGTCATCTAACAATTTTAATTAGACGAGCCGAAACTTTTCGGTAATATTTTCCGTTATAAATGCAGTTTGTTTGGTTTAGGTTGATCTGTGGTGGATCAACCATCTTATAACAGGGACGCATCGCCAGATGGTCCCTGTTCCTTTTTATATCCACTCTTATATTTAATCTTCCCTAAAAAATGTAATATTGGTTGATAAACGAATAATCCGAATAAACTATTCGGCCTTATTTTTGTTTATAAAAATATCATGAATGCGATATGCTCATGTGTTTACCATCAAAAATAAATCAAGATGAAAAAGGAAACTAAAATAATTGCTGGTGTATTGGCAGGCGCTGCTTTAGGTGCTGCTGTAGCTTTAATATTATCTTCTGATAAAAGCGGGGAGATGAAGGATAAAATGTCTGACTGGTTTTGCGACCTGCTGGAAGCTTCCAAAGAAAAACTGGCCAACGTAACCGATCAGGTAAAGGAAACCATTTCAAAAGTAAGCGCATAACCTGGTTTAATGAAGATAGCTTTTCATGGGGCGGCGCGGACCGTTACCGGCAGTAAACACCTAATTAAACTAATTAACGGAACTCAGATTTTATTAGACTGCGGCTTGTTCCAGGGCATGGGCGATATTACGGATGGGCTAAACGAATCCTTTGGATTTAATCCCGCGGCGGTTAATTACCTTATTCTGTCGCACGCACATATAGACCATTGTGGCCTCTTGCCACGATTGGTCGCTGAGGGCTTCAGCGGTACAGTATTCTGTACACCTGCCACTAAAGATCTCGCGGAAATTCTGATGCTGGATTCCGCTAAGATTCAAATGCAGGATGCGGAATATGCTAACAGGAGAATCAAAGTCGTTGAGGATCAGGAAATGCCGCTTTATACCGATAAGGATGTGGAGCAAACATTACGTCAGTTCAAAACCATTCCATATGAACAGGATTATAAAATAGATCCTAATATAACGGTCTGCTTTACAGATGCCGGGCATATTGTGGGCAGTGCAGCTGTTCATTTGCAATTACAGGAAGGAGATGACATAATCAGGCTCACTTTTAGCGGCGATGTTGGACGTTACGGCGATCTTTTGCTTAAAAGTCCGCAATCCTTTCCGCAGGCAGATTACATCATTATGGAATCTACCTATGGTGATTCTTTACATGTCGACCTTGACCCAATTGAAAACATGCTGGGTCAGGTCATCAGACATACCTGTTTAGAAAAAAAAGGCAAGGTGATCATACCTGCATTCAGCGTCGGGCGTACGCAAGAATTACTATACGCGTTGAATGCGCTGGAATTGAAAGGTAAACTTCCGCACATCCCATATTATGTAGACAGTCCGCTTTCGCTCAAGGCAACGGAAGTGTTAAGGAGCCATCCCGAGGTCTATAACAATGGGGTAAAGGAGGTCCTGAAAGTTGACCATGATATTTTTGGCTTTAAGGGCCTGAGGTTCATTGAAAGTGTAGAAGAATCTAAAGCTTTAAACAACGATCCGCAACCCTGTGTGATTATATCATCATCAGGAATGGCTGAAGGCGGCAGAGTAAGGCATCACATTAAGAACAATATCAGCGACAAAAAAAACACCCTTCTAATGGTGGGATATGCCAGTCCGCGTTCCCTGGCAGGTCGTTTAATGACCGGACAGAAACGGGTTTGGCTTTTCGGACAGGATTATGACGTGATTGCTGAAATCAGATCCATTAAATCTATGAGCGCACATGGCGATTATGAAGACCTTTTACAATTTCTTTCCGGACAGGATCCGGCAAAAGTTAAACAATTGTTCCTGGTTCATGGCGAATATGACGTGCAGCAAAATTTTGCCAGCAAAGTGCGGAATGCAGGATTTAAAAATGTAGCCATCCCAGAATACCACCAGGAATTTGAGCTATCAAAAACGGGGCCTACCGCGAAGATAAAATTTTCCTAGTTTTGCCCCATGGACGTTTTTGGAGAAGCCTTAAAAGATCAGTTTAAAAATCCCCCGGCGGAAACACTTTGGGTACACAATTCTTACGACGAACCAGAGGAAATGCCGGTAGACATCTACTTCAGGAACGAAAGGGACATGCCTGAACTGGAGCTAAAAGCGCTCGATCTTTGTCGGGGCAAGGTATTGGATGTGGGTGCAGGCGTAGGCAGCCATGCCCTGATACTGCAAAAGAGAGGATTAAATACCACAGGAATGGACATCTCTGCTGCCGCTGTTGACATCATGAAACAACGTGGTTTAAAGCAGGCAGTCGAAGGAAACATCCTGACTTATAAGATTCCTGAGGGCGACAACAGATATGACACTCTGCTTTTCATGATGAATGGAATCGGTCTGACCGGATCCATTCCCGGACTAAAAACTTTTTTAAAACAGGCCAAAGGATTAATCAACAAAGACGGTCAGCTGGTGTTCGACAGCTCCGACCTTTCCTATCTCTACCTGGAGGTCCCTTTCCCCGAAAACGGATATTTCGGGGAAGTGAATTTCAGGTACGAATACAAAAGTGTAAAAGGCAACTGGTTTAAGTGGATCTATGTTGATCAAAAGACTTTAACTGAAATAGCAAAGGACACAGGATAGATCGGAAGAGCACACGTCTGAACTCCAGTCACGGAAGCTAATCTC
>CAMLDJ010000458.1 GCA_946478755.1 uncultured Pedobacter sp. | reverse complement strand
TTACAGTTTTACTGCTGATGGTGGAAGCCTTGATTTTAAAGCCAAAACGAGCAACAATACATGGGGGCTGGGTTTTACGGAGGAGAACGATATTTTTATTTCTACAGCCAATAATACCCACAGCGCATTCTTCTCCATGCCGGAAAAGTATACACAAAAAATATTACCAGGATCGACAGTACGGCCGGTTCAGAAGATCGATGGACATTATGATATGCATGTAGTATTTCCAAATCTGAGACAGGTTGATGTACATGGTGGATTTAGTGCTGCCACTGGCCATAATTTTTATACGGCAAGGAACTTCCCGAAAAGTTATTGGAATAGAACCGCATTTATTTGCGAGCCTACGGGTCGGGTGGTCCACAATGCAATTATAGACAAACAAGGCGCCGGTTTTGTTGAGAAAGACGGATGGAATTTTCTTGCGAGTTCGGATGAATGGTTAGGTCCCGTTCATGCTGAAGTTGGTCCCGACGGGGCCGTGTGGATTGCCGATTGGTATGATTTTATCATTCAGCACAACCCTACGCCCCGGGGCTTTGATTCGGGGGAGGGAAACGCTTACATCAATCCGCTTCGCGATCGCGAACGGGGTCGTATTTATCGTGTGAAGTACAAAAATGCTAAGCCTTATACGCCACTTAAATTGTCTAAAGATAATCCGGAAGGATTATTGTCGGCCCTGCAAAACGACAACTTGTTTTGGAGGATAACAGCACAACGCTTACTGGTGGAATCTAAAAGTACCAGCGTATTGCCAGGGCTTTACAAAATAATCAACAATCAGAACCTCGATGAAATCGGATTAAACGGCCCGGCGGTAAACGCGATATGGACACTTCAGGGACTGGGCGCGTTGGATGGACACCATGATGAGGCGCTGAAAGTGGTACAGGGGGCGCTAAGGCATCCGGCAGCGGGCGTAAGAAAAGCGGCAATTCAAGCCCTTCCAAAAGATAATGCATGGATCGGGGCCATTCAAAAAGGCGGTCTGCTTAAAGATAAAGACTTGCGTGTTCGGCTTGCAACGCTGCTGGCCATTTCCGATATGTCCGCATCCGTTCATCTTGGCCATCTTTTATTTGAAATGGCAATGGATTCAGTAAATGCCGCCGACAAATATATCGCCCAGGCCCTATATACAGCAGCCTTACGGCACCAGGAAGGATTTTTGGCCATATCCAGAATGACTTCCGATCCTTCTCCCTTTATTAAGGCCATCGTTAAGGATTTTATGCCGGAGGGAGTGCATGAAATGGTGGCCTCAACCGAACGCGGGCATCATGCTGCTGCTCCGTCTGATGAGGCGGTGATCAGCCTTAAAGTAGTAGAGCATGTGATGAAGTTTAATAAAAGTTCCTTCACGGTGAAAGCCGGACAAAGTGTAACCATTCATCTCGAGAACCCGGATTTTATGCAGCACAACCTGGTCATTGCAAAACCAGGAACACTTAAAAAAGTTGGTGCTGCCGCGGATGAAATGGTTCAGGACCCAAATGGAGCAGAAAAAAACTATGTTCCGTCAATTCCTGAAATTTTATTTGCATCCAAATTGCTGAATCCGGAGGAAAAGCAAACGATAAAGTTTACCGCTCCGGCAACGCCTGGTGACTATCCCTTTGTCTGTACTTTCCCGGGACACTGGAGCATCATGAACGGAATAATGAAAGTAATAAAAAATAAATAATACTTTAACACCAAACTACTAACCAAATGATGAACCTTAACCCTCCACAAGCCAGCGCCGCGCCTAACAAAATGCTTTTTCTGGCATGTTTCATGTCGATCGTAACCACATCATTCAGCTTTGTTTTACGTGCACTCACCTTACCACAGTGGGAAGCTGAGTTTAACCTGACCAAAACCCAGGTTGGCGAAATCGCCGGAGTAGGTTTATGGCCATTTGCGATCAGTATTGTCCTGTTCAGTTTAATCATAGACAGGGTTGGATATAAAAATTCTATGATCTTTGCTTTCGTTTGCCATATATCATCTGCAGCAATTACCTTCTTTGCTGATGGGTATACCATGCTTTACATCGGCACATTTATCATGGCTCTGGGGAATGGCACAGTTGAGGCGGTTGTTAATCCGGCCGTTGCCAGTATGTTTCCAAAGCAAAAAACCAAATGGCTGAACTTTTTACATGCTGGCTGGCCGGCAGGTTTGGTTTTAGGGGGAATTCTTGCATTGTTAATGGGGCCTGGAATGCATTGGAAGTTAAAGGTTATCCTGGTATTGCTTCCAGCTGTTTCTTATGCAGTGATGATGCTCCCACATAAATTCCCTTTAAATGAAAGGGTAAAGGCAGGTGTGTCTTACCTCGAAATGCTCAGGGAAGTGGGGATTGGCGGTGCGCTCATTATTGTAGCACTTATTGTTTTTCAAATAGGATCTGTGTTTGGCTGGGCAACTTCTACTAATGTCATCGCAACTCTGGCTATTACGGGCATTTTTGGCTTTTATGTACGAAGTTTCGGGCAGCCTTTATTTATTGTTATGCTGCTGATAATGCTGCCGCTAGCAACAACAGAATTAGGGACAGACAGCTGGATCACAGATCTGATGAGTCCGGAAATGCTGAAAATAGGATTGCAGCCAGGCTGGATCCTGGTCTATACCTCAGTCATTATGGTTGCGCTCCGTCTTTCAGCAGGTAAGATCATCCATCAGATAACACCGCTGGGTTTATTAGCTGTATGCGCTATTGTTGCCGCTGGAGGCTTGTTTCTTTTGTCTGCATCTTCGGGCATTATGATTTTAGTGGCAGCAACTGTATTTGGTTTAGGTAAAAGTTTCTTCTGGCCAACAATGCTCGGTGTTGTCGCAGAACGTTTTCCAAAAGGAGGGGCGCTCACTTTAAATATCACCGGAGGGGTAGGGATGATTGGCGCGGGGGTAATCGGAGCTGTTATACTAGGTTTTTTTCAGGATAAAACAACGGATACCAATCTAAAGCAATATGATGCGACAAACAGGACGGCTCTGCACCGTACTTATGTTACCCAGGAAAAGAAAAGCATATTCGGCGACTACCAGTCTGTCAACCTTGCCAAACTCGCTGAAGCTCCCGAAAGTGAAAAACTAGCTGTTATCGCTATACAGGATGATGCTAAAAAAGATGCGCTTAAAACAGTTGCTTTGTTTCCCATAGGGATGCTGATCTGTTATTTGTTGCTGTTACTTTATTTTAAATCAAAAGGAGGGTATAAAGCCGTTGTATTATCTGAAGAAAATTTTGTAAAAGAATATACTACACAGGATGAGCTTAAATATTAAGTTAGGTGTCAGTACCTGGTTGTGGACCTCTCCTTTTAAAACAGAAACGATCTCGCTGTTCTCTAAGATCAGGGCTATGGGGTATGATGTCGTAGAAATACCAGTTGAAGATCCCGCTTTAATTGATGTGAAAAGTGTTAAAGAAGCGCTTCAGGCGTTTGATTTAACGCCAGTCATTTGCGGGGCTTTCGGACCTGGAAGAGACCTGACAAACGACGATGTGAGTTATCATCGTACCAGCTTTAATTATATAGAATCATGTTTGGAAATAGCCTACGAACTTGGTGCCGGATTTTTTGGTGGGCCAATGTATTCTGCGGTAGGTAAGGCGCGTCTGGTGTCGCCTGAACAGCGAAAAATAGAATGGGACAGAGCTGTTGCCAATCTTTATCAGATTGCTGAAATGGCAGGGGATAGAGGGCTTCAGCTCGCGAT
>CAMLDJ010000457.1 GCA_946478755.1 uncultured Pedobacter sp. | reverse complement strand
TTCTAATATCCACCCCCATTTCCCGTTCTGCATTGCTGATTAAAAGTTCCAGTGCCTTGTCTTACATGGAAATAAAATAGGGCTGTTTACTTTAAGGACTTCTGGACGGAAAAAGGTGATGAATGACAAAAGGCAGAAGTTCTACCCCCTGCCTTTTTGTTGTGAAAAAGAAAATTACCTTCTCAGAAGAGGCCTCAGCGTTCTTGGAGCTCTTCAACGACAAGTAATGCAGCCTCTGAAGAGAACGGTTATTTTCTCCCTTTATTTAAACATGTTTTTTAACGCCTCCAGCTTCAGCTGCAAATCCCCATCAGGGAGCGCTTTTTCCTTTTGCCCGCCTTTAGGGTTGTGCTGAGGTTTTGAAGGCCTCTTATGTTGATCAGGGCGCGCCTGTCCGGCAGTTTTTTTGGCTTTAGCTGCGTTTCCTTTAAAATCTTGCTTCGCTTTCGCTCCTGTCTCCTTTTTCATCGACAGGGAAATCCTTTTGCGGGCCACATCAACCTCAACAACAGTCACCTCTACTTTTTGGTGAACCTTCACCACCTCATTGGCATTAGCCACGAACTTATCTGCAATCTGACTGGTATGCACCAAACCATCCTGGTGTACGCCTATGTCAACAAAAGCACCGAAATTGGTAATGTTGGTGACAATACCCGGCAGTTTCATACCCACTTTCAGATCGGCAATTTCGTTTACACCATCGGTAAAGCTGAATACCTCGAACTGCTCGCGCGGATCCCGTCCCGGCTTAGCCAGCTCTGCAAGGATATCATTTAAGGTGGGCAAACCAATCTCATCATTTACATATTGCTGTGGCTTGATCTGCTTCTGCAGTTCCGCATCTTTAACCAGCTGGTTTATGCTGCAGTTTAAATCTCTGGCCATTTTATGAACCAGGGCATAGCGCTCCGGGTGTACACCGCTGGCATCTAAAGCGGCTTCTGCATTCCTGATCCTAAGAAATCCTGCAGCCTGCTCAAAGGCCTTGTCGCCCAGGCGCGGTACTTTTCTTAAACTCTCCCGGTTCTTGAACGCACCGTGCTCATTTCTATAATTTACAATGTTCTGAGCCAGCTGAGGGCCTAAACCAGAAACATAAGCAAGAACCTGTTTTGAAGCCGTATTCAGCTCAACACCTACTGCATTTACACAGCTCATTACCGTATCATCCAGTGATGCCTGCAATTTATTCTGGTCAACATCGTGCTGGTACTGTCCTACCCCTATTGATTTAGGATCAATCTTTACCAATTCTGCGAGCGGGTCCATTAGCCTGCGGCCAATAGAAACTGCTCCACGAACAGTAATATCCTGTGTAGGAAACTCTTCCCTGGCCACTTCAGAGGCGGAATAAATAGAAGCTCCATTTTCACTGACCATCACCACAACCAAAGACGGAATGTTCAGCCCGCGGACAAACACTTCAGTTTCACGGCCTGCCGTACCGTTTCCGATGGCAACAGCCTCAATTTCATATTTAGCGCAGAGTTCCATGATCTTGTCGCCTGCCCTTTTGACATTTCCTTGTCCGGTATGCGGGTAAATGGTGGTATTCTCCAATAGCTTACCTTGCTTATCCAGGCACACGACCTTACATCCGGTACGGAATCCAGGATCAATGGCCAGAACGTTTTTCTGTCCCATCGGGGCAGCAAGCAACAGCTGACGCGCATTCTCTGCAAATACGCGGATCGCTTCCTCATCTGCCTTCTCTTTAGAAAGGCTGCGGATCTCCGTTTCCATTGCAGGGCCAAGCAACCGCTTATAGCTATCCTGCACCGCAAGTTTAACCTGTTCGGCACATTCGTTGTTGCCCTTAACAAAGCGGCGTTCCAGAATATCAATAGCACCCTCTTCTGCCGGCATAGCCTCCAGTTTCAGTATCCCTTCATTTTCTCCCCTGCGGATGGCCAGCACCCGGTGAGAGGGAGCCGCTTTTATAGGCTCTTCCCAGTTAAAGTAATCTCTATATTTAATGCCCTCCTCTTCCTTACCCTTGATTACGGTAGATTTAAAGGCTGCCTTTTGCTGAAAATAATTCCGCATCGCAGTCCGCGCTTCTACGTTTTCGTTAACCAGCTCGGCAATGATATCCCTGGCTCCTGCCAATGCATCGGCTGTCGAGCCCACACCCAATTCGTCACTTAAAAACCTGCCGGCTTCAGTTTCCGGTGATATTTTGCCTTGCTCAAGGATCAACAGGGCCAGTGGCTCCAATCCTTTTTTCCTGGCTTCGGAAGCCCTTGTTTTACGTTTAGGTTTGTAGGGCAGATAAATGTCCTCTATCGTAGCGATATTTTCGGCAGCATTGATCTGTGCTTCCAGCTCCGGCGTCAGTTTATCCAACGCAGCAAGTGCCTTTAAAATGGCCTCTCTCCGCTTATCGAGTTCCCTTAACTGCTGAAACCGGTCGCGGATCCCGGCTACCTGGACCTCGTCCAGACTTCCTGTAACCTCTTTCCTATAGCGTGAAATAAAAGGAACTGTAGCCCCTTCATCCAGTAATTCGATAGTAGCGATAACCTGCTTTTCCGTTACTGCCAGCTCAGCAGCAATGATTTTAGAATGATTGCTCATTTATTTTCTTTTGATCTCCCAACGTACAATTGCTGCCAAAATTAATCCTAACAATTGACATCTCAAATAAATATATTGTTAACAAAAAATCCTGCCGGTAATACCGGCAGGACCATATCGTAATGCGCTCAAAAAAGAGGCAATAGCTTACTTATTCACGTACATGACTTCTTTAACCGCTTTAATTACGCGCTCTGCATTTGGCAGACTCGCAGCAATAAGCGTTGGTGCATAAGGCAATGGCACGTCTGCACAGGTAATGCGCAGTACAGGTGCGTCTAAATAATCAAACGCGTTTCTTTGAACATTAAAGGCAATTTCAGAAGAAATTGAAGCTAATGGCCATGCTTCTTCTACCACCACTAAACGGTTGGTTTTCTTAACAGATTCAATGATCGTTGCATAATCGATTGGACGTACGGTACGCAAATCGATCACTTCCACATTAATTCCTTCTTTAGTCAGCTCTTCAACCGCAGGGTTTACCACGCGTGTCAGCATTTTACCAAAAGTTACGATCGTCACGTCAGAACCTTCTTTAACGACATTGGCTTTACCAATTGGCAGGTAATATTCCCCTTCCGGAACGTCACCTTTATCGCCATACATCACCTCCGATTCCATGAAAATAACCGGATCCGGATCGACTATCGATTGTTTCAGCAATCCCTTAGCTTCGTAAGGTGTAGATGGAACCACCACCTTTAAACCAGGGCAGTTTGCATACCAGTTCTCGAAATTCTGTGAGTGCTGTGCACCCAGCTGACCAGCATTACCTGTTGGTCCGCGGAATACGATCGGAACAGGAAACTGCCCGCCGCTCATAGACAACATTTTAGCAGCACCATTAATGATCTGATCTATAGCAACCAGAGAGAAGTTAAAGGTCATAAATTCTACAACCGGAATCAATCCGTTCATCGCAGCACCTATAGCAATACCGGCAAAGCCCAATTCAGCAATCGGTGTATCGATCACCCGCTTATCGCCAAATTCGTCAAGCATACCCTGACTTACTTTATAAGCACCATTGTATTGCGCAACTTCCTCGCCCATAAGGAAAACGTTTTCATTTTTACGCATTTCCTCGCTTAAGGCTTCACGCAAAGCTTCTCTAAATTGAATCTCTCTCATTGTATATTCAAATATTAA
>CAMLDJ010000456.1 GCA_946478755.1 uncultured Pedobacter sp. | reverse complement strand
CTGATCTCTTCAAGATCATCACTTTTACTGAATTCCGGAAAATGAATCCTTAATATTCCCTGGTCGCCATCTCCCGTTCCTTTTACCCTTGCAGGAACACCGCCTCTTTGATCGGCCCATTCTTTTATCGTTTGATGGTTATGTGTTTGATTTGATGTGCTCATAACTTTAATATTTAACTGATGAATCAGATCAGATGATCCCTTATCCGATCTTTTGTCTTAACATCGCTGTGCGCATTTGGTTTTTGATTTTTTACTTACGCGGCCGTAAGGGCACAGTATTTATGGCAAGAACAGGTTTTGTTGAAAAAAAACACGTTATAAAAGTCGAGGCAGAAGAGCATATGCGGCAGTAAAGCAAACCAATTGCCGCCAATTTTGTTAATTTTATGACAACATAAACATAATAATCAAAGGTTATGGAAAATCATGAAATCCTATCGATGCTTGAAGTTATAGACCAACAGGTGAGTTCCTCCATTCTAGGAGGCATGGAAGAACAATATGAAGAATTGGAGCGACTGGGCTATGTTACTATAGACCGGAGCAGTGTACAGCATTCCGCATCAATAACGCCGGAAGGACTGGAGTTCCTGCATCATCCCAGCGCGGAGGGAACAGGATCAAACAGGCCGGTAGCTACTGAGGGCTCCGTGATCATAAACAATGACCTTGATAGCCGGCTGTCGGACGAGCCTGGCAGCCTGGGAATGGATCTGGACGGAACCAATCCAGGCTCAACTTCTCATCCGATGGACCGGTAACTGCTGGCTAAAAAGCCTCGGTTAAACCCAGGAAGAATCCTTTGGAGCCATAATTTCCGAAGGCATAGTCCAGACATAAATTGGTACGGGTACTTTTATTAAAGAGCACGCGTAAACCTGCGCCGCCGCCTGGCTGCCATTGCTGAAACAGGCGTGTACCCAGGTCATCATTAGCCGTTTGAATGTTTACGAAAGTTACCCCACTAACGAATTTATTTCTTGTGATGGGGAAGCGGTATTCCAGCTCTGAGTAAAAATATTGCGGGCCCTTAAAATAGGTGACGGTATAGCCCCTTCCACTGCGAAAGTAGGCATCCCGCCCCGTACCCGCTAACTCCAGATAGGGCAGGGTACCGCTCAGCAGATAAGAACCCCAGTTCCAAAAAGCAATCACATGTTCCGGATTCCGGTCAGACAAACTCCAGTATTTTCTGACATCTGTAGTCAGCTGTACTGCATTTTTTGAGCTTCCCATCCAGGCCTGGTTTACCCGGATCCCCGCATCGGCATAAATTCCCTTATAAGCCCGGTTCTGATTGTCGCGGGTGGTATATTGCACATTAAAAAGCAATCCGTTGGATTGATAGTGATCCCGGTCAAACCCATACCTGTCGCTGTAAATGGTATAAGGTGTCGACTCGTCGGCCCCGCTGACTTTAATGTTCCTTCTGATCTCAAAGGATGCACCTGCGCCAAGAAACAGGCCAGGCTGGATCTGCTTATAGATCTTTTCCCTGAAGTTGTAATATTCAGCACGGAGCACATAGGCCTTACGATCCGGATTGCTTAAGATCAGGTCGGCTTCGCTGCCGCTTGCGGCATTTCCGATTCCCAATCCAAAGTCAGGCAAAACCGTCTTTGCAGCCACCATGCTTCCCTGAAGGTTCCATTTATTCCCCGAAGTATATACATTATGATTCAGGTAGAAATAGATAATGCCTTTGGTTGTGATAGATGCTGAAGTCGCAGCAATGGACATCAATGTGCTTTTATCCCTGCCCAGCACCTTGCCGGCAACAGCCTTTATGCCAATCTGCCCCCCTATACTTGGGTTGTAAGCAAAATTAGGTATTATGGTAACGGCCGATTTTTTACGCGGCGTGCTCTTCCGCTTGGGATGAAAGATCGTGGTAAACAGGTCGCCAACATCATATTGTGCAGCTGTTGTATCCTTTTTAATGGTATCCCTTCTCAACGAATCCGCTCCGGGTACCGTCTGGCTATAGGAAAAGGGCACCGCGGTTAACAGTGGGAACAATAACATTAAGGTCCTTTTTTTCAGACCCTTTTTTATAGTCGGTATGTGATGAGATTTCAATATATCTTGTCTTAATTTTTTTAAAGATAACGACAAATACCCAAATCAATTATAAGACTGATCGAATCTGTTAGGGGGAGTACAAACCCGGGAGAAGCAGAATGATTTAAACTATATACGATGGGAGGTGTTATAATGCTAATTCATTTAAACATAAACTTATGAAATTTTACAATAAAAATATCATCTCTGTGATGGCTCTACTGGCATTGCAATCCTGTTCCGGTCCGAATAAAACCAGCAGTGATCAGGCTGCAACATCGACTATTGATTCGCTCAATGACAGTGCGACCATGGCGCGAACCACGGCTGCAACCCCGGATTTAAAAATGGAGGAAAGGGAATTTCCACTGAGGGCCGCTACAGAAGGCATGATGGAAGTCGAAGCCGCAAAGATGGCTTTGCAAAAAACTAAAAATGCTACAGTGAAGGATTTTGCAACGCAAATGGTGAGGGACCATGGTCAGGCAAATCAAGAGCTGGCCACAATTGCTAAAGCCAAAGGCATTAACCTGGACACCGCATTACCTGAAGACCATGTAAAAGAGCTGGATAAATTGAAAGAATTATCTGACAGGCCTTTTGATGTCCAGTATATTAAAATGATGGTTGAGGACCATAATAAAACGCTGACGTTGTTCACTAATGGCGTTCGCATGGCCGATCCCGAGCTGAAAGCTTTTGCACAAAAGACGCTTCCGGTAATTAAGAAACATCAGAAAATGGCCGTAGAAATAGGAAAATCCTTGAACATCAGAAATGTCAATAATGGCGATGACATCCTGGACATCAGTCCGACGGAAGATCAAAGCCATTAACCAACCGCGCAATTTCTGAACCCTGGCGATCAGGCGGCAGCCTGCCTGTTATATTTATGCTTATAATCTACCGGCGACAAGCCGGTTAGTTTTTTGAAGGCGGTTCTGAAAGCTTTAATATCGGTATATCCAACCGTGTACATGACCTCATTTATATTTTTTGGTGTATTTTCAAGCTGTTTTTTTGCAGCTTCAATCTTTACCCTTTGTATGTACTCGGCCGGGGAATTGTTAGTGGCTTTTTTAAACCGTCTTTCAAAGTGGCGCCGTCCGATCGCGAATTTATCGGCCAGGTCTTCTACGGATAACTTCTCTGTATAATTTTGTTCAATAAACTCCTGGGCCTGCTTGATCGGTTCATCTTCGTGTTTTTTCTGCCCGTTGAACATGATAAAAGGCGATTGGCTTTTACGGTCGATCTCTATGGCAAAGAACTTAGCCGCCATAATAGACATTTCACGACCCTGATGTTTTTCAATCAGGTGCAGTAAAAGATTCCAGTAAGAGCTGGCCCCGCCACTGGAATACAGGCCATCAACCTCTGTGATGATGCTTCCCTCTGTGATGGCCACGTCGGGAAACATGGACCTGAATTCATCTGCAAACAGCCAGTGGGTGGAGCAGGACTTCCCATTTAAAAGGCCGGTTGCTGCCAATAAAAAAGCACCCAGACATAATGACGCTACTTCTGCGCCGTTTTTATATTGACGGATGATCCAGGGAATAAATGCATCATTCATTTTGATCATCGTTTGCAGGTCGCCCGACAATGCAGGAATAATGATCAGGTCAGTTTTGTCCAGTTCGGTAATCAGCATATCTGTATTTACCGAAAAAGT
>CAMLDJ010000455.1 GCA_946478755.1 uncultured Pedobacter sp. | reverse complement strand
GCTTTAATGGTGTATCGTCCTTCCCCATCCGTGGATACGCCCGCTTTTGTATTGAGCAATCGCACGTTGGCAGATGGGATGCCACTAATACTGTCCCTTACCACACCTCTTATGGTTACCTCCGTTTGGGCAAGGGCAGTGAAACTGAATGATAGGAGGAAACTGCACAAGATCCACCCACATAATGATCTATGTATCTTTTTATTCATGTCTGTATGGTTTAATCTGGTTAGCTGATTTTCCTTTTGCGGGACGCAAAATCCGGGGTTCTGTTTGGTTCATATGATTTAGTTATTTGGTTAGCAATGGGTTTTGCACAAATTAAATGTCTATTTGACGATTATTAAATAGAGCAAAAAAATATACCGGTACAGTATAACAAATTATTCATCTTGTACTGGAAAACCTAATTGATCAACTTGAAAAACCAGGTAGTTTACCTGATCGGTTTGTGGTGCGAATGTTCATATTTTTATGTTTGGTTAATACAAATATAACGATGACGCAACCACAAACATGAGGGGTAATATGATAAAAAAAAGGGGGTAAAATCATTTTATTTTCTCAGGAACCCCCAATTGAATTACATTTTATCGGTTTCACTTTTTCTTCATCGCCCGGTTCAGGGTAAGGTTATTTGAAAAGTTTTTACGGTATTTTTTGATGTAATCTGAGGGGTTCATATCGAACAATTTGTTGAACTGCTCCCTGAAATACTTACTGTCATTGATGCCAACCATGAACATGGTCTCTGAAATGGTGTTGTCTGTATTGATGAATATTTCTGCTGCTTTTCGCAAACGGATAAAGCGGATGAAACTATTGGATGATCTTCCGGAGATGGACTTTATCTTATTGAACAGGTTGGAGCGTGACATGCCGATTTCGTCAGCCAGTATCTGAATGTTGAAATTTGGATCAGTGATGTGACTTTCCACGATCCTGATGCAATCCTGAAGAAAGTCTTTGTATTCGGCAGAGATCCTTGAATTGTTTGCATTCAAAGTGATCTCATTATAGAAATACTTTTGCAGTGTGGTTTTACTTTTAAGAATACCAGCAACTCTGGCGACAAGCAGATCCTTATCGAAGGGCTTACTGATGTAATCGTCCGCTCCGCTTTCGATGCCCTTCAGTTTAATTTCGGGCGATGAGCTGGCCGTGAGCAACACAATGGGAATATGGCTGATGGCGGGGTCTTCCTTAACCAGGCTGCAAATCTCTATACCACTGATTCCTTGCATCATTACATCACTAATGACAAAATCAGGCAGCAGTTCCCTGATCATCTGCATGCCTTCCTCTCCACTGGCTGCAACATAGAGGTGGTACTGCGGTTTGAAAACTTCGATCAGGTAATCTCTCATGGATTTGTTGTCATCAATGATAAGGATCGACTTTCTTTCCGAAGCGAGCGCAGCGTCGTATTGTTCAATAGCGACCTCCTGCTGGCTGACCGTTTCCATCTCCTCTTCTTCTGCGAGTTCCATCAGCAACTCGGAGCTTGTTGATGGAGCAGGAATGACCTGATCAGGGTTGATGTGTTGCTTTCCTTTCAGCAGGGTAATAAAAAATGTTGTCCCCTGATTTTCCTTACTTGTATAGGTAATCGTGCCACCATGACGCTCGATGAAACTTTTTACCAGGTACAATCCGATACCAAAACCCGTTCTCAGGGAATTGTTGTGGTCAGGCTCCTGATAAAACCTGCTGTAAATTTTTTCTCCGGCCAGATCGGAAATCCCGCATCCCGTATCTGTGACCTGTATATTTACCCCTTCCTGTGTTTCGGAAATGGCAATTGACACCCTGCCCTCCTCTGGCGTAAACTTAATGGCATTAGACAGCAGGTTAAAAATGGCAATTTCGAGTTTTTCGCGATCCGCATAAATGTCTATATGGTCCTGTTCAGTAAGAAATTCGTACTGGATCTTTTTCGAACGTGCCTGGTGCGAAAAACAGAGGTAGACTTCCTTGCAAAGGTTAACGATGTCCAGGTCTGCCGCTTTCAGTTTATCTGCATCTGAATCCGCTTTTCTGAAAAGTAGCAGTTGGTCTACCAGGCTCAACAGTCTTTTCGCATTGCGATAAACGATATTAAGGTTGCTGGTATCTACATTCTTATCATCATGATAGAGCAGTTCTTTAATCGGGTTGATGATTAAAGTAAGTGGTGTTCTGAATTCATGTGAAATATTGGTAAAAAAAGAGAGTTTCTTTTCATTGAGTTCCTTTTCTTTTTCCCCTTCGATATTTGCTACTTTTATTTTGTATTTGAGGTCTTCCTGCTTATTTCTGTACACAATATATCCATAAATTGCGAGACAGGTTCCTGTAGCATACAACAAATAAGCCCACCATGTCCAGTACCATGGGGGTTTGATATTGATGATGAGAACTCTCCCCTGGTTGTTCCATACGCCGTCATTGTTCGAGGCCCTGATCCAGAGTTTATAGGTTCCAGGATTCAAGTTCGTGTAGGTGGCCTTGCGTTGTGTACCTACATAATTCCATTTTTTATCAAAGCCGATTAATTTATAGGCATATTGATTCTTTTCCGGATAGCGATAGTTCAGGCCAACAAATTCGAAGGAGAAGACGCTTTGTTCGTAGTCGAGGCTCAGTTCCCTGGTGATGTTTAAGTTTTGTTTAAGGGGGCCATTAATGTCCGGAGAAACTGACTTGTTGAACAGTTGGAAATCTGTAAAATATACTGGGGGCACGATCTTGTTGAAGTGAATTCCTGAGGGATTAAACCTGATGACCCCTTTAGATCCTGCCAGGTAGATACTTTTATGGTTATTGAACATGACGGCACTGACATAAACGCCATCCGCCTCGTCAAAATTCCTTACCGTCATTGTTTTCGGATCGAATGTGGATATTCCGCTTTCGGTAGTCGCCCACATATTGCCTTTCTGATCCTCTGTAATGTCTCTGAATACATTGTTGGAAAAGCCATCTTTTTTTGAGTAGGTCACAAAATGCCGATCTTTTATGATATACTTATTCAGTCCGTCCAGCGTACAGATCCATATATTTCCCCTGGAATCCTGATAAAGTCCGCGGACGATATTGCTGCTGATTGCCCCGTTTAAGCGCTCTGCCGACCTGAATACCTGGAAACGCCCGGTATGCCTGTCAAAGCAATTGAGTCCGCCACCATAGGTTCCTATCCAAACATCCCCTCTTTTGTCTTTTAACAAACAATACAGATGGTTGTTGCTAAGGGAAAACTTATCGTCCTTTTTGTTATAGTAGTGCTGGAAAGTACGATTATGGCTGTTGTAGATCTTAAGCCCGGCATCAGTAGCCAGGAAATAAATACCGGGATCAACCTCCAGGATGTCACGAAAAACGTCTTCATTGAATAGGCCGCCTAAGGCAGAATGATGATTATAATGGGCGAAAACCTTACGCTGCGGATCATAACTGTCAAATCCATTTTCCGTAAGGATCCATAACGTTCCTTTACTATCGAAATAAAGTTTACTGATGTCATTACTTGTCAGGCTGTTTGCCTGGCCATTTTTCTTAAAAACGGTCATTTGCCCCGACCTGTAATCAAGCATGAATAAGCCCTTATTTGTGCCGATCCATAGCAAGGAATCCCGGTTTGCAATACTTTTAACTTCTGCATCATCCAACTTCAGATCTGTTAAATTAAACTTGTACTGTTTGCGGTCGATCTTCCAAAGACCATCCTTCGCGTTGATCCAGATGATCCCGTCCTGATCTTTATAGGAGTCGCC
>CAMLDJ010000454.1 GCA_946478755.1 uncultured Pedobacter sp. | reverse complement strand
TCCGTGACTGGAGTTCAGACGTGTGCTCTTCCGATCTTACCGCATAATCGTAACTACCGCTTGAAGAAACCCTAAAGCCAGGAAACACCAAAAAATTCACATCAACATTAGCGCGCAGGTTTTTGGCGACATTGTCATTTTTAATGGTCAGCGCCGATAGTACCCCGCTAGTTGTCTGAAATAATGATGGCCCCGGAAGCAAGGAGGATACCGAAGCATTGGTTGCGACACCTGTTTGAAAAAGCCCCTGTCCATCGCCTTTATTCTTTTTCCCCAAACCTCCGGCAAGATTTATAAATACACCAAACTTATCATTTGGCTTATAGTTCATATTTGTGGTGAGGTTGTAGCGTTTATACCCTGTATTTTCTATAATTCCCTTTTCTCCATAATATCCAAAGTTGGTTTTGTAATTGAATTTATCATTGCCTCCATCAATGTTCAGGTTCTGTGTGGTATTATAGGTTGTACGGTAAAATACCGCCTGCCAGTCTGTAGAATTGTTATAATATGGATTTAAACTGTCGGCCAGGATGGGTGTAGTAGAAATTCTCATCACATCTACATAATTTCCCATGGTTAAAATTTCATTGATCTTGGCATCCCGTTCAGATTTCCCCCCAAGGGTTTCGCGAAGCTTTGGACTTTTGTTAACGAAAAAATTAGCGGTATAGCGAATTCTTGGTACTTTAGAATTACCACGCCTTGTGGTAATCAGGATAACACCAAAAGCGCCCCTTGAACCATAAAGTGAGGTAGCCTGTGCATCTTTCAACACTTCGATGCTACCAATATCCTCGGGCGGGATCAGCGAGAGTGGGCTAACACCCGGCCCTGCAGAATTGAAGCCATATTCGAAATTTGCATCAGCCTCTACTGGTACGCCATCTATTACATAAAGCGGAGAAGTGGGCGTTAAAAACGAACTGGTTCCCGAACCCGAAATATCAATTCCGGATACACCGCGTATCGCAACAGATCCACGATAACCAGGTGCCCCGGTATTTACCTGTATATTAAGGCCAGGAACTTTACCCTGCAGCAGTTGTTCTGCATTAGAAACAGGAATATCCTGGATTTCTTTTCCGCTGATCACATAGGAAGATCCCGTACTGGTTTCTTTTAACCGTTTCTGATAGCCGCGAACAACCACCTCTTCCATATCAGAAGAGCTTGCGCTTAAGGTAATGTTCAACAAAGTCTGTCCGGATTTAACTTTAACCCGGTTCTCGTTATAGCCGATATACCTGAAAATAAGGGTTGATTCTGGAGCTACTGCAATGGTGTATCTGCCATCACGATCTGTAAAAGAAGTTGGCTTTGGCGGCTTACCGTCTAATAAAATTGTTACATCGGGTATGCCCTGTCTGGTTTCCCTGTCCATAACAGTTCCTTTAACAATTACTTTTTGCACCTGTGCTGCCAGGTAGCCCGGAACCAACAGGCCTGTTATAAAAACCACGAGCAATAATAGTCTCTTTGTCATTTGTATCATATTAAGCCTACACATTAATATTCGTCCTGAAACCTGGGTGTGTCATTACGGAAATGAAAATCTATTTCCCAATCCCCCTCGCGGAAGATGCTGAAATTAAATTTCAGCTTTCCGGTTTCCCTTATCCCATTAAAACCGATCCTGCTGTAACTAAACTCTACCATGGCCCTGGAACCATCGCCATTGGTATATTTTGTTGGAAGTTTAACCAGAGGAATCGGGTAAGCCACATCATACCGGACATAGTCACCCGTTTTTTGCATATTAAAGCCATGTATCAGTTCGGCCCATTTGGTACCCTTAAAATCATTTACATTCATCGGGTTTTTATTTTTGTCCAGAAACTTAAAGGTTAATGAATTTCCGTTGCCCATTCTTTTAAAATAGATGTAAACATCTTTATTTTCGTTAGAAAGTGCTTTTCTGGTATTTTGGCCGATCATCCCACTTAATTCAGAAGGTAGTATGGAATCTTTCGGCAGACTTGAAATCACGTCCATATTGGTAGGCTCATAGGGCATTTCCCTAAGTGGATTAAGCAACAGATCTTTAATGGTTTTCTCTCCTCCGGAATTGGAAACTTTGACATCGAAAAGATAGCCTCCAGGGTTTGTAGAACCCTGATACGCAGGTACCGATGCATTTGTTGCACTCTGCCAGAGAATCAGATCACCCGATTTTCTCAGTTCCCATAAGGGGTGATCCTCTTTTTTTCTTTTATCGAGAATTTGCTGCAGACTCGTTTCTTTGCCATCATAAGCGGTAGACCATACCCAGACCGGTTGTACCTTTGTGAGGTTATCAGCAGGGGTACCATCTGCTTTTCTAACGTTCAGCAGCTGAAAAGTTAAGGGTAAACTTGAATTGTCGTAGTTAAAAATATTGGTTATAACGGTTGTACGCCCCAGTACCGGCGAAAAAGTTTTCGTAGTATAATCTACTTTTTCGCTGAAATAATCTACATCAGCAGGGATATCCAGCCATTTTTTACAACCCGTTGCTGTACTTATTATAACCGCTGCAAAAGCAAGATATATACATATTGTTCTAAATTTCATATCAGTATAGTTTAGTTGACCCGTTTGATGACAAAATTGTTCACCTGTATATCTTTGGTTTCATGAAAAAACCGCATAACATGATTACCTGCCTTCAGGTGAAATACAGGGCTCTCGACCAACTGCCAGACCCACCAGCCTTTATTGTTTGGAAAAGTCAGGGATCCTGTTACGTCTTTGTAATCAAATTCTATGTGAAACTTTAAAGGAGTTGAAGCATTGCCGTTACCGAGCCTTGAAGTAATTTTATAATCTCCTTCTACCGGTACATTTACGGAGTAAACAGTCCATTCGCCGGCTACTGTCCATCCTATAGAATAACTTGCGGTATAAGTACCTGCGGCATCGGTATACATCTGCCCGAGGCTCCCGAATGCAACATCAATATCCACATATTCAGCTGGCCTGTAGTTGCCCCCGTTTTTAGATAAGTCATCGTGATAGGCAACACCTTCTCCTCCCAGGTCATAGTCTTCAGCTTCGATTAAAACGGTTTCGCCTACGACCGAAGGCAGAATAAACGGTCCATTGTAACCTGCCAGCCTGAATGTACTTTTATCATAGGGTTCGGCCTTAGGTTTGGTGTATTCGCCGAATCCAAAAGGATGGGTAGTTTCCAGTACGTGCACTATCCCGTTGGAGGTACGGATGTTAATTGCATCAGCAGTAGCTAAAACCCAGTCTTTAACGAAGCTGCTTTTTTTGGTAAAGAAGTATTTAATTACCGCCGGCCCACCACCCTTGTATCCACTCGCATTGGCAGTTGCCAGTTTACCGTTCATGGGGTAAGCATACCTAACGGCCCTAAGCATTTTCCCATCAGTCTGCGTCAGCGAATCTGCTGTATAACTTCCCCTGATTACATACCTGCAGATCATACTGTCGAGCGACTCATCTGCCATATCTTTAAGGTAAACCGGAGCCTTTCCCCGTAATTTTCTAGTGGTATTCAGTTTATCGACTACCTGTTGAAAACTCTGATTGGTAACTGCAAATAAGGTTACATTGTTGTTCCTCAGCGTATCGGTTAATTTTAGGCGATCGATTACAAATAAGAGCGAATCAAAAATCCCTTTCTTACTTTTCAAATAATCGTATGTAGTTCCTGGAAAGGCTACTGTACTGTTGATGTAATTATAATCACCTTTATCCTTTGAACAGCCAGCAACAAGCATTGATCCCAGAAGGAGCACGCTCATGTATTTAGATATCATTTGTATACGTTTCATAA
>CAMLDJ010000453.1 GCA_946478755.1 uncultured Pedobacter sp. | reverse complement strand
CACTTCAGGAGGTTTTGACATCAATCAGTTATCGGGAAATAAAATCGCTGTATTTAACTTAGAACTTAGGCTTCCATTTACCGGACCTAAAAAATTATCTGCCATTCCATCTAAATTCCTGTTTACCGACCTGAACCTGTTCTTTGATGCTGGTCTGGCATGGAACGAAGGATCCAAGGTCGTGTTCAAAAATCAACCCGAAAACAATATAGATCCAGTTCTTGATCAGAGCACCAATCAGCCTGTCCTGGATCAAAATGGAAACCCGATTTATACCAGGACCAATCAGCGCGTACCGGCAATGAGTGTGGGCATATCCTTAAGGGTGAATGTATTCGGAGCTTTTGTCCTGGAACCTTACTACGCTATTCCTTTCCAGCGTAAAGATTTATCTTTCGGCGTATTTGGCTTAACCTTCGCCCCAGGTTGGTAATTGGGTTAACAGTTCATTAGATAATGAACTGTTAACCATTTCAAACACATCGAGCGCGTTAACCTCAACGTTAATGAGAGAGCGTTAAGATCGCCGAGACCGTTGAGAGCTGAGCACTTTTTTTCTTTTAAGAAAGTATATTGTTAAACGATAGGTTCACCTGATTAATCATCTTTCCCCTGGAAGTGATGTGCTCAAAATCTAAGCCTATCGTCAGATCAACCCAATCCGGATTGCAGGATCTTACCAAACGTTCCTTTTGCATTCTCGTAAATCTGCTGATCAGCTTGAAGCGGCTTAAAGCCTGAGCTTCAGTTTTCAACTCTTCAAAATAAACCAACCGGGTTAACTGCTGCCCACTGTCAAAGAATAAACAAGGCATTTGCTTATAGAAATCTAATGTTTTAATCAGATTAGAACTCATGCCTACATGCAGGCTTGTCCGGTTTCTATCGGTTACGATGTACACAAATTTTTTCATGTTATCCTGTTTAAATAAATGGTAACTAAATTAATTAGTACATATTTTCATAAGTTGGAATAATATTACTAACTTTATTGGTACAATAATACTAACAATTTTAGTAAAAACAAATTTATTTTAACTTTTTATTTTATGTCAAATATTTCATCCAACCTTAAGTACTTAAGAAAGAAAAAAGGCCATACACAACAGCAATTCGCTGATGCTATGGAAATTAAACGGTCACTCATTGGCGCTTATGAAGAAGACAGAGCGGAACCAAAATACGACTTACTAAAAAAAATAGCAGAATACTTTGACTTAACAATAGACGAGTTTATCAATGAAAACATCAACGACGACTGGAAGCCAAAACCAAAAAGTCAGGGTTCCAACCTTCGAATCTTAAGTATTTCGGTCGACAAAGATGACAACGAGAATATAGAAATGGTTCCCGTAAAAGCAAGTGCCGGATACCTGAACGGATTTTCGGATCCCCAATACATCAAAGAACTTCCGAAATTCCAGCTTCCCCTTCCATTTCTGAAACAGGGAACTTTCAGGGCATTTGAAATTGTGGGCGACTCGATGTTACCTATACAGCCCGGAAGTATTATTTTAGCTGAATATATGGACAACTGGAACGACGTGAAAACCGGAGAGACCTATATTGTTATCAGCAGAAATGAAGGGGTTGTTTATAAAAGAGCAGGGAACCGTTTCAAAGAAAACAAAGATTTAAAACTCATCTCCGACAATAAGATCTACGATCCTTATACTGTTTCAGCTGATGACATCCTCGAGATCTGGAAAGCCAAAGCCTATATCTCAACGGCACTGCCTGAACCAACTCCAGAACCAACAATAGAAACGCTTAGCGCCATGATGTCGCAAATGCAGAAATCAATCTCACAATTGAACAAAAACTAATCTGTACCATAATATATTCAAATAAAGAAAGCAGATCAGCTGCTTTCTTTATTTTTGAACATCATGAACAAAGCGGAGCAATTTATCCTAGAAAGGTTACAGCAAAGGGCTGAGCAGGGCACCTTAAGGAAACTGTCCACAATGGCTCTTCCTGCCGACTTCTCTTCCAATGACTACCTGGGCTTTGGACGGTCAGCCGAATTAAGGATGTGGACTCAAAACATCCTGGCAGAAATCCCCGATCACAAAAATGGCTCGGGGGGTTCGCGTTTACTTAGTGGCAATCATGCTTTCACCGAAGAAACGGAACAGTTCATTGCAGATTTTCATCATGCCCCGGCAGGACTGATATTTAATTCCGGTTACGATGCTAATCTTGGCCTCCTTTCGAGCCTTGCGCAACGTGGTGATACCATTATTGCCGACGAACTGATACACGCCAGTCTGATTGATGGGGCACGCTTAAGCTATGCCAATCGTTACTCGTTTAAACACAATAACCTGCAGGAACTGGAAGCCAAACTAAGAATCGCCAAAGGCAATATTTACGTCCTTACAGAAAGTGTATACTCCATGGATGGAGACCTCGCGCCATTGCAGGAAATAAGTAGCTTATGTAAGGCGTACGGGGCTAACCTGATTGTCGATGAGGCACATGCGTTGGGGATATTTGGAGACCATGGAAAGGGACTTGTTCAAATGTTTGGACTGGAGCAGGCCGTATTTGCACGTATCGTAACTTTCGGAAAAGCATTGGGTACCCATGGGGCAATTGTATTGGGCAGTTCAGATCTGCGCCAATACCTGATCAATTTCGCGCGCAGCTTTATTTACACCACTGCTGCCCCCATTCATTCCATAGCGCTGATACATGCAGCTTATCAAATGCTTGCAGCAATCGATTATGCAAAACTGATCAGATCTAAAATAACACTTTATAACCATCTAATTGGCCAGATGCCCATCCCCGGGACAATACAAAATGCTTCGGCGATACACACCATCCTATTTCAAAGTAACGGCCTGGCCAAAGCAGCAGCCAACGTATTGCAGGATAAAGGACTGGATGTAAGGGCGATATTAAGCCCCACCGTTCCAACGGGAAAAGAACGTCTCCGAATCTGCCTGCACTTATTTAACAGTGATCAGGAGATCAAATTGCTTGTTAACGAATTAATGACATTAAGACATGAATGATACTTATTTTATTACCGGAATTGGTACAGGCATTGGCAAAACAATAGTAAGCGCCATTCTAACCGAAAAATTAAAGGCAGATTACTGGAAACCTATTCAGTCAGGTGATCTGGAGACCAGCGACAGCCTCTTTATTAAACATCTTATCAGCAATACGCAAACAGTCATCCACCCCGAAAGCTATCGTCTGGGACAGCCGCTTTCGCCCCATTTATCTGCAAAGCTGGACGGCATAGACATCAACCTCGACTACATAAAAGCTCCTCAAACCAATAACAGACTTATTATCGAAGGTGCAGGCGGCCTGATGGTCCCCTTAAATGATAAACAGTTGATACTCGATCTCATTAAAAAACTGAAGGCAAAAGTGATTGTCGTATCACAAAACTACCTGGGCAGCATCAATCATACCTTGCTCACGCTTGAAATCCTTAAATTTAATCATATCCAGGTTGAAGGTATCCTGTTTAATGGCGGAGCAAATGCAGAAAGCGAAAATTACATTGCCAATTACAGTAAGGTGAAAGTGTTGGGCAATATTCCAAAACTTAGCATCATAGATAAAGAAACCATTATCACATCCGGCCAGTACGTTGACATTTAATGGTATATGCCTGGCTTAAATCATACATAAACTCAGTACATAAAAAAAGGGAGCTAATCGCTCCCTTTTTCTTTGATCACTTATATAACTTAAGTTATATTTATTTTACTGCATCAATTACAGCTTTAAAAGCTTCTGGATGGTTCATAGCTAAATCGGCTA
>CAMLDJ010000452.1 GCA_946478755.1 uncultured Pedobacter sp. | reverse complement strand
CTAAGCGGCAACGAGATCCCTCAGGATGTGTACGTATCAGACGGCATAAATACTTATAAACTGGAAAAAGAAAGCAATATCAGGTTCAACTATACTTTCAAAAACCTCCAGCAAACAAAAAGAATCACCTTTTCCGCCGGTGGCTTTAGTTCTGCCCCATTTGTAATTGATGTGAAGCCACGCCCTGCGGTGGTCAATGTAACCGCGACATTGCTATACCCCGCTTACTTAAATAAAAAAACAGAGCGTATTGACAATGCAGGCGATTTGCTGTTACCCGAGGGAACCCGGGTAACCTGGGTGCTGGAAACGAAGAACAGCAACAGGCTAACTTTCATACTAGGCAGTAAACAAGTACCCTTAACTGCCCTAAACAATTCATTTTCCTATTCGAATACCATTCGCGAAAATTCAAACTACAGCATCGTACCGAAAAATAACTTCATCAGCAGTAAGGATTCCCTTAGCCACCAGATCAGCGTGATCAGGGACGAGTTCCCGGGAATATCCGTTACGGAGGCCCCCGACTCGCTAAGTAGCAAAGTCTTGTATTTTTCTGGCAACATCACTGATGATCATGGATTTAGCTCCCTGAAGTTCAAATACATCATTAAGGAACAGGATAAAGTTAAAATGACGGTAAGCAAGGCGATACCCGTAAAACAGAACCGGCAGGAAAGTGCATTCTTTTTCTTCTGGGACTTAAAGGAGCCGCTGATCAAGCCAGGGCAAACGCTGGAGTATTACTTTGAGGTTGCAGATAATGATGGGGTAAACGGCCCGAAAATGACTAAGTCGGAGCTTAAAGTATTCGCTGTCCCTTCCTCCCGCGAGGTCGCAGAAAAAATAAATGAAAGCAGTCAGGCCCTGAAACAGAACATGGAAAAGGCGATCAGGCTTGCGGGTCAGGTAGAAAAAGAGAGTAAGAAACTAGGCGAGACGCTGCTCGACAAGAAAAAACTCACCTTTGATGATAAAAAGCAGATTGAGCAATTGCTGGAAAAACAAAAACAACTGGAACAGGCAGTTAAGGAAATCAATAATCAGAATAAAAAGAATACGATAGAAAAAGAGGAGAACAATATCCTGAAAAAGGAGCTGGCGGATAAGCAGAAACAGATTGACGACCTGTTTAATCATGTGCTGGATGAAAAAACAAAGGCCCTGCTCGAAAAACTGCAGCAGCTAATGGACCAAAACAACAAAGACCAGACCCGGCAGGAGTTGTCTAAAATGCAGATGGACAATAAATCCCTTAAAAATGAACTGGACCGCATTTTAGAATTGTATAAGCAACTGGAATTTGAGCAGAGGCTTCAAAACAATATCGATCGTTTAAACGACCTGGCAAAAATGCAAAAGGACCTGGCTAAGCAAAGTTTAGCCAAAGATGCGGCGCTGAAAGCTATTCAGCATAAACAGCAGGAAATGTCGCAGGCCTTTAATGAACTCCAAAAGGAACTGAAAAAACTGGATGAAAAGAACCAGGAGTTGGAACACCCCAATGCTTTTAAGTCGCCCGAAAAAGAGATGAAAGCCATCGGGCAACAGCAAAAAAGCAGTGAGGAGCAGCTTGATAAAAATGACAAGAAAAAGGCTGCCGAAAACCAGCAGAAAGCCGGTGATCAAATGGAACAGTTGGCAAAAAAGCTGGCAGAAATGCAACAGGAATCGTCGGAGATGGAGAACAACCTGAATGCTCAGGAACTGCGTCGGCTACTGGAGAACCTTTTGAAAACCTCATTTGACCAGGAGCAAGTCATGCTTAACCTGCGGCGGATCAACGGCAACGATCCACAGTACTCCGGCAATGTCCAAAAGCAACGTGAAATAAAAGACAACATGAAAACCATAGCCGACAGTCTGTTTTCATTAAGCAAACGCGTTCCTCAGATAGAAACTGCGGTCAACGATGAAATGCAAAAGATCAATTTTAACATCGATAAAAGCCTGGAAAACCTTGCGGAAAGAAGTACGGCGGCGGCCAATAAGAATCAACAGTATACGATGACCTCCATCAATAACCTTTCTTTAATGCTGAATGAGGCCTTGGATCAGTTGCAGCAAATGATGAAAAATAGCAAAGGCGGTGGAAAAGGAAAGAATAAGCAAAGCATGAAACAATTACAGCAGCTACAAGAGCAGCTCAACAACAGAATGCAAAAAGCGCGCGAGCAGTTGCAAAAATCCGGAAATAAAGGAACTGTGCCGAAAGGAAGCATGAGTGAAGAGTTTGCTAAGATGGCGCAGCAGCAGCAGATGATCCGTGAAGCCCTGCAAAAAATAAACAGGGAAGAAAATAAAGATGGCAAAGGGAGCCTGGGCAACCTTAACCAGGCGATAGCCGACATGAAGGCGACTGAATCTGACCTGGTGAATAAAAGATTGGAACAGGAAACCATGAAGCGCCAGAAGGAATTGCTGACTAAACTATTAGATGCTGAAAATGCACAGCGTGAACAGGACCAGGATGCAAAAAGGGAAAGTAAAGCAGGAAGAGACCTGCCCCCATCCTATCAGAAAATGCTGGAAAAATTTAAATCAGCAGAGAAAAACGAAACGGAATGGTTGCAGAAGTTACCTCCCAGCCTGAACCATTATTATAAAAATAAAATTGCAGAATATTTTAAATTGCTAAATTCGGGCCAATAATCCACAGCTGATGAGCAAAGCAAGCATCAATTTTTTTAAGGAAGACAGCAATTATCATCTTAAAAACAAAAGAAAAATTAAGGCCTGGGTCGCTTCGGCCATCACAGCAGAAGGCTATACTTTACAGGAACTGAATTTCATCCTTTGCTCTGACGCATATTTACTGCGTATAAACCAAGATTATCTTAATCATGACACCTATACGGACGTGATCACTTTTGACAACACAGAAGCGCTTAAAACGATTGTAGGAGATATTTTTATTAGCATGGAGCGGGTGCAGGAAAACGCAAAGGAAATTAAGGTCCGCACAATCGACGAACTTTGCCGTGTCATGATTCATGGTACGCTGCACTTGTTAGGATATAAAGACAAGACAAAAGGAGAAAAGGCGAAGATGACCGGGAAAGAGGACCATTACTTATCTCTTTTGGGTAACGGTTAAAATTGAGCAGTTGCTTTCTTCCGGTCAAGTGCACGTTGTGTAATTATGTAAATACAGTTCGTTGATGCTGATGTGCGGAACATAACAGTCCTGAAATCAACCAACGAATCCGTTGATTTTCTCGTGATTTTTTGACTCAAAAAGAATCACCGTTGCAAGAAATTTAACCGGGTCAATCAAGGCTGTTTTTAGCTGTTTTAAGGCGCCTTGGCCCGTTTATGATAAATGTATCGGACAGGGCATATTTCTTTCCCCTGAAGCCGGCTAATGAGGTCGTTTTTTGCGCAAAACAGGTCAAAAATCCCCCGAAATCTTTAAACATTTTACAACGCAACATTTCTGTTACATTAGATTCCGACTGAACTGATGCATTGAGGTTTTCAGGGTTTGTCTGGCGTCCTTAAACATCCGATAAATTAGTACTGGCGTTACCCTGATTTTGGCAGAATCTAATCTATACCCGAGGGTCGTATTTAGACTTGGTTTTACACCAACACTTAAGGTCCCCACATGGTCCTAGACAAAAGGCGGATGTGGGAAGTGGAAAGTTTATACGCAGAGATGATATTGAATTGCTAAGCGCCAGTTACATACCAAATAATTATTGCTTACTTTTGTAGAATTTCTTATCTATAATATCGTTATACACAGACTTTGAGCACACTTATTGCAGCCGAAAACTTAGGCCATGCTTATCATG
>CAMLDJ010000451.1 GCA_946478755.1 uncultured Pedobacter sp. | reverse complement strand
AAGCCAATTCCACCGTCTTCAACCTTAAATAAGAAGCATCTTCCAGTTCCCTGGTTGAATAATAGCCCTCCGGAACCCCGCCCACCACGGGAATGGTCGTACTCGGATTGGTAGGCGACCAACGATCCGCATAACTTGCGTATTGATTTAGCATACTATATGCCTTAGCTTCGAACATAAGCTTGTTTGCATTGTACACATCATTGCCATACGACCATTGGAAGAATACGTTCAGGCTTAGATTTTTATAAGTGAAATTATTGGAGAAACCTCCAGAATGAATAGGTAACCCCCTACCAATAATGGTCTGATCTGCCGCTGTGATAATTCCGTCATTGTTCAGATCTCTGTAACGGATGTATCCAGGCCTAATCACCTCTCTTGCCAGGCCATTTGTCGGCACAGCATTTTTAAGCCGGTAACCGCCGTTTGGCAATTGATGAAAATCTTCATACTGATAGATCCCATCGAAGATATACCCAACAAAATTGCCTACTGAATGACCTATAGCTGCACTGTACAACACTGGGTCAGCATATCCAGACTGCCACCTGGGTGAAATACTATTCAATAAACGTTCTTCCCCATCAGCCAACTGTAAAATAGTGTTCCGGTTAAAGCTTATATTGAAATTACTTCTCCATGCAAAATCATTCTTATTGATATTGATCGTATTCAAGGTGAACTCCAATCCCTCATTCTTTAATTTACCTACATTTTTGTAGGCACGGGCATAACCTGTACTGGGCGACATATTGGCAAGCAGCAACAAATTGTCGGTTTTTTTCCGATACACATCAACCACCAACTCAATTCTATTCTTCAATAAAGATAAATCGTATCCTAAGTTGAGCTGCGCAGTAGTTTCCCATCTTAAATTGGGGTTACCAATCGTAGGGATGGCTGCTGGTGTTGGCACCTCATTCCCAAAAGAATAGCCAGTAGAGTTGTCTACACTGATAGGTGAAAGTGCAGAAAAATCTCCTACCCTGTTGTTGCCGGTCAGGCCGTAACTTATACGTAATTTGGCTTCTGTAATGGCTTCAATCTCCTTAAAAAAGGATTCTTCTTTCATTTTCCAGGCAAAAGCCCCCGATGGAAAGTAACCCCATTTATTGTTTGGAAATTTAGAGGACCCATCTGCCCTGAATGTTGCTGTAAACAGGTATTTGGATCTATATCCATAATTCACTCTGCTGAAATAAGATTGCAGGGTATTGTAAGTACCAAAAGAGCCTACCGCTAATGGTGTACCTTGCCCTAACCCATCTATGCCCAAAGTCTCATTTGGAACTTTAATTGCCGTGTAGTTATTTCCCTTGTTGGTTTCCTGCTGAAAACTAAGACCACCCAATACAGTCAACGAATGGATTTTGTTCACTTTGCTATAGGTAAGGGTATTTTCGTTAGACCAGGTACTGCGGTTGCTATAGGCCATGGCACCCCACTGTCCATAGTTGTTTCTCGGACTCTTAGGACTGCCTTCACTTGTGCTGGAATTATAAAAGGTACCCAATTTAATGGTATTCAGGTTAATAGCGCCGGTAGATTTGAATACCAGGTTTTTAGTCAAATCGTAACTAAAGTACCCATTGGCAACCAGGTTATTGTTATCTTTATTTCTGTATACATTCTTTGCAGACTCCACTGGATTAAAGCGGTAATCTGTCGTGCTGGTTACGCCTTCATCAAAAAGTTCTTCTTCCAGGTCTAGATCACCTGTTAGGTATCCTGCATTTACGGGCCGGTATCCCCATACAGAGTAAAGAAGCGCGCTCGAAGCATAGCCATCGTTAATGGAAGAAGCAATTTGGCCATAAGTCTGTGTATGTGTATAATTTGTACTCAACCCAGCTTTCAACTTTTTATTGATATTTTGATCTATCGTTACACGTCCCTGCTGCTTCTTTAAACCTGTGTTTACTACAACAGAACCAGTCTCAAACAAGGATCCTGAAATGGCGTATTTGGTATCTTCATTTCCGCCTCTCAACGATAAATTGTGGATATTGGTTGCTCCTTGTCTGAAAAACTGATCCTGCCAATTAATCCCTTCTACATTTTTATACGAATCGTAGGTTATGCCGTCTGGAAAATACAGCGCCCTAGCCGTTACTGAATCACGCTCATATTCCAATTTAACAAACTCATAAGGACTTAACACCTCAACTCTTTTAGTTACATCCTGGAAACCGTAGGATCCTGAATAATTCAGATTGGGTTTGCTCACTTTCCCCTTTTTTGTTTCTACAACAATGACACCGTTTGCACCTCTAGATCCGTATATCGCGGTTCCGGAAGCATCTTTAAGTACGTTAATAGATTCTATATCGTCTGGGTTCAACATAGAAAGATCAAAATTCTCAGTAGCGAAGCCATCAATTACAAATAAAGGGGACGCATCTTGAGTAATCGAACCTATCCCGCGGATCCGAATGTTGATTCCTTCCTCTCCAGGCTGTCCCTGACTATTTTGCACACTCAATCCCGCTACCCGGCCCGCCAATGCCTGTACAATGTTTGATACGGGTGCTTTAACCATATCTTTAATATTTACCTGTGCAACAGAACCAGTAATATCTACTTTCCGTACGGAACCATATCCAACCACGAGCACTTCATTTAAACTGCTGATCTGCTGTTTCAATCTGACATTGATCACAGCTCTTCCCTCTACTTTTACTTCCTGGTCATCATACCCCAAATAGCTAAAAATCAAAACAGCACTTTCCCCAACTTCAAAAACGTAACGGCCATCCTGATCTGCTACTACAGTTTTTTCAGTGCCTTTCAGCTTAATGCCTGCGCTGGGCAAAGAATTGCCTTGCTCATCTGTAATTAAACCAGTTACTTTGATCTTTTTCTTCACAAATTGTGAAAAGGTGTATTGACGTGCTTGCAAAACAACTGCTTTATTGTCAATCTTATACGTTAAGGGTTGGTTGGAGAAAATGCTTTTCAGAACATCCTCAAAGTCCGCATCTTTGACAGAAATATTTACAGGATTAGCTAATTCAAGCACGTGGTCAGCATACACAAAGTTATAACCACTTTGCGCACGTAAGGATTTTAGCACAGATCTCAGATCTGCATGCTCCTTGTTCAATGTGATTTTCTGTGCAATGCTGGCAGCGCTTAGCTGCATCAGGGCAGCTACTAATAATACGGTGGTTAATCGCATAATAAGCCAAAATTTACGGGCACAACAGTATATTGTACCCCGGTTTGTGGTAAATTTTTTATACATTCGTTTACATTTGGTTACGCAGGAGCCTTGGTTTCCAATCTTCAGGCGACTGCGGGTTTATTTATATTAAAAAAATAAGGGCCAAACTTTAACCAACTCCCTGCTACAACAGGGATTTGGTTTTTTTGCCCATACTATTTACTTACAATAATTTTTCTGCCGTCTATTTTAAATTTTACTTCACCAGTTGATTCTAAAGGCCGCAACACTTCAGATACATTCGCAAAACGGGATACCCCGCCACTGAATGTGGTTGAAGGCAATTCACCATGGTATACTATTTCAACATTATACCACCGTGAGATCATCCGCATGATGTAACGGATGTCTTCCTTTTCAAAAATAAATTGGTTGTTTTTCCACGCCACAGCGAGCGCTGCATCAACCTCCTCTACTTTCAAACTTGTTCCCTGCAGTATAGATTGCTGGTTGGGCCTGAGGACCACATCATTCACACTTGCACTTCCTTCCACCAAGGTGGTTCTGGTAATTCTTTCATCTGGATAAGCATTGATATTGAACGCCGTACCAATATCTTCGACAATCTGTCCGG
>CAMLDJ010000450.1 GCA_946478755.1 uncultured Pedobacter sp. | reverse complement strand
ATTATCAACAAAAAAAACTTAATTTTCATTTATTTGGTAAGTACTTAGACAGCAATAGCATACCGCAGTTAACCTCAATTTTTTATGTGGATAACTATTTGTTAACATACTTTTTAATATTCTCCGAAAACATCCCGCAACACATTCGCTATTTCTCCCAGTGTTGCATAGGTCTCAACCGCTGTAAGAATAAATGGCATCATGTTGTCCGTACCTTTTGCAGCTCTGCTCAGGTTATCGAGGGCTTTTTGTACCGCCAGATTATCCCTTTCCGCTTTAAGTTTATTTATTTTGTCAGTTTGAATGATTCTGATGGTTTCATCAATGGTAAACACCTCATTTATACGCTCCTTTTCCTGGGTAAATTTGTTCACTCCAACAATGATCCTACTCGCTTCCTCCACTTCAATCTGGTATTGGTAAGCGGCGTCAGCAATTTCATTTTGAATATACTGATTTTCTATCGCATTCACCGATCCACCCATTGCGTCGATCTTATCGATATAAAACTGGGCCGCTGCTTCAATTTCATCAGTAAGCGTCTCCACGAAATAAGAACCCGCCAAAGGATCCACAGTATCGGTTACCCCACTCTCAAAAGCAATAACCTGTTGCGTCCGCAAAGCGATTTTTGCCGCTGTTTCAGTAGGTAAGGAAAGCGCCTCATCGTAACCGTTTGTATGCAAAGATTGTGTTCCACCTAACACTGCTGCCATAGCCTGATTGGTTACCCTGATTACATTATTAAGTGGCTGCTGGGCTGTTAGTGTCGAGCCCCCCGTTTGTGTATGAAAGCGGAGCATCTGCGCTTTTTCATCCGTAGCGCCAAGGTCCCTTGTAATTTTAGCCCACATTCTCCTCGCCGCCCTGAATTTTGCGATTTCTTCGAAGAAATTGTTATGACAGTTGAAAAAGAACGACAACCGCTTGGCAAAAACATTTATATCAAGCCCTTTTTCAAGCGCCGCATTTAAATAAGCTTTTCCATTCGACAAGGTAAAGGCGAGCTCCTGTACAGCCGTAGACCCTGCTTCCCGGATGTGATAGCCGGAAATGGAAATGGTATTCCATTTCGGCACCTCTTTACTACAATATTCAAAAATATCAGTGATTATCCGCATAGACGGTTTTGGTGGATAAATATAAGTCCCCCTGGCCGCATATTCTTTTAGTATATCATTCTGTATAGTCCCTGAAATCTGCCTGATATCGGCGCCCTGTTTTTTGGCAAGGGCAATATACATAGCGAGTAAAATAGAGGCTGTTGCATTGATGGTCATGGAAGTGGTAATCTTCTGCAATTCGATCCCGTCAAATAATATCTCGATATCCTTTAGCGAATCAATGGCCACTCCCACTTTACCTACTTCTCCTTCAGACATCTCGTGATCCGAGTCATAACCAATTTGAGTGGGCAGGTCGAAAGCAACAGAAAGTCCCATTGTGCCCTGCTTTAGCAGATAGTGATATCTTTTATTAGATTCCTCTGCCGTGGAAAAACCAGCATATTGACGCATGGTCCACAAGCGACCGCGGTACATGTCTTTTTGAATCCCCCTTGTATAGGGGAATTCCCCAGGCGCTTCAATTGCCCTGCCGGCGCTGGTATAGACTTCTTTTATTTCGATACCCGATGTGGTAGTAAATTTTCTATTGCTCATGATTAAAACAGCTGGTGAATATCCTTCTTTATCAAATCCAAAGTTAAATCATAGGGATTATTTTCGATACCGGTCATATGATGCAAAACCTTTTTACTCAGGTCTACCCCTGTAGCGTCTTCAGGCAAACTTCTTACGCCATTATTTACCATTGCGATGGTATCCTCTTTAAGTTTCTTTACAACATCCCAGGTAGCAGAACTTACATAAAGCTGTTGGGTAATGTTGTGCTGGTATTCAGACCTTATTTCATTTAATATGATCGTCTGAAGCGCCATTATGGAGATTCCTGGCTGATGCAGCCTGATAAAAAGATTGGATGGGTTGATGCGCTCGGTAAAAACAATCAAACGTTCATATGCCTGTAACCTTAAAGACAATAAGGGGTTGGAGCTTTCATTTTTCGGGTCGGAAAACTGCAATTTGAAATAGGTTCTAATGTCGTCCTTTACCAGGTAGTATCCGGCCGAGACCGTTATTACCCCCCCTGTTACCAATACTGCTGCTTCTGTTAAAAATTTCTGTAAGTCCATTTCGCTTTGTTTGAATACCGTAATAATTATTGGTAGTACAGACAAAAATGTACATTTTGATTTATATTTGCTCTATTGATAGTTTTATTTATCAATAGGTAAGCAAACTTGCAACGATTGTTCCCACAACAATTATAGCGAAATTTGTTTTAGTATTAGATTTAACCAGAAACGAATAACATGAGTAATACTGTAGATACCGCATTTGCACCCGTAACATTTACTGAAACAGCTACAAAGGAGCTTTTTAAACTAAAAGATCAGCAAGAGATAGCAGAAGACTTTGGCTTACGCGTAGGTGTTGAAGGAGGGGGCTGCTCTGGAATGAACTATGTTCTGGGCTTTGATCAGAAAAAAGAAGGCGATCAGGAATTTATGATTGACGGGATTAAGGTGTTTATGCATAAAGCGCATCAAATGTACCTGATGGGTATGCAGGTAGACTGGCAGGATGGCTTGAACTCAAGGGGCTTTACCTTTAGCAACCCCAATGCCGCCAGCACCTGTGGTTGTGGAACCAGCTTTTCCGTATAAAAGAGATCATCAATTGTAACATTATAGCGAGTCCTGTTGTCTTAACAACAGGACTTTTTATTTTAGCCACTTATCTGCCTTTAATGACCTATACCGAGAACGTAAAATTAGCCCTGCAGTCGATCACCAGCAACAGATTGCGAACCATGCTAACTGCATTGATCATTGCTATTGGGCTGTCTGCACTTGTAGGCATCTTAACCACGCTTGATGCGGTTAAAAAGAGTATGACCGAAGCATTTTCGAGCATGGGGGCAAACTCTTTTACGATAAGGAACAGGGGAACCGGAATCAGGATAGGCGGTTCCAGAAAACGGCAAAAACCATTTGAGTCGATCAGATACGAGCAAGCCTTAGCTTTTAAAGAACGGCTAAACACCCCCGCCAAGGTGGCGGTTAGTGTTGTTGCCAGCCGCGGTGCCACCGTTAAATTTGGCACAGAAAAAACCAATCCTAATATCAGCATACAGGGAGTAGATGAGAATGGCTTAAATTCCCAGGGACTGGAACTGGCCTTAGGGCGAAATTTTAATTTGGCGGAAACCGAATCGGGAAGTAATATCTGTATCATTGGAAGTGAGGTCAAGGAGAAGCTTTTTAAAAACCAGTCGCCGCTTGACCAGATCATTAATGTAGGAAACAGTCGGCTAAAGGTTGTAGGAGTTTTAGTTTCCAAAGGACAAAGCATGGGCTTCAGTGGCGACCGTGCCGTATATGTACCATTGTTAAAAGCGAAATTGATTAATTCTAATTCAAACCCTTCCTACACCATAACGGTTATGGTCCCAAGTAATGATATTATGGATAATGTTATTGGAGAAGCAACAGCTGAATTCAGAAAGATCCGAAAGATGCGGGTTACAGAGACCAATAACTTTGAAATCACAAAAAGTGATGCTATGGCACAAACGCTGTTCGAAAATCTACGATACATTGTCTGGGGGGGCATAGCCATTGGCGTAATTACATTAATGGGTGCATCTATAGGCCTGATGAATATTATGTTGGTATCTGTTACGGAAAGGACCCGCGAAATCGGAATCAGGAAGGCCATTGGGGCAAATCCTGCCGTCATCAGGAAACAATTTCTGATAGAGGCAATAAT
>CAMLDJ010000449.1 GCA_946478755.1 uncultured Pedobacter sp. | reverse complement strand
CCAAATACAAGCAATAAATTGAAAATGTACCATCCCGTTAAATTCTTTTGGGGGATGACAAGAAATATGAGGTACAAACTGACCATGAAAAGTAATAATATACTTCCGGCCAGGCCTGCATTGTAAAAATAAGAAACGCCAATAGCCATATTAATCTGAACAACAGATAAGATAATAGCCAGCCGGGATTTGCCTTTATACCGGCTTAACCGGAATAAACAGATCTGAACAATCAGAATAACAACTGAAATTATCGCTACATAACGAAGAGAGGTGAGAAAATTATATATCGTAATGACAGAAATAGAAAAGATTGCAGTAATAGATATCGAATGAAAAATCCGGCTTTCTAAAGAAAAGCGATCTGCGTCACCTACCATCCGGAGCCAATTTCTATTCCAAGCTAGCCTTAATTGTTTAAACATTGATAATCCCCTGGTATCGCCTGGCCATTCAAAAAGGCACCTCGTTTTATGGGTTGTAAATTTAAAGAATAAATATTTAACAACGAAACCCATTCAGTTAAACCATACTGCCGCAATCCCCCCCTTTATTTGTCGGTTATGCTAGTTTATCTATTACTTTTAAGATGCTACCTTAGTATGACTGAAATGCTAACGATAAAATATAATGATATGAAAAATTTAATTTATCCATGTCTGACCATCAAAGGAAAAATTGCTGAGGCCTCCGATTTTTACATCAATACTTTTGGCGAAGGAAAAACTGGTCAGACCTCGTCGTTTGTTATACAAATTGAATTGAGCGGACAGAAATTCATGTTGCTGAACGACGGGCCGATCTCCTCTCCTAACCCATCTGTTTCATTTATGGTGATGTGTAAAAGCGCAGAAGAAACTGAAAATTACTGGAATAAATTAATTGATGGCGGTAACGCATTAATGCCGCTTGACAGTTATGACTGGAGTTCGAAATACGGTTGGGTACAAGATAAATTCGGGGTGTCCTGGCAGTTATATACCGCTGATAAAGGAGGTACAACTCAAAAATTTTGTCCTACATTAATGTTTACAGGAAACAAAGCTGGCGAAGCCGAAAATGCAATTCATTATTACACACATGTGTTTCCTAATTCCAGTATCGAGGGCATTCTGAAATATGGCGATCAAGCTATAGAAAATCCCAGCTTCGTAAAGCATGCCCAGTTCAAACTTAACGACTTTGTAGTTATGGCGATGGACAGCCATGAAGATCACGGGTTTAATTTTAACGATGCTATATCGTTGGTTGTGGAATGCGAAACACAAGATGAAATTGACAATTACTGGCAACAGCTGACCTCCAATGGAGGCCATGAAGTTGCCTGCGGCTGGTTAACAGATAAATATGGAATAAGCTGGCAAATCATACCGAAAAAAATAGGCGAATGGATCAGCGATCCTGCGCGTGCCCAAAGAGTGATGCCGGTGCTCATGAAAATGAAAAAACTGGTGATTGCTGATCTGGAAAACGCATAAGCTAAACACCTGTTATCATGAACCCATCCAGCGCTTTACAGCACCGGATGGGTTCAACAGAAAAGACATGTATGTTAGAGTTGTCTGCCAGTTCAGAAACGGAGCGCAATAGGGTAACACCACGTAACTAATACCGGCTTTTAATTTTTCACTGATAGATTACTTTTATTCAGTACAGATGTAACACTTGAAATTACTCCAGCAATATCGGAAAGGTCAGCCGGTACAATCATCGTATTGTTTGTTTTGGCCAGCTTTCCGAATTCTGTAAGGTATTGTTCAGCGATGCGCAGATTTACGGCATTCATACCACCTTCCTGATTGATCGATTTTGCAATCTCTAAAATCCCCTTAGCTGTTGCTATGGCCACCATTTCAATTTCTGAAGCCGTACCACTTGCTTCGTTTATTTTACGCATTTTTTCACCTTCCGACCTTGCGATCATTTCCTGCTTATCCCCTTCAGCACGATTAATCTTTGCCTGCTTGTCACCTTCAGACTCAGCAATTAACGCTCTCTTCTCGCGTTCCGCACGCATTTGCTTTTCCATTGCATCCCGAATACTTTGAGGAGGTGATATGTTCTTCACTTCATATCTTGAAACTTTAATTCCCCAGGGCTCACTCGCTTTATCAACTGCTCCCACAATCGTCGCATTTACTGTTTCCCGCTCTTCAAATGTTTTATCCAGCTCCATTCTGCCAATTACACTCCGCATTGTCGTCTGGGAAATCTGAATCACTGCAAAACGGTAATTGTCAATACCATAGGAAGCTTTTTGTGGATCCATTACCTGCAGGTATAAAATACCGTCGACTTCTACTGCAATATTGTCTTTGGTGATACAGATCTGTGAGGCCACATCGATGGCCTGTTCTTTCAGATTTTGCTTATAGGCTATTTTATCAATAAATGGGATCAAGATATGAAACCCCGCCTCAAGAGAGCGGCTGTATTTTCCCAGGCGTTCTATAATGAATACTGATCTTTGTGGCACAACCTTAAAGGTCGAGAAGAATGCAATCAGAACAAAAACGGCTAAAATAATTAAAATGTAGGTTGATGGGGTCATAAGCTTTTGAGGGGTTTAACAATTAATAAGATACTTCTTGTTTCGGTAATGATCACGTGTTCTCCGGCAGAGATGTGTTCTTCTGAACTCGCGTCCCAGCTGGTTCCTTTAAATTCTACTTTGCCGCCGGAACCTGGAATGATCGGTGTCTCAGCTTTTGCTATTTTTCCAATGAATTCGTCTTCAAGCTGGTTTGAATTTACACCTGTTGTACCAAACTTCCGTTTGATCCAGTTTCTTAGAAGTGCCACGCTTAGCAGAGAACTTACAATAAATATGATGATCTGTGTATTGAGTGAGGTATCAATAAACAGAGACACAATCGCTGCTATCCATGCGCCTATTCCAAAAAAGAAAAAAATAAATCCGGGAAACAGGAATTCAATAATAAAGAATGCAAAACCGATGCAGAACCAAATTACTCCGTCGTTTAATGTTTCGATCATTTTACCAGTAAATATTTGACTATTGAGCGCATATTAAGATATTTAAGTAAATATAACAATTTTTGATCAGAAAAGCTAATTGTTATAACTTCAGTATTAAGCCGTGCCTAACCCATCAAAATCCGGTTCGGGATCATCCAGTTTCAGATCATGCGGGTGGCGTGCTTCTATCTGGTCGGCCAGCAGATACAGGAGTTGTTCATCCAAGCCCGCGGGGTTCTGGCAGATGTGGAGAAAGTGTTGCCTATCCGGTTCAAATCCAGCCACCAGCTTCCCATGCTGGTAAACTTTATATTTGCATTGTTCTCCGTTATGATGCGGGTACTCTCCTATTTCAAAATGGTGGATCTCTTTATCTATACTTAACGTGATCGTGTAATTTTCCATAATCCTGTTTCTTTTTACATAACCGCTAAACTTAAAGCTTTGTTTAGAAATGAAGAGCCTGGTTTCTATTCTTGGTCTTGCCGGCATAGCTGGGGAATGGATGCCGAGTTGTTCAAACTGCCGACCTCCACTTCCGAAACCTTTCTAAAATACTTTTTAAATATTTTTTTTTATTTAAAAAACTTTTATTTACTTTCGAAAAAAGCAAATAACCGAAATATAAACCAATCTGTGTAAGAACCTTCTTTCAAGAAAGCCTGTTTTTATAAAGATTTAACAAAAGGTAAACACATCTTTAACCTTTATACACAACAGCAAAGCTACTTTTGAAAGTAAATTAAATCCTTTTAAACTGGCACCTATCAGCAAAGAAGGAAAAACAGCCAGTAAACACCTATTAACACCAGATGTAATGAACAAAAAACTACGTTTTATTTTTCTCTTGTGCCTGAT
>CAMLDJ010000448.1 GCA_946478755.1 uncultured Pedobacter sp. | reverse complement strand
CATCAACTGTTTGATTTGCCACCTGTTCTACATTGAACGTATAATAATAGAGCGCAGTGGGATCAATTGCCGTGGGGTTCTTTTTATATAAATCAGGAGTTATTTCTGTATCATCTGTCGAATAGGTAACGGTTGGGTTATTCCCGTCGAACATAGAACCTGTAAAAGGGCTAGGATTATCGAGTAAAGCATCCAGTTGTTCAACTGTTTTGATATCTGCCTGTATTTTGGGCTCTTTTTCAAGATATTTCTTGCAAGATGCCAATGTCAGAAGTGCAAGCATCAATAGATATATATTATATTTTTTCATTTTAATTTATATTAGAATACACTACTTAAAAATTAATATTTACCCCGAAAGTATATGAGGTCAGCGGGCGGTCTGAACCGGGAAGCCAGTCTGGATTGTAACCCTTTTTATTGGCTACCCAAACCATACCAAGATCCCTTAGCTGTGCGAAGATTTTAACATTCCCAATACCCGCTTTTGTGGTTAATGACTTGGGCAAACTATAATCCAGCAGCATTTCCTTACATTCGATATAGGAAGAACTTTCAACCAGCCCACTTAAATAAGGAGCATAAGAACCCCAATAATTTAACCTGGTTTCATTTGGTTTCGGGAAGGGGGGGATATCTGTTCGTCCTGCAAGTACATCCGAAACATAACTATTGATCGCTGTTTTGGTATATCCGACAAAAGCGGTATTATAATTAAAGGTCTGATTACGATACACCCCACCCAATTTTCCAACTAAAAGCAATGAAAAACTAAAGTTGCCATACCTGAAGTTGTTGTACCAACCCAGCGTATGCGGTGGTGTATTGGTACCTTCGTAATTTAAATAGTCTCTTCCTTGTCCAAAGAGAAGGGCCAGGTCATTCATCGTTGAAGGCGCGCCATTCAGCCCTGCCACATGGGGAACACCATTAATCACACCTGCATAAGTATATGAATACACCGGATTAATCGGCTTTCCCTCCACATATCCATTAGCAATATCTAACATAGCTACTGCTGTAAGTGCCGGGTAATATAGATTGTTCACAACGTTCTTGTTGTAAGCATAATTGAATGAGCAGGCATAAAACACAGGTATGCCTGGCAGTTTTAAATTTGTACCCAGTTCAATCTCGATACCTCTGTTAGTAATGCCCGCATTATTAAATCTTTGCTCTGTCGTGCCAGTGGCTGTAGGCAATGCTACCAAACCCGTTATGTCTTTGCCCACTTTATTGTAAAGGTCAACTTTACCCGACAGCTTCGCATTAAAAAGGACAAAATCCACACCTAGATTTGTAGAAGTTGTTTTTTCCCACCGTAAAGTCGGGTTACCATAATCTGAAATGGAAGCCGTTATCGTTCCGGTAGTCGGACTAGGGCTTGTACGTACATTTAAAAGCGCTTTTGTAGATGTAGAGCCTTCGACATTACCATTTCTTCCATAAGTGGTCCGAAGACTCAAACGGTCGATAAAACTGATTTCCTTTACAAATCCTTCATCTTTAACATTCCATAATGCGCCGACAGACCATAAAGGTGCATACCTTAACGAAGGTATATCAGTGATGAAGTTTGAGGCATCAGTCCTTATACTTCCTGAAACGGTGTATTTCTGATCGTAAGTATAAGCTGCATTCGCGTAATAAGATACGAAACGGTTTAGGTTATAACTTAAGGCAGTCGTTCCTCCAGCCAGTGTGGCAGCACCTCCGGTAACAGTAGTAAACTGATCTACAGCGCTGCCATAACCATACGGAGGCACTGTAGATTGCAGCTTATCAGGATAATATCCATATAACCATGGGTTGGTTTTTGTATCGGTTCGATACTGAGAAATCTCCGTACCTGCAATTGCATTAACGCTGTGTTTGGTTCCAAAGTTCTTCGTGTAATTCAATTGGTTCCTGAATATATAACTTGCTGTATTACTGGAATTGCTTTGATCTATTCCTCCTTTTGGTAAAAAAACCTTGCTAACTGTTCTGGTCGCATTATTGTAGGTTATATAAGTATTGACCATATTACGCACATAGTACGTCTCATCACTATAGTAATTATCAAAGTCCTGTTTGCCCCGTTCATATTGAAACTTTGTATCAAATGTCAATCCAGGGAATATTTTCAAATTAAATCCAGTCTGTATCCTGGCACTGTAAGTTTCGCTTGTCAATTTCCTGCCCCTTACCTCTCTTAACAAGTTATAGCTCCAGTCGGAATAAGGGAACTGGTTCATGGGCAAACCTGCGACAATTTCCCTATTAACAAAGTTAAGGTTCGGAGAATAGCTGCCATCTGCCTTCAGTAAAGTTTCATAGGGCGAAAGCGACTTCAGTTCAGCGAGCGTGGCACCACTTGTTTCCTGTTTGTTGTATTGTAAATTCAGACCAAAATTGAACGTTAAGAATTTAGCAACCTTGTATTCATTGTTAAAATTCATCCCATATCTGTTATAACCCGAACCCTGGTAACGCGTTTTATTGTCCTCAAACAGCAATGATGCATAAGATTTTGACTTGTCTGTTGCGACCGAAAAATTCACATTATATTGGCTGAGAACGGCTCTTCTCAACAAGAGGTCACTCAGCTGGCCATGATTATTGATTTTACTCAAACTATCCAGGCTGGCATTCATGACAGCAGTACTGATCTTACCCATTTTATTGGCATAAAGAAATTCCTGCGCTAATGTCAATGGCGTATTAAGGTCAGACGGAAATGCACCCCCATATTGGATTCCCGCTAGCAACCAGTTATTTTGAACCGCCAGCTTTTCGTAGGCTACATGATCTGCCGAATTCGCTATTGGTAATAATTGATCAAGATCGGTAAGCGCAGAAATTCTGCTAAAAACGCTGGCGTTAACTTCCAAACCCTTGTTTGTCTTTGGTTTTCTGGTTGTAATCACGACAACCCCGTTGGCAGAGCGTGCACCCCAGATCGAAGCCGCCGCAGCATCCTTTAAAACTGTTACATTTTCAATGTCATTGGGATTGATGGTTGAAAAGTCGCTTGACGCTAAGGGAAAGCCATCTACCACGATCAAAGGGCTGCGATTTGCATACATGGAAGTGTTACCGCGAATAAGAAAACTAACTGACCCATCGGCATTCTCTTTAGCCTGCATCCCGGCTACCATGCCCTGTAAGGCGGTTGACAAATTAGATACTGGCCTTTTGGATAAAACATCCTGTCCGATCAGATCGAATGCCCCAGTTGCACGTTCCTTTGAAATTGTCTGGTAACCGGTGCTCACTACCGCTACTTCCTGCAGATCAGCAGGGGACGGCTCAAGTTTGATTTGCCCCATCTCTTTTTTAGCTTCAAGCACTTTGGTCTTGTACCCGATAAAACTAATTTCCAGCAGGGCATTTTCATCAACGCCGGAAAGTAAGAACTCTCCTTTACTTTTGGTCATTGTGGCTTTAACCGAGCCCTTTACCTTGACAGATGCCCCAGCTAAGGCCTGCCCTTTTTCATCAGTGACCATTCCACGCACATCGATATTAGCAAAACGATCAACAACCCGATCCAGAAAGGAAGGCGTTTCTTTTTCTCTTATTACAACCGTTTTACCTTCAATGGTATAAGATAATCCGCTTACCTTAACTATCTTATCCATCACCTCTGTAAGCTGGCTTCCCTGGAAATTTGCATCAATTTTTTGTGAAATCTGGAACTTATTGGTTCCTACAAGCACATCGTACCCGGTCTGGTTCCTGATCTCACGGAAAACATCTTCCAAAGTTATCTCACGCTGTTTAAGCGTAATCCTTTGTCCGAAGGATGCAGCACTAACCTGCATCAGCGAAATGATTAATATGAAAGTGGTGATTTTCATAATTAATATCAGTTTGTTACTGTAGCCCTG
>CAMLDJ010000447.1 GCA_946478755.1 uncultured Pedobacter sp. | reverse complement strand
GTAAATCCAACGGTTTATGCTGTGGCGCCGGTGGTGCACAAATGTTTAAAGAACCTGAACGAGGAAACAAGGACATCAATATCGAAAGAATTGAAGAAGCACTGGAAACGCAGCCACAGGTCATTGCGGCCTCCTGCCCTTTTTGTATGACCATGCTTAGGGATGGCGTAAAAATGAAGGATCAGGACCAGAACGTGCAGGTATTGGATATTGCAGAACTAACCGTCAGAGCCAATGGATTGTAATCATCTTTTCATCGCCTCACTAAATTCCGGTAGCAACGGAAACTGCTACTATGTGGGCAACCACAATGAAGCCATACTTGTTGATGCCGGCATATCTTGTAGGGAAACGGAGAAAAGAATGCTGAGATTGGGCCTATCCATGCAAAAAGTAAAGGCCATATTTATTTCTCATGAGCATTCAGATCACATCAAAGGCCTATGTACCCTGGCTGCAAAATATAATCTGCCTATTTACATCAATCCTGGCACATTGGCTGCTTGTAGGCTTAGCCTCAGGCAAGACCTCATCAGGCATTTACAAAGTGGCCGGGAAGTACAGATTGGCAGCCTGTTGGTTACCGGCTTTCCAAAATTGCATGATGCCTCAGAACCTTACAGTTTTGTGGTAGCCTGTGGGGAAACGAAAGTTGGTGTATTTACCGACATCGGAGCCGCCTGTGAGCAGCTTACCTTTCACTTCAAACAGTGTCATGCAGCATTTCTGGAAGCCAACTATGATGATGAACTGCTTCAGAAAAGTGCCTACCCCTATTTTTTAAAAAAACGCATCAGCGGAGGGAGAGGACATTTGTCTAATCAGCAGGCATTGGAGCTTTTTACGACGCATAAACCTGCCTTTATGAGTCACCTGCTGTTGTCTCATCTATCAAAGGATAACAATTGCCCCCAATTGGTAGCGAACTTATTTACACAGCATGCAAAGGGCACAGAGATCATCGTGGCCTCGAGATATGAGGAAACAAAGGTTTATACTATTTATGAGCCAGCAGCTGTGCATTCATTTTAAGCAGCCGTTCGGAAAGATCTGAAAGGTCCGCAGGTTCCATGTTTTTCAGCGGAACGGCCATAAAGGTGGCCATGCTGTCAACATCCCCTTCCCTTTTATCATTATAGGTTTGTACAATCACATTTTCACCCCTGGTGCGCAGATAAAGCAAGCCAGTCTTATCCGTTCCATAATAATCCAGATCCTTGAATTTAATCAGGTTGAAAGAGAAATATTCAACTTTACCGCTTACATAATACCGCCTGTACCTGCAGAAGCCGGTGTTGGTAACATTTAATTCATAACGCTTGATCTGCTCCTCAGCATGCTCACTATCGTGATGTTCGGAAAGCTTTTTGCCGATATAAGCAAGCTCTTCATCCAAGGTTTCAGGTAGGCAAAAAGCCGTTAAGAACGCGCACAGCAATAAACAGAGAGACATTTTTAAGCTTAATGTAAACTTATTCATAGCGTTAATATTTTAGCTGTATCAAATTAAATATTTTATTAAATTTGAATCATGAGTTTTTCTCCACAATCTAAAGTTTGGATCTACCAAAGCAGCCGCGCATTTACCAATGCCGAAGTGCCTGTTATACAGCAAAAGCTCGATGACTTTACTGCTCAGTGGAAAGCGCACGGACATCAGTTAAGGGCAAAAGCGGAAATCATACATCAGTTCTTTATTGTTTTTACTGTTGACGAAGCTTCAGCAGGTGTTACTGGATGCTCTATAGATGCTTCTGTACGCGTAATAAAGGAGATTGAGAAGGAATATCATGTTGATCTGTTTGATCGGTTTAACATTGCCTATAAAATGGGCGACAAGGTGATTGTAACCAACAAGGAAGATTTTGAAACACTCGTGAACATTAAAACAATTGGCCCGAAAACCATCGTTTTCAATAACCTGGTACGAACACTACAGGAATTCGAAACAAAATGGGAAACCCCATTTGAAGAAAGCTGGCACAGCAAGGTTTTTGCACACCTGCTGTAGGCCTCTTTAAAAGTCAACGATACACCATCTTCATTTAAAAATCTAAAGGACCAAGTCTTCTCATGTTTTTCAGGATCAGGTACTGGTGGTGTCTGATATAACGTGTCGGGTTCCGCGGTGTCCATTTCCTTGGGTTAGGGAAACACGCCGCGATCAGCGCGGCCTGAGAACGGCTTATACGGGTACATGATTTACCATAGTATGCCCGGGAGGCAGCCTCGGCACCATAGATCCCATCACCCATTTCAATGACATTAAGGTAAACTTCCAGAATCCGTTCTTTATTCCACATCATTTCTATGAGCAGTGTAAAATAGGCTTCGAATCCTTTACGGATCCATGAACGACCTGGCCATAGAAATACATTTTTCGCCGTTTGCTGCGAGATGGTACTTCCCCCCTTTACTTTCCGACCTTCCTTGTTGGTCGCAAACGCCTTTTCTATCGCTTTTACATCAAAACCGACGTGTTTTAAAAACAACTGGTCCTCTGCCGAAACAGCGGCACGTTTCATATGGTCAGAGATGTCTTCAAAATCAAACCATTCCTTTTCCAGTTTGACCGGTTTCCCATCAGCCTTGCGTTCGATGTTACGCAGCACCATCAGCAGAGTGATTGGTGGGTTAATAAAGCGGTAAGCCAATACCCACAGGACACTAACCAACAAAAACCAGAGAAAGAGCTGGGTAAGAAGCGTAGTTATTTTTTTAGTTAGAGATCGTTTATTTTTACCGTTCGAACGCTTCTTTTTTGCCATCGGCCAAAGGTAAATAAAAAGGCATAAAAAAAGCTTTCCGGAATCCGGAAAGCTTTTTTATATCTATAATATGAAGCTTATTCAGCTACCACTTCGAAAGGAACTTTAACTTTCACTTCTTTGTGCAAGTTCAAGTTGGCAACGTACTCACCAACAAATTTAGGTTCAGTTTCGAAAGTAATGCGGCGACGATCAACATCAAAACCTTTTTGTTTCAATGCATCAGCAATCATAATGGTATTTACAGCACCAAAAATCTTACCTGTCTCACCTGCTTTAGCACCGATAGATAATTTAACCTCAGTTAAACGCTCAGCGATACCTTCCGCATCTTTCTTAATTTTATCTTGTTTAAAAGCAGCTTGCTTTAAGTTTTCCGCTAATATTTTTTTAGCTGAAGGAGTAGCCAAAGCACCAAACCCCTGAGGGATTAAGTAATTACGACCATATCCTGGCTTTACATTAACGATATCATCTTTCTCCCCTAGGGATTTGATATCTTGTTTTAAAATGATTTCCATCTCTCAGCTTCTATTTTAATTGGTCAGCAACAAAAGGTAACAAACCAATGTGACGTGCACGTTTTACCGCCTGAGCCACTTTACGTTGGAATTTCAATGAAGTACCAGTTAAACGGCGAGGTAATAGTTTACCTTGATCATTGATGAATTTCAACAAGAAGTTTGCGTCTTTATAATCAATATATTTAATACCATTTTTTCTGAAACGGCAATATTTTTTTCTGTTATCGTCCACTTTTGGAGCAGTAACATATTGTATTTGATCTTTAGCCATTATCCTGCAACCTCCTCTTTCTTAGGTTTTTTGTTAAAAGCTCCACTGCGTTTCTTCTCATTATAAGCAACCGCATGACGGTCTAATCTAATGGTAAGGAAACGTAGCACACGCTCATCACGCTTAAGCTCTAATTCCAGTTTACTAATTAATTCACCTGAAGATTTGTACTCTGTAAGATGAAAGAATCCGCTTGCTTTTTTCTCAATCGGATACGCTAATTTTCTCAAACCCCAATTGTCCTCTTGAACAATTTCGGCTCCGCTGTCAGCGATGATCTTGCTGAATTTGGCAATTGCCTCTTTCGCAACTTCTTCTGACAACAACGGGGTTAGAACGATAACAGTTTCGTACTGATTCA
>CAMLDJ010000446.1 GCA_946478755.1 uncultured Pedobacter sp. | reverse complement strand
TGCTCTGGAACCTGAAACGCAGTGGAAAACTGGCAAATCTCGCCGGACTGATCATAGGCGGCTTTAAACTCAAACCTGATGACCCGGGAGATGAATTTGGTCGTACGATATATGAGGTGGTGATGGAAAAAGTAAAAGAATATGCGTATCCCGTATGTTTTGATTTTCCGGTAGGCCATCAAAAGAATAACTTTGCACTTAAATGTGGTGCAAAGCACATCCTCAATGTAGATGTAAATGGAAGTTCAGTCGTATCAATCTAACCCAGCAGCCATCCGGCTATCGGAACTGACCAATCAGATCCGGCAGGCCATTGATGGGGTGTTTGGGAACAGAACATTCTGGGTAATTGCCGACGTCACGAGTCACACTTATAAAGCACAAAGTAATTACCATTATTTTGAACTGGTAGAAAAAGATAAGAGCTCCTCAAAGATTCTGACCAGAATAGCAGGCCGGGCCTGGGGAAATGCTGCGATAAACATTTCCAACTTTGAACAGGCAACCGGGCAAAAGTTTAAAAATGACATCAATGTACTGGTTCTGGTTTCTGTACAGTATAACCCGGCATTCGGGCTCCAGCTCAACCTGGTCGACATAGATACCAGCTTTACGCTGGGCCTGTTCGAGCAGCAGCGCAAGGAAACATTGGAAAGATTGCTCCGGGAAAATGCCGACTTCATACAGCTGGCAGGAACACAGTACAGCACCCGCAATAATCGATTGTCTTTAAATAAGGTATTGCAACACATTGCGGTCATCTCTTCGGCCACCTCTGCCGGCTACCAGGATTTCCGACATACGCTGGATCACAACAGCTTTGGCTACCGCTTCCAGATCGATGATTACTTTACCCCGGTACAGGGCGAAACCAATGCCAAACAGTTCCTGGCCAAAATTGTGGAAGTATTCCAGTCAGGCAAAGCCTATGATGCGCTGGTGATCATCAGAGGGGGTGGCGCGCAGACAGATTTTCTGATCTTCGACAATTACGAACTGAGCAGGGCCATTGCGAAATTCCCTATCCCTGTCATTACCGGCATAGGGCATCAGAAAAATGAGACCATTGCGGATCTAATGGCCCATACGGCGACAAAAACGCCGACAAAAGCGGCGGAACTCATCATTGCACACAACCGCATCTTTGAAGAAGGCCTCCTCAGCCTGCAAAATGTAGTACTGATCAAAACCTATCAGCTGATCAATTACCATAAGGACCGGCTAACGCACATCAACCAGGTCACCATGAGTACCACGAGGAACCTTTTGTATGAGCAGCACCGGAACATCATGAACCTGTCGCGACTGGTGCTTACGAATCCCAGGATCATCATCTCCAACCGGCAAAAAGACCTGGGGAATGTGATCAGTAATATCCAATCCTATAACAGGATGTACTTTACCAATAAAAGAGGGTATATCAGCCACTTTCAATCGGTGGTCAGGCTCATGAGCCCACAGAACATATTAAACAAGGGCTTCGCCATCCTAAAAGTAAACGGCCGGATAGCAAGCAATGCCGATGCCATTGAGGCTGGAACGGAACTGACGGTCAGGCTTGCATCCGCAGAAATTCAAACAACTGTAACCTCCAAATCAATCTTAAATGGAAACAACGAATTTAACCTATGAAAATGCGTATAAAGAGCTCACAGAAATAGCTCAGGAGATAGAAACTGAATCGGTATCTGTAGATGTGCTGGCCGAAAAGGTGAAGCGCGCATCTGATCTCATTGAATTTTGCCAGGCTAAACTGCGTGCCACAGAAACAGAGGTAAACAAGATCATTAAACAAATGGAAAACCCAACTGCTTAGTTACAGCCAGTTGTTCAGCTTATACCACTTAATGGTTTGCCGCACACCTTTTTCCAGGTTATATTCTGGTTCGTAAGCCAGGTCTGCCTTTGCACCTTCAATGGTACATGCCCAGTTTACTGCAGTGAGCTCTGCCATTTTTTCTTTATTTAAAGCCGGTGTATCTTTACTTTTTGCATAAAAAAAGTCCATCAAAGTGGCAAGCATGGCCACCAATGATACCGGAAGGTGAAACTTAAATGTTTTACGGTTTAAGGCTTTCTTCGCGAAAACTGCCAGTGCGTAACGGTCGTACCCACTTCCGTCAGAAATATTGTAGGCTTTATGCTGCATCGGAACCGTCAGGGCCTTCACAATTACCCTGACCAGATCTTTCACATATACAAAACTCAGTTGCTGTTTAAAGCTGCCTATGTGCGGCTCAAGGCCATTATTAATGCTGTTAAACAAGATAAACAGATCTTTTTCCCTCGGACCATAAACAGCCGTAGGCCGTATGGTAATTAAGGGCAAAGCGGTGAGCTTACTCAGGTATAGTTCGGCCAGCAGCTTACTTGCCCCATAATTGGTCACTGGATGGGGGGGAGTGCCATCCTGAATCTGAGCTGATAAATCTGACAGTGGCCCCAAGGCTGCCAGACTGCTTACAAAAACAAATTTCTCTAAATTGATCTCGGCTTCCATTGCCGCTGTAGCCAGGTTCCGGGTATATACCGCATTGACCAGATCGTAAGCTTCCTTTGTTTTGGCTTTGGTAGTCCCTGCAGCATGTATAATATAATCGTATTGTTTCGCTTCCAGCTCCTGTTTTAAACCGGGAACAGAACTGTAGTCGAGCTGCACATATTGCAGTTTAAATGCGGTAAGGTGGGAAGTATCACTGTCGGGCCGCACAGCAGCATACACTTCCAGGCCGGCATCTATGGCTTCTTCAATCAAATGATAACCAACAAATCCGCTCGCGCCTGTGATCAGCACCTTTTTTTTGCCCATATGCCTATATTTCCCGCTCGTAGATCCTGTATTTTTTATAAGGATCACCTTTTATAGCTATAATCGCATTGTTTACCAGGTCGTTGTGCTCCAATGTCCAGGAAGCTTCCGCATATTCCATCCCTTTCTCACGATAGGCTTTAATGATCTTACCATATATACAGGCTTCAATTCCCATTTTACGGTAACCATCAATCACGCCCAGCAACAGGATTCTGATTCCTTTTACCTTTTTCTTTCCAAACAGTAATTTGAAGATTCCGGTAGGCAGCAACCTTCCTTTTTTAATTTTGATCTGGATCTGGTTCATATCGGGAATAGCTGCTCCAAAGCCAACCAATTTGCCATCCTGTTCGGCCACCAGGCAGAAATCCGGGTCAAGCACCAGCTTCAGGTCTTTTGACTGATAATCAAATTCCTCATCGTTCATCGGAACAAAGCCCATGTTCTTATCCCATGCTTTATTATAAACTTCCCGTAACTTATCCGCTTCCTGCTTAAAGTTCTTCATATTGATCTTACGGATGGTGATGTTGTTTCGCTTAAGGCGATCCTCCAGTCTGTCCATCAGCTTCACAGAGCGGTCGTCGTAATTATCGCCGTTAAAGCGCCAGGCGATCAGGTCTACCTGCTTCTTCAGTCCCCATCCATCCAGTAATGCCGGGTAGTAGCTGGCATTGTAAGGCATCATGACCACTGGTGGCATATGGAAGCCTTCAACCAGCAACCCGCAGGATTCATTCGTTGAAAAGTTAACCGGCCCCATGATCTTTCCATTTACCCCTTTTCCCTTAAGCCATTGCACTGCCGTATCAAACAATAGATGGGCAGCCTCCTGATCATTGATGCAATCAAAGAAACCAAAGAAGCCGTCGTTGACCTTGTTGGTTGAATTGTAACTATTGTTTAAGATTGCCGCAATCCGTCCAATAACTTTTTCGCCATCATAAAGCAAAAAACACTGCAACGAAGAGTGCTTATGAAAAGGATGTGTTGTTAACAGGTCTTTTTGCGCAATAAAGAGCTCCGGTACATAGTTGGGATCTGAATGGTACAGATCATGCGGAAAATCAATAAATGTTGCTAGCTGTTTTTTGGAGCTAACGGCAACAATGTTCT
>CAMLDJ010000445.1 GCA_946478755.1 uncultured Pedobacter sp. | reverse complement strand
ATCGCCCTGTGCGACCACCAGGTTCGTACTGAGCAGATGGAAGTCAAAGGGTGCCCTGGGCAGGATCTGCCTGTTGTATTGCATAAAACTGCTTGTGCCTTCTTTTAGAATTGCCGGCGCAATAAGGGCTATGAGCAGGATAACCGTCGCCGGCGCAAGAAAATATTTGATATATTTTTTATTCTCCGCCAGTTTAATGGCGCTTGAAAAAGGGATGGGGCTCAGCTCAGTAATTTTCTGATCTATTCCAGCCAGGATCAGCTGGCTGTTTTCCGGGGAAGCATCTGCCATGGCCTTTAGCTGAAGCGTGTTCAGCAGCTTGTCTTTTACATTAAAAAAATGATTGCCAATAATCGCAGATGCCTGTTCTATACTTAGGTTTTTACTTAGCTTAAAATAGGCCAGTGCAGGCTTAATGATCCATAGGAAGATGGTCGAAACGCAGGCCGCCAGGTAGCCAAAAAACAGCAGGGTTTTAATTGTCGTGCCCGGATGCGTATAATAGATCAGGACAAACAGCAGCAGGTATAAGGCAAGCAACAGCGCGGAGGCATAAATGCTGCCACGCAGAAGTTTATTGAGGTAAAACTTTTGCGTAAACTCATTAATTTTTGCAATTAAAAGTTCGTAGTTGCGGTTCATTTTTTGTGCATTAAAACAGCTGGAGGAATAAACTTCAGACATTTTTTTGATAAAAATAAAGATATTAATCCGGCTTCCCCTAAGCAAATCAATTTATTAACAACAAGAACCCGACATCAAAGGCTCCATCTGACAATTGTACCGCCGAAGGCAGCTTGAAGACAATTAAAACCATATAATACACCTGAAAAAACAAAATAATAACCAGATGAAAACAGATATATTATTTTTTAAATGATATTTTAGTGAAAAAAAATACAGAAAATGACCTATTCACCTTTAGCCATCATCCTGATGGTAATGACTTTAAGCGGCGCCTTTGCGCAGAAGAAAACCAAAGCATTCAATTCATGGAGTAAGAATGTTGTGATTGCCCACCGGGGAGCCTGGAAAAAACAAAACCTGCCTGAGAACTCTATTGCCTCACTTAAGGAAGCTGTTCGCATTGGCTGTCACGGAAGTGAATTCGATGTGCATATGACTAAAGACCAGGTACTTGTGGTAAACCATAATCCCGATTTTCAGGGCCTGCCCATCGAACAATCCACCTATGCGGAACTCCTTCAAAAAAAATTAAGTAACGGGGAGTCGATCCCGACCGCAGAAGCCTATATCAAAGCGGGCATCAAGCAAAAAACAACACGTTTGGTTTTCGAGATCAAGCCCACTAAGACAGGCAAAACGGGAGATATCGCCCTTACGGAGGCCTGTGTTAACCTGGTGAAAAGGCTCAAGGCAGAAGCCTGGGTGGATTACATTAGCTTCAGCTGGGATGTGATGCAAAGACTAACCGAAATTGCGCCAAAAGCGCATATTGCCTATCTTAAGGGCGACAAATCGCTGGAAGAACTTAAAGCGGCAAAGATGAGTGGAGCAGATTACCAATATGGCGTTTATCAGAAAGGGGAGTGGTTTAAGAAAGCGAAAGAACTTGGCCTCACCATTAATGCATGGACCGTAAATAATGAGCCCGAAATGAAATGGCTGCTGGAAAATAAGGTAGAGTTCATTACGACCAACGAGCCAGAGCTTCTTTTATCGCTGATCAACAAGCAATAAAAATGCTATAAAAACAAAAAAGCATCGCGGGTTATCCGCGATGCTGTACAATTTATGTTTTTAATAATCTAGATTACTTTAACATTAATCGCATTCAACCCTTTTTTGCCGCTTTCAACGTCATATTCAACTTTGTCGTTTTCACGAATTTCGTCGATAAGGCCTGTTGAATGTACAAAGATTTCGCTATCTCCGTTTGCAGGGATAATAAATCCGAAACCTTTAGTTACATTGAAAAATTTTACTGTTCCTTCTTGCATTGTATTATTTATTAAAATTAAGCTGCAATGTACATAATATTTTTTATATTATACAAATGCTGAATTTTTTGATAAATATAAAATAACAAGCGCGTTAGGTGCTGTTTCTGCGGCCAGCAACCGCCAGATTAATCTCAGTTGAATGCGGAATTCCCAGCGTTTTACCTGGGATAACCTTGAGCAGATTTTGGAGATAAACGCTGATAATTGCTTCCAGTGTTTTCTTTCTGGGACCATAATTTTCCGGGAGGTTCGTGTGGAACTTGCCCAGGTATATTTTACCCCTGGCATCTACAACTGCGGAAAATTCATAACCGAAATCTTCGTAGGCCTTGTCAATGTCTATCCGGTACTGTGGGAATAAATAGTCGTAAGATTCCGTTCTGCCCAATAGTTTATCAACTGTACTGATCTTTTTTACGCGGATCATTTTGCTTACAGGACTAAACACAACGGGCTCACGACCCGCAAAGGCACTGTCGCGGTTACCGGGGTTCCTGTTGGATCTTTCGGCCAGGTGCCGTATATAGGCCGTATCTGCCCTTGTTGGCTTTTGTAATTCTTCTGCGGTGGTTTTAAGCACTTTCCCAATATAGTCCGCCGCGTAATAAGTGATGTTTACATCAGAGCGGATGTCTTTTGAGATCTCCCGGCCGGTTAAATGCAACCTTTGGAACACCAGGCTATCCTTACTGATCTTCTTTATTTTAAACCATTCTTTAGCAAAATTATAGACCTCACCATGATCATAGTGCAGGAAAAAGCTTTGCATCCGTTTTTTTTGCGGGCTATAGGCCAAAATGGAATCCTGCGCCTTAAACTGAATGATCCAGCTGGGCTCCTGCTGAAAACCCAGCTCATTAAAGGAAAGGCCCGTGCTGAAACGCCGTTTTACTTCATAGTATTTTATGCCTATAATAGAATCGAAAGATTTCCTGCCTGTGGCTTTAGGGTTGTCGCTGGCGGCAGGGTTACAACTGCAAATGAGCAGCCCAAGGACTGCCTGTGCATACAGGAAACAGGATTTCGTCATGTAGGGATTAAAGCTTCTTTAAAAAGCAAAGTTATAACATTCTTTATATTCTTTGTTTAAGTTTAAAAACCTTAACCATCATTTCGTTATTTCTATAGATAGAGAGAATGATCGTTTTGCCGTCGGCCGACTTCAAAAGATTATTGATCTCGTTTAGTTTATAGCTGGAAGCGGGTGCGAAATTGATGGTGACGATCTCATCATCAACCTTGATGCCGGCAATCTCTGCCGGAGAACCGCGCTCGATCCTGCTGACAAAATAGTGTTTTGTTTTCTCTTCCTGCACATACAGCTCGATGCCCGACATATCATGCTGAAACGCCCGGTTAAACTGGCTTGTCTTTTTCAAATACATGGAATTATCCTGGTAATCGAAGATGACGTTAAACCGGCTGAGTATCTCGCCCCCCAGATTGCCATTACGCCCCTTAAGCAGGACCTTGGCAGCAACATCATCATATGTAGGGTAAGATGCCAGCACATTTTTGAGGACAAAGCCTCCTATTTTTAAAGCAGAAAGGCGTCCGATGCTTCCATCAATAGGCCCGTTCATGCCCACACCCAGATTTGCCTGGATAGAAGATGGGGGAACAGGGAAGGGCTCTCCATTCAACCGCTCTAAGGAAATGGCATGACTGGCGCCATTGTCGACCAGTGCCTTAATGGCAATTTCCCCATAGTCCCGGCTTTCAATGCTGAGGTTTACATAAGGCTTGGAGCCAATGATTTCGATGGGAATCCTTTCGCCCTTCATTTTGCCGGATGCCTGGGGATACCTGAACAGCAGCCTTTTTCTGGAGTATCTTATTTCGACAATGAAGCTGCTAAAAAAATGATAACCCAGTAAGCCATATATTTTTGTACCCAGGTAGTTCGACAAACCAAAGATATCTGTTTTTAAGATCGCCGCGGGAATGTGACCGATCTCCGCCCTGCCGATTTTTG
>CAMLDJ010000444.1 GCA_946478755.1 uncultured Pedobacter sp. | reverse complement strand
GGAAATACGTTAATTATAGAAACGGAAAATCTGATAAATACTAAAGGGACACCGACAAGTCACCATATAGGACTCGACAACATCAAAAAGAGAATACACATGATCTATGGGGATAAGGCATCTTTAGAAACGGCAAAGAAGTCTAATAACTATTTTAATGCCACTTTAAGAATTAACTTGAACTAACGATCGGGCAATTTTATATTCCCGAACCAGGTCTTTATAAAGAAAGCTATAGATTACCATCTCATGGATGCCTTGATTATCGCTAAAAAAACGATTAATATGCATATGAAACAGATCGATAAAAAGGTTTAATCTTAAATTCGCGGGACAAGTCCGGATAACTGATATAAAAGATTGTAATAGCTGATATGCAGCTCCATGCACTACATCATTTATAGTCGGATAAGCGCTGCCATTCACAAACTGTTGATAAGCTTTATTAATTTTTTTGAATCCGGGAGTTTCTATGTTCTGTGTTTGCATAAAAGAATCCTGGATATTTTTAACGAAAGCAAGCTTGTCTTGGTCATCAAGTTTCAATTCTTTAATCATATTTTTCATAAGGCCGATGCAACTGGCATAGTATTCTTCTGAGCTCAAATCCAGGGCAATCGCATTTAGGCTATATGCACTGTCAATGCTGAAATGCTCCTCTATATCTTCGATGTTGGCGTGCCCATAGCGATGCAATTCTCTCCTATAAGTTTTAAGCTGAATATCTTTGATAAGACCGGCTTCAAAATATTCATCCAGCATTTCCATTAATTTTGAAGTGTACAAATGGCTGTTTTTTTTATCTATAAGATGCAGCCGCAATCTGAGGTGATTTTCAGGCTGATTATACCGAATAAAAAACCAACATTTAAATGCCGCTTGATAGCTATCTATGAATTCTGCAACGGTGTTGCTTAATATTTCGTTGGTCCTTTGCGCATGACAGTAAATTTCGAAGTACAACCAATCCCTTCCAGGCGTAATGACGCCCGGAAATTTTTCTTCTGATAGAATTATATTTGGATAGAACGGCCGGTACAAAGGTGTGGAATGCTGAAAAGTAAGCAGAAACTGGGTAAGATAAGGTTTTCCTTCATTATTATGAACCGCCAGCTTGTTGCCCGTAAACATTTCCGTCACAGTGAATTCGGTTTGCTGATCGAGATAACGTTTAAAGCAAACCATGTCGGTGGCAGAACTTCTGTCGAAACACAAGGTTTGATCTCCATTTCCTACTGTAAAACGTTGTGTAACCTGCATAAGCTCTAATTGAGAGGCCACATCCCGAGCTTCAAAATCCTGCCTATCTATTTTCCATTTTGCAGGTGACAAGACTACATTCCCATATTGTATTCTTGGATAAAAATTCAATCCACCAATTAATGACTGAATGTCAAAAGATATCTGAGTCAGGATATTCTGATGCTGGAGATCGCAAAGAAACCTGTAGACAGGTAAATCAGACCTCGTGTAATTGTAAGCAGATGCAAGCCGTGGCATAACACGCTTTTCATATCGTTTCGATAAAAGTATAATCTCATTATCTTTAATTGTGATAAATAGGTCATCCAAATGGATAAGGTGTTCACTGCATGAATAGTTTAATAATGGTAGCTCATAATCATATATTTCCTTTCTTCTGTTGATATTATCCACCTTACCCTCCGCCATGTAAGCGATATCAAAAAAGATGATATCAGGATTAGCTTCGCTCTCAAATTTTCTTATTGCTTTGCAATGGGATTCAATGTTCGCGCTCGCGAGTGTAAATCTGCCTGCCAGGGCAGTAGCCGTAGCTCCCCCTATGTGATCCAGAACTACAAGATCATCCTCGAGCCTTACCAGTGCACTAAAACTGTTAGCGGGCAACTCATTTGCCTGGTGTAACACTGGCTTTATTTGATGTTCCTGCAGTTGTATAATTTGGTCCTTGCTGCCCTTATGTTCAAGGATAGCATTCAACAAATTTTGTGTAAATGCATTATTCCGATAGTGCGTTATGGTTTGCTCTGTTTTTTTTGTTTTCAGCAGCTCGTTGATAAGCATATCCCCTGCTGGGGCGTTTTCCAGATCACCGTAGCCTATACCAAATTCAGGGTCAAGTATTCTCATTAAAGGCTGTTCCTGGTTTTCATAATGTTGTAGAAAGCTAGATCTAAAAGCATTCAGATCAGCGTTTGCCACCGGGGATTGAATTGAAAGTAAATATTCGACACATGGTGGCAACGATTGCAGTTTTGCCTTATTTACGCCACCAGACAGCGCTTTTCGCTCTGCAATGAGATAGGTTTGGCCGATATGCTGAAGTGGAATACCAGTTCGCTTATAATAATCGTCGCCGATAATGTTGCGATCCAGATCGGTGAAGACTAATTGTAGTTCAATTAAAGAAAGTAGTATCCCTTTCAGCACTTCCTGGTCAACATCTTCGTCGATGGCAAACTGCTGTAATTGCTTAATACCGGCCCGGTCTTTACATTGTATCAGTAGTTGTTCAATAAAGCTGCTTCTTTCGATTTCCGCCAGCTCAAATGATTTATCCTGAAGGCACAAAAAACGAATATGTTTTGGTGTAAAATAAAAGCTTGCATTTGCAATAAAAGCCCGATCGGGACTAAATATAAGTGCATCAGTATAAATCACTTTCGGTTCAGTGTCCCAATCGTTAAACTCATGCAGATATTGTGTCTTGCCGACTAATATTGCCTCATCGGTATCGCTTAATTCTGAAGTTGCAAAGCCCGCAAAACCACCAAACGGTGTTCCCCTGTATTTCGCTCTGTTAAAGTATTTCCAAACGGTGTACTGTGTCTTGTTATCTAGTTCTGGTAGATCCTCGATACAAATTTCCTTTATTCTCTCAAAGAAATCGGGGGACGCATATGCTATGAATGCTTTCAAATCTTCCCACACTGTTCCTATTTGTTCTTCGAACGGGAACGCCGGGATTCTTAATATCAATAAAGGATTGATCGATAGCTTCATACTACAATTTGCAAAGGATCAAGGACTAAGCCCAATCTATTACGCTAATACCGGTTAATATTACATGAACAGTTTATGTAAATTGATATATGCAAAAAAAAAGGTGTCCATATTCACGGACACCTTTTTAGAATTTAAAATTTTAACCTTATGATTTAGGGTTTAGAGCAGCGTTAATACGTACCAACAAGTCCTGTAAGTGATATTTGCTCATACCAGTTGCTGAAGGGATTGCCAAACGAATATCTTTTGCTAAAGCAGTTAAGTGGGCTCGGCCGACGCTTGAAACATCAGAGTCCGTAGGATCAGCCATTCTCATGCCGGGAAACCCTTGGGATCCGGATGAAGCCGTAGGCGCCACTATGAGTTTGGCCATGTTTTCTATATAAGCTTTTTGCAAGTTCCTTCTGTATACATCAATGTTCTTATGTGAATGCAATTCAGACCAGATGCCGGCTTTAAGATCGCTAAACAGATTAATTGTGCGATAAGCTTTAACACCGTTTAAAGCTTCATCATTAATGAGTTTAATAATTGTATTTGCATTTTGTAGTCTGGCTAATGTATTTTTTTGTATGCCAAAGAAAAGGTCTATCGGATTTACACCAGTACGTTCGATTAGTTCTTTATTGATCAGCCACGTTGGGGTAGTGAATAATTGGGTGTTCAGAAAGTTTATGGCTTCTTTTTGTTTTGCAAAAGGAACAGCCTGGAACATTGCTCCTTTTTCTTCTACAGTTTTAGGAGTAGTGTACACCCCTGCCACATTTTTAACGACATGTCCCATATAGCGGCCATATTGACCCACAACCTCATTATAGAGCGTTCTTGCATTCTGATAACTTTCATTAGGCTCTTTGCTCCATATTAGGATATTAGGTAAAATACGTTTAAGATTTTTGATACCATAAGCAGATGCCTGCATGGCATTATCTCCAATGTCTTCACTTTGGTTCCGGGGATCATT
>CAMLDJ010000443.1 GCA_946478755.1 uncultured Pedobacter sp. | reverse complement strand
ATTATATTTTGAATATTTATTTATATGTAAAATTCCAATCTTCAATCCGTATTTTTGTATCATGTGGTACAATAATATTTTAGAAACCATCGGCAATACGCCGCTGGTGAAATTGAATAACATTACTAAGGAGATTTCTGCTACGGTACTGGCTAAAATCGAAACAACCAATCCCGGTAATTCTATAAAAGACCGTATGGCTGTGAAGATGATAGAAGAGGCCGAAAAAAGTGGTAAATTAAAGCCTGGGGGCACTATTATTGAAGGGACATCTGGAAATACCGGAATGGGGCTGGCTATGGCAGCCATTATAAAGGGGTACAAGTGTATTTTTACCACAACGGATAAACAATCCAAGGAAAAGGTAGATGCCTTACGGGCCTTCGGGGCGGAGGTAATCGTTTGCCCAACTAACGTTGAACCAGAAGATCCGCGTTCCTATTATTCTGTTTCCTCGCGTCTGGAACGTGAAGTACCCAACTCATGGAAGGCGAATCAGTATGATAACCTCGCCAATTCGCAGGCTCATTATGAACAGACAGGGCCTGAAATATGGGCGCAGACGGAAGGAAAAATAACCCATCTTGTTGTTGGTGTGGGGACCGGCGGGACGATCTCAGGTGCCGGAAAATACCTGAAAGAGCAGAATCCTGCCATTCAGGTATGGGGCATAGATACTTATGGCTCAGTATTTAAAAAGTATAAGGAAACCGGCATATTGGATAAAAATGAAATCTATCCTTATATTACGGAAGGCATCGGCGAGGACTTCCTGCCAAAGAATGTAGACTTTGATGTTATAGATCTTTTTGAAAAAGTAACGGATAAGGATGCTGCATTGATGACCCGTGAAATTGCACGAAAAGAAGGGATCTTTATCGGGAATTCGGCTGGATCAGCTATTGCGGGGTTGTTGCAGCTAAAAAATAAACTAAAACCTGAAGATGTGGTAGTGGTCATTTTCCATGACCATGGAAGTCGTTATATGGGTAAAATGTACAATGAGGATTGGCTAAGGGAGCGCGGCTTCCTTAAGGATGAAAAGCTTACTGCGCGTTCGATCATTGGGAAGAAAGAAAATACGGAAATCATTACAATTGACTGCGAAAAAACAATTCTTGAGGCCATTAATAACATGAACACGCTTAATATTTCCCAGATCCCTGTCACCCAAAAAGGAATGGTTATAGGGAAACTTGCAGAGAGTGACATTTTAAAGGCTCTGCTGGAAAATCCATCTTTGAAATCCGCCCCCGTTGAACAGATCATGTCTGCAGGATTTCCTTTTGTTGACCTGAACACATCTATAGACCGGATTTCTTCCCTGATCAATAAAGAAAACAGCGCTGTGCTGGTCGAAGATGAGCAGGGAAAAATTGAGATCATCACACAGTATGATATCATCAATGCTATTTCTGGTTAGACTGAAACCCTCTGACCTTAAGATATACCGAGACAAAAAAACACCTTCAACAAAAAAGCCCCAAAAAGGGGCTTTTTTGTTGAAGTATTTTGAGGTTAATGACTTGGAGCAGATACCTCTACCCGTTTGATCTGTGCACCCAGGGCCCGTAAACGTGTATCAATATCCTGATAACCCCGCTCTATCTGTTCGATATTAAAAATGGTAGATTTGCCTTCCGCAGATAGCGCTGCGATTAACAGGGAAACTCCTGCACGGATATCGGGAGAGGTCATGCTGATGCCTCTCAGTTTATATTTTTTATCAATTCCATTCACAGAAGCACGGTGTGGATCACATAAAATGATCTGCGCCCCCATGTCTATCAGTTTATCCACAAAGAATAATCTGCTTTCAAACATTTTCTGATGGATCAGTACATTGCCTCTGGCCTGTGTAGCCACTACCAGGACGATGCTCAGCAGGTCAGGTGTAAAGCCCGGCCATGGTGAATCGGCAATAGTTAGCATGGAACCATCTATAAATGATTCAATTACATAGTTTTTTTGAGATGGAATATAAATGTCATCGCCCTTTAGCTCAAAGCGGATACCCAATTTTTTAAATACATCAGGGATAACACCAAGTTCTGAATAGCAGACATTTTTTATGGTGATCTCTGACTCGGTCATGGCCGCCAGGCCAATAAACGAGCCGATCTCTATCATATCCGGCAACATTCTGTGCTCCGTGCCCCCCAGTTTCTCCACCCCTTCAATAGTTAAAAGATTGGAACCTACACCGGAGATTTTAGCTCCCATCCGGTTCAGCATTTTACAAAGCTGTTGCAGGTACGGTTCGCAGGCCGCATTATAAATAGTGGTTGTTCCCTTTGCCAGGACAGCTGCCATGACGATGTTGGCCGTGCCGGTCACTGAAGCCTCGTCAAGTAGGATATAAGCCCCTTTTAAGTTGGTTGCATCTACATTAAAAAATTCCTTTTTGTTGTCATACACAAACCTGGCGCCCAGTTTTTCAAAGCCTATGAAATGAGTATCCAGTCTGCGGCGGCCGATCTTGTCGCCTCCCGGCTTAGGGATTGCGGCCCTTCCGAAGCGGCCTAATAGTGGGCCAACGATCATGATTGATCCTCTTAAACCTCCACCTTTAGCTTTAAATATATCAGACTGGAAAAATTCAAGGTTAATATTTTTAGCTTCAAAAGTATAAGTGTCTTTGCTCAGGCGTTCAATGGTAACGCCCATATCGGCCAGCAGTTCAATCAATTTGTTTACATCCTTGATGTCTGGGATGTTGCTGATGGTAATTTTCTGATCAGTTAATAAAACGGCGGCAATGATCTGCAGAGCTTCATTCTTTGCCCCCTGAGGCTGAATCTCGCCCTTTAATTTCTTACCGCCAATTATTTCAAATGCGTTCATGTTGTTCGTAAGGTGTATGGATAAAAGCGGCTAGGTTTAGTGGCGCTGTTTAGCATTGTTGTTCCGCGCGGGACGATTGTTATTTTGCCGGCCTTTACTATTGTTGTTTCTTCCGCGGTTATTGTTGTTTGATGGCCTTGCCACGGGCGGCTTAAATTCAACCTTGTTCAGATTAACGTTTTCATCGAGCTGAAGCTGACCGCCAGATAGTTCACGAAGGTTTTTTAAGATCGTCTCATCCGCGACACTGTCTTTATTCCAGGTCACATAAGCCATTTTCATAAAATTGGCAATTCCCTGCACCATTGCAGCCCTGCGCTCAGGCTCCTCTACCGCTTTTGCTTTTTCAATCATCATCTCAACCGTTTTACCATAATGCTTATAGGTAATTCTTTGCTGTGGATAACCGATATGTTGAGGTTTTACCAAGGCATCTTCCGGAGTAGGTTTAGGGTAGGGGCTATCTACGTCAATTTTATAGCCCGAAATGATGTGCAGATGATCCCATAGTTTGTGCTTGAAATCAGCCACATCACGTAAATGTGGGTTTAAGAAACCCATCAGGTCTATTACTGCCTGTGCGTATTTATTGCGTTCTTCAAGATCCGGAAGTTCGATAATGTACTTTACCATATTTTGCACATTACGGCCGTATTCGGCTAATATCAAGTCGTTTCTTGTGGTGTTATATTCGAAATTCATTTATATGTTTTCGTTAATTTTTAAATTCTTTAATTGTCCTGAGGTTATCCGGAGTCTTATTATTTAGTCTTTTAACTCCTTTTGGATGCCTATTTATCACCGGGGATCCTGCAGATGCTAATCGGCATCGTTTGCGCCGGTATAAGTTATTCAGGAAATAACGATTAAAGGCCGGTTTTATCTATAATAATTTGTTTTTTATGTCTTTTCGCACTTTATGAGCGATTGTAAGTCCTGTAAATATAAGGCTTATTTAACAATTCGCAACTTCGCAAATTTTAATAGCAATTGCTTGTTACCCAGTCCCTGAAAAAATACGGTGGCTTTTACATCCGGTAAAGTACCTTCCAGGGCGATGATTTTTCCAAAACCAAACTTCTCATGTTCTACATCCATACCATTCTGGAAAT
>CAMLDJ010000442.1 GCA_946478755.1 uncultured Pedobacter sp. | reverse complement strand
TGGACCTCAAACCCATTCTGAAAGAAAGGTGGTATGGCCATTCGCCCCTCGCCAAGCAACAGCATATTATTGGGCAGTATGACTTGCAAGGAAACCTTGTGAACACCTATATCAATACGGTAGAGGCAGCAAAAGCAGTTAAAGTCCATAAAAACGGCATCCGTAACGTAATCAACGGACGGGGCTTAACCTACGGAGGCTTTATATGGAGTAAAGTGATCCGGAAAAAAATTGCCGTTGACCCTAAAATTACGCTTAGCAGATCAGGAATATCACAATATGATCTGGATGGCCGCTGGATTAAGACTTTCAAGAATTGCGTGGCGGCTGCCAGGGCAACCCAAATTGACAATACCAATATCCACCTGGCGGTCAACGGTCATACGCTAACTGCCGGAGGCTTTTTATGGCGCAAAGGTCAACAGCTAAGGATCAACATCAATGAACTGCGTAAACATCCGCATTACAGCGGATCGGGGTTACAAAGGCATATGAAAAGGAAACGCGAGCTGGCTACAGCGGAAATCAACAACTTATAAAAATGGAAGCGGACGACTAAATTCAGTCGTCCTTTTGTAATTTAAAGGGGGGATTTCTGACTATTTTTTCCTGGTTAATAATCAGAAAAACACTATACTTACATTTTAAATCTAAATTAAACCTCAATGAAAAAAATGTTCATCGTTGCTGCACTGTTATGCTGCAGCCTACTGACTATGGCACAGTACGAAAATGCCAAGCAGGTATTTGAAAGCCCTAAACTTACTGAAGCTGTAAAAAGCCACAAAGTGGTAGCCATATTGCCATTTGAAACCAGCATTTCATTTAAAAAGCAACCTAAAAATTTCAACGCAGAGGCGCACAAGGAAAAGGAAAGGAAGATGGCGACTTCCATTCAATCCAGTATGTATACTTTTCTGCTCCGCAAGGCAAATAATTATACTGTAGAATTTCAGGATGTAGAAAAGACGAACACTTTATTGAAAAAGGCAGGGATGACCGAAAAGACGGACGAATTTACGAAAGATGAAATTGCGAAAGCATTAGGTGTTGATGCGGTAATTGGTGGCAAGTTCGAAACAGAACAAACCAGATCCGAGGCTGGCGCTATTGTTACTACCGTACTTTTTGGTGGCTTTGGCAGCAAAACCGGCTCAGGCGCGTTAACGATGACAATTAGTGATGGGTCTAATGGCGACCTCTTATGGAGGTTTTTTAAAAGCATGAACGATAGCGTTTTTAGTTCTACCGATGAACTGGTGGACCGCATGATGAGAAAGGTGTCCAGAAACTTTCCTTACAGCAAGTAAAAGCCTTATTCTTCTTAAGAAACAGCAATCATAAAATGCCTTTAAGATTTAGACAATATTGAGGGCATTTTTAAGTAAAGAAAAGTAAGTTTCGATAATAATTCAAGGACTAAGCCGTAGTAATACCACCAGAACTCAACTGCAAATCATAAAGCTTTTTGTAATACCCATTCAGTTTAAGCAATTGCTGATGGGTACCCGCCTCCTTGATCTCGCCCTTATCAAGCACCAGGATCTTATCCGCTTTCTGTATGGTCGATAGCCGGTGGGCAATAACAATCGAAGTTCTTCCTTTCATCAGGTTCTCAATAGCCTTTTGAATGAGGAGCTCCGTTTCTGTATCTACGGATGATGTAGCTTCATCTAACACTAGAATAGATGGATTATAGACCAGGGCTCGGATGAAAGAAATGAGCTGCGCCTGTCCCGCAGAAAGTGTTGCCCCTCTTTCCATGACATTGTACTGATAGCCGCCAGGCAGGCGCTCAATAAAATCGTGCGCACCAACCTTCCTAGCTGCGTCAATCACTTCCCCCATCTGGATATCGGGATTATTGAGGGTAATATTGTTAAATATCGTATCAGAAAAAAGAAAGACGTCCTGTAAAACAGTAGCAATATTACTGCGCAGGTAGTTGAGTTCATAATCCTGGATCTTAATTCCATCTACCTTAATCTCACCTTTCTGAATTTCGTAAAAACGGTTTAAGATATTTATCGTAGAAGATTTGCCCGCGCCCGTGGCACCAACAAGGGCAATGGTTTTACCGGCCGGCACCTGGAAAGAGATGTCCTTCAGTACATAGTTCTCATCGTTATAAGCAAACCAGACTTTATCGAAAGATATGTCACCATGCATTTTCAGGGGAACAAATGAACCTTTGTTTTCTGTAATTTCATCAGTATCCAGGACTTTAAAAACACGCTCTGCCCCTACCATTCCCATTTGCAGGGTATTGAATTTATCGGCAAGCTCGCGGATCGGCCTGAAGAGCATATTGATGTACAGAATAAACTCTGCTATGGTTCCAGGGGTAACCGTTAATGGTTTAGCCAGGATACTCCTTGAGCCATACCAAACGAGTAAACCTAATGACATGGCTGAAATGATCTCTACAACGGGGAAGAAAATAGAATAGTACCAGTTGGACCGGATATTGGCATCGCGGTAACGGGCATTGATCTTTACAAACTTCTTATATTCTTGCTCTTCCCTTGCAAAATACTGAATGATGGAAATCCCTGAAATGTGCTCCTGCAGATAGGTATTAAGGTTAGAGACCTCGGTTCGGATTTGCTGGAAAGCAGATTTAATGGCTTTTTGAAAGATCGAGGTCGCCAGAATAAGCAAGGGCATGGGCAGTAGTACCACCAGGGTAAGCGCCCAGTCTTTATACACCATTACCCCGATGATCACGATCACCATTAAAATATCACCTATAATAACGATGAGGCCTTCAGAAAAGATCTCGGCAATGGTTTCCAGATCAGACACCGTACGGGTGATGAGCTGACCTATAGGCGTATTGTCGAAATATTTCAGTCGGAGTTTGGTAATGTGGTTAAACACATTGATCCTTAAGTCGCGAATGGCGGATTGGCCCAGTGTATTGGTGAGCAAAGTATGGCTGAATTGTATACCGGCCTGCAGCACCAGTAGGACCAACATCAGGGTAGTCATGGCCAGTAAACCACTGTAATGCCCTTTCATGATGTAATTATCAAGCGTATGCTGAATAAGAAAGGGCCGGGCCGGTGCAATCAAAGCCAGCAGAATAGTTAAAATAATGGACAGGACAAATATTTTGCGGTAAGGTTTTACATATTGAAAAACCCTTTTCAATAAGCTTACATTAAACGCATCTCCTGTTATTTTAGACATATTTTATTTTACAAAGGGGTAAATTACATTTACTAAATACAAACCACAGGCAGGAACAGACTGTCCCGCGTTACTGCGGTTCCTACTTTCAATAATTTGCTTAAACTCTGCTAAGTTAAGTTCATTTTTACCAACTCTGATCAGCGTACCTACAATGGCACGCACCATATTCCTTAGAAACCTGTCGGCCCTGATGGTAAACTGTATCCCACCGTCCTTCTGTTTTTCGAAAAAGGCAGCTGTAATTTTACAGTTATTGGTAAAAGTCTGTGTATTTGACTTGCTAAAGCAAGAAAAGTCCGTATGCGTCAAAAGTATCTTTGCTGCTTCATTCATTGCGTCCATATCCAGTTCTCCTTTATACAACCAGGAACGGTCTAACTTAAAGGGATCTTTATTAAAGTGAATGTGGTAATGATAAGCGCGTTCTATAGCACTGAAACGTGCATGCGCCATCTGGTCTACCTCAAACACCCGCTTTACCGCGATCTGATAAGGCAATAAAGCATTTATTCCTACCAGCGACTTTGAAAGATCTGAAGGTATGCTGGCAACCTGATTTTCCATGGCCTCAGGACACCCTTGCTGCAGATCGAAGTGTGCATAAAACTGAGTCGCGTGCACGCCGGTATCGGTACGTCCGCAGCCAAGCGTACTTACAGGTACTCTGAAATAAATGGATAAAGCCTTATTCAGACATTCCTGCACGGTTGTCGCATTGGGCTGTATTTGCCATCCATGGTAAGCGGTGCCGTCGTACGACAATTCGA
>CAMLDJ010000441.1 GCA_946478755.1 uncultured Pedobacter sp. | reverse complement strand
CAATGACTATCAACGTATATACAGAACAAACGCCAAATCCTGCTACAATGAAGTTCATGGTCAATAAATTATTGATCAATGGCAGTGAAGATTTTGCAACAAAAGAAAGTGCAGAACATTCTCCTTTTGCAAAGGAACTGTTTAAGTTTAATTTTGTCAGCGGTGTTTTCTTTGCAAGTAACTTTGTAACGATCACAAAGACTGAGGATGCGGATTGGGCGGATATTGAGCCCATCTTAAAAGAATTTGTTAAAGGCGCAGTTGAATCTGAATACAAGATTAAAGAAGACACTTCAGCGGAGACTCCGGCATTTGAGGGGACGGATCTGGAGATTAAAATACAACAGATCCTGCACGATTATGTTCGCCCTGCTGTGGAACAGGATGGTGGCGCAATCAGCTATAAATCATTTGATGAAGGTGTAGTTACCGTTGAGCTTAGGGGCTCATGCAGTGGCTGTCCATCTTCAACAATCACTTTAAAATCAGGAATACAGAACTTATTGCAACGGATGGTTCCGGAAGTTAAGGAAGTGGTTTCTGAGGCTTTGTAGTACGTTTTGCCTTTATTATATTAAGGCGCAGTATAACATTAAAAGGGTGGCATTCTAAAATGCCACCCTTTTAATGTATATATGATCTGCAAAAAATGAATGGTCTAAAATGGCGGATGCATCTAATTAAAATATTTGCGCATTAAACCCAGTATCTCTTCATCAAGCAAAGCATTTGTGGCTAGAATTTCCCGCCGTTCAATAAATTCATCGCCGCCATCAAAGTTTAAAATATGCCCTCCGGCCTGCTGCACCAGGTATGCGCCTGCAGCTACATCCCATGAATTAAGATTATACTCAAAATAGGCATCAAAACGGCCACAGGCCACATAAGCTAAATCGACAGCCGCAGAGCCGATCCTTCTCAGGCCATGGCACCTGCGCATCATTTCTGAAAACAACTCCATGTACCGGGCCTGCTTATCAAACTGATAATAAGGAAATCCCGTGGCCAACAGGCAGTCGGACAGCTGAAACCTGGACGACACGCTAATCGCTTTATTGTTAAGATAGGCATTCCCGCCTTTATAGGTGTAGAACATTTCGCCTCTGTTGATTTCGTATACAACACCAATTACCGGTTGGTTATTTTCATACAAAGCAATGCTGATGGAGTAGGTCGGTATTCCATGGATAAAATTTGTAGTCCCGTCAAGCGGATCAATAATCCAGTTATAGACTTCCCCTTTAGTATTAATAGTTTCCTCTTCTGTTGTAAAACCTGCATCGGGCAGGAGTTTAAGCAAATTCCTCACCAATTGCTTTTCAGCGTTCTTATCCACATAAGACACCAGATCGTTCAAGCCTTTAAACTCAATGGCTTTCGCATCAAAGTTCATGGATTCCTTCCTGATAAAATTTCCTGTAAGCCGGGCTATAGCAATAACCTTGGCACACAACATTTCGTAATTCAAACTGTGCAGATTTTAATAATTGGCTAATTTTTCTTTATTTCTTACCGCATAAAGTACAAGAAGCAGGCCAGATAAAAATAGGATACAGGATATGAGTTCTGCCTGTGTAAATTGTAAGCCGGCGACATTATACCTGGTGTTTACCCTGATCAGTTCGATGAAAAAACGCTCCACACCATTCATCATCAGGTAAATTCCAAACATTATGCCTGGTAAGTTAATGCGGTGGCGAAGCTTCCATAAAATAAGAAACAACAGGAAACAGACAATCACTTCGTAAAGTGGGGTTGGGTAAGCCGGTTGAACCAGTTCATGGCAAAATTTGCCAACGCATCCGGGTATAACTGCGCCCTCATTAGCCACGTTATTGGGATAAGTATAGGCCCAAAGCCAATCTGGAAGCCATGAAAATGGTTTAGGATTCAAGTTGCTTATCCCCCAGTCGCCATCTCCCGACATATGACATCCAATACGGCCTACACTATAAGCCAGCATCATTCCAGGACCACCGATATCGAGCATATGCAATACCTTGACGCCATTTTTACGGGCAATATATAGCACAGCAGCGCCACCGCAGATCAGTCCGCCATAAAAAGTTAAACCGCTAAAAGACAAAAGACTGTTGATCGGATCTGCGATAAAAGAGTCCCAATGCTCCAGGTTATCAAATATCTTGGCGCCTAAAAAACCCCATACTGCAGCCCAGACAATCAGGCTACCCATTAGCTCGTACGGATGTTGGGTAATTTCAACCGTTTTAGGCTTATCGAGCTTCACCTTGTTCTTTTCCTGATAATCCCAGTAGGCAAACAGTCCTGCAAAGAACAGACCGCCTAAAATATTGCCTTTTGTGGACAAGAGTACGGTTTGCGCATCACTTACAAAAAGTTTATAGTTTAATAGTGCATAAACCAATTTATAGCCGATCAGGAAGCCAAATACGGCATTGGAAACCAACTCAATGGTACTGGCCGGTTTCCCTATGGTAACGGTTTTCTTTTGAGGATGAATTTTCCCTAGAGCCTCTTTGCGCTTGAACTCCTTAGTAAATGCCCAGTAACCCGCAATAAAAGCCAGAGCTACAAAAACACCAAACGTATTAAATGGAAGCGGAACTTGTATACCGAAAAGGTATTCTATAAAATGAGATACGGTAGGGAACATATGCTAAAAAGGGTTTATGCGAATATAGGATTAATGAGACAATACTTCTTGTGTTTCTTCAACTTCTACTTCTCCATCTGCACCAAGTTCTACGAGCCGAACTGTTTTGATTTCGTTGACCATTACAGGATCATATTTAGCCTTTACTTTTACGTAGTTTTTAGTAAACCCATGCATGAATCCGTTTTTCTGATCGTCTTCAAAAAGAACTTCGCCTATGGTATTCAGCTGTGACTGATAGAAAGCTCTGCGTTTTTTATCAGATAAGATATGCAGCATTTTACTTCTGTCTGCACGTGTACTTCCCGCAACACGACCTTTCATTTCGGCAGCGGCTGTCTGTTCACGCTCAGAATAGGTAAATACATGCAGATAGGAAATTTCCAGTTCGTTCAGAAACTGATAAGTATCTAGAAAGTCATCATGGCTTTCACCTGGAAAGCCTACAATTACGTCGACCCCGATACAACAATTTGGCATCACTGCTTTTATTTTGGCGACACGTTCGGTGTACAGCTCTCTTTGGTAGCGCCTTTTCATCAGGCCCAGTATTTTATTCGAGCCGGATTGCAGGGGGATATGGAAGTGCGGAACAAACCTTTTAGATGTAGCTACGAACTCAATGATTTCATTACTCAATAAATTAGGCTCAATTGACGAGATCCTGATCCGCTCTATACCTTCAACTTCATCTAAGGCCTTGACCAGATCAAAGAACTTGTCCTCTCTTTCGCCATTTCTAATGCCAAAATCACCCAGATTCACCCCGGTCAGCACAATTTCCTTCACCCCAATTCCGGCGATCTGCCGGGCGCGGTTAACCACATTTTCTATGGTATCACTTCTACTGCCTCCACGGGCCAGTGGTATGGTACAATAAGTACAGGGATAATCACAGCCATCCTGCACTTTTAGAAAAGTACGGGTACGGTCTCCTATGGAATAAGCCGCAATAAAATTGTGGTTTACTTTTTCTATATTTTGCTGGTGAACGATCGCTTTAGGCGCTTTGGTCAGATCGGATATAAACTCTACGATCCTGAACTTTTCGGCGGCGCCCAGGACCATGTCTACCCCTTCTATCTCTGCTATTTCTGCAGGTTTCAGCTGCGCATAGCAGCCAACAATCGTAATGTACGCATGAGGAGCATATTTAAGTGCCTCCTTTACTACCTTACGGCACTTTTTATCGGCATGTTCGGTCACTGAACAGGTATTGATCACATATACATCTGCAGCATCCGTAAAATCTACGACCGCATAACCTGCGTCGGTAAATAACCGGCCAATGGTTGATGTTTCAGAGAAATTCAACTTACAGCCTAATG
>CAMLDJ010000440.1 GCA_946478755.1 uncultured Pedobacter sp. | reverse complement strand
GTACTAAATTATTTACCATTCAAGCGGTTATTGAAGGTGAAACCTATGGTATAGGCAGGGATTACAACAAGAAGAACGCTGAAAAATTAGCAGCCGAAAAGACCTGCGAAGCACTCTCTATCTGATTCTGATATTCGCCTAATTTTTCCTCAGTGTGTCCGTATACTTTTTATAGGAATCCCTGATGTATTTAATGGCATCGTACTCGGCCCAGTTCTTCGTTTTTTCATATTCAGGCCTGTAATCCAGCATAAACTTTTCCAGGTCCTTTCCCTTCAGATCCGTATTATTCTGTATCAAAAATTCATTGAAGAAACCGTCAACCTGGCTCTGCTGCAATTCAGTTTCATAATAACGTCCAAATCGCCTGGCGTTTTTTGGTGTTCTTCCAATCAGCTCATAAACGGCTGTCAATGGTTTAAATAAAAAGGCCAGGAACGGCGGCTTACCCTGATAAAAGGAACCTTTGTTCTTATAATCCCTTTTAAGCTCCAGAAGTTCCTGCTTTTTTGACTGCCCGCTGATATCTACCTGCCTCAGCATCCTTCCCCGCTCCAGATAAATAAGTATATCCTTACTTCCGGAAACGACGACTTCTGCATCTGAAAAATCTCTTTTTATCACGAGAAGCGTATCGCCGATACTGGCTTTGATTTGAAACAGCCCGAGATTATTGCTGCTCACCTTAAAGCCGGTCCGCTTGTTCATAATTTCTGATTCTGCAACGCGGTTAAGTGTGCCTTTTTCAAAGACAACCCCACCCAACACATAATCCTGCGCCAGAACAGCGGACAGGGGTCCCAGGAAAAATGCCAAGAACAGGAGAATATTTAAGGTAGAAAGTTTCATTACAGATGAAATGTCTTGTAAAATTAACCATTGTTTCGCAATTACCTTAGTTAAAAAAAGTTAAATGGGCAGAAAAAGCCAATAAATGATATCTTTGCACATGATAAAATCAATGACGGGATACGGCCTGGCGGCTGCGGATCATGAGAATGTAAAATTTGCCGTAGAGATTAAATCCTTAAACAGTAAATTTTTAGAGCTTAATCTAAAACTTCCTAAAGCCTTTTCTGACAAGGAATTGTTATTACGCAACGTTTGCAGCAAAGAGATAGAGCGTGGAAAAGCGAGCGTTTCTATCAACATTGAACGCGGGGAGGAGGCATTAAAAGGTGCAACGATCAATGCCGCCTTATTGAGTAAATATTACAGGCAACTGGAAGAGATCAACCTGGACCTTGGCGCCAATTCCAGTAATCTTTTACAAGCCGTGCTTAATTTTCCTGATGTAATCAGCTATGTTGAGGACGAGGTAAGCGAGAACGACTGGAATGTTTTAAACAGCATTTTTAACAAAGCCCTGGCCAATTTCAACCAGTTCCGGGAAACAGAAGGCAAAGTCCTGAAAGCGGATCTGGAACTTCGGATCAGGAATATCCTCGATTTCTTTGGACAAATTGAAGTGTTGGAACCCCTTAGAATTCCTCAGATCAAAACCCGCTTAAACCAGTTCCTGGAAGAAAATGTGGGCAAGATCAATGTTGACCAGAACAGATTGGAACAGGAACTGATCTATTATATCGACAAATTAGATATTACCGAAGAAAAAATCCGCCTGAAAAGTCATTGTGATTATTTCAGGGATACCTTAAAAAGCAAGGATGCCAATGGCAAGAAACTTGGTTTCATCTCACAGGAGATTGGCCGGGAAATAAATACCATGGGTGCTAAAGCCAATGACGCACAGATCCAGCAACTCGTTGTTGGGATGAAGGAAGAACTGGAAAAGATTAAAGAACAATTATTAAACGTGTTGTAAGCGCAAATGAAACAAGGTAAACTAATTATATTTTCTGCTCCGTCGGGCGCAGGCAAAACCACCATCGTTAAACATTTGCTTACCAAATTTCCTTGTCTGAGCTTTTCTATCTCGGCTACGACACGCGAGTCGCGCGGAGATGAAAAAGACGAAAAGGACTATTATTTCATTTCCAAGGAGGACTTTTTACACCGTGTTGCCCGTCAGGAATTTGTTGAATTTGAAGAGGTTTACAGCGGCACCTTCTATGGAACGCTCAGATCTGAAATTCAACGCATATGGGACAATGACCAGCATGTTATATTTGACATCGATGTAGAAGGTGGCCTGCGTTTAAAACGGAAGTATGAGGAGGATGCCCTGGCGATATTTGTGCAGCCCCCATCATTAGCCGTGTTAAAAGAGCGTTTAACGGGGAGAGGCACAGATAGCCCCGAAAAGCTTCAGGAGCGCTTTATTAAGGCAGAAAAAGAGCTGGCTTATGCCGACAAATTTGATGTGATCCTTAAAAACTTCGATTTGGAAACCGCCTGTCTTGAAGCGGAGAAACTAGTAGGAGATTTTATAAAAAAATGAAAGTAGGACTCTTCTTTGGCTCATTTAACCCCATCCATATTGGGCATTTAATTATCGCTAATTATATGGCTTGCTTTACGGGGCTTAAAGAAGTATGGCTGGTGGTTTCGCCACAAAATCCTTTAAAAAATAAAAATGGCCTGACGAATATGTACGATAGGTTGGAAATGGCCAAACTGGCAACAGAACCGTCTGACCAGATAAAGGTGAGCGATATCGAGTTTAATCTTCCCCAGCCCTCCTACACCATTGATACACTGACTTACTTACAGGAAAAATATCCCGGCAGGGCTTTCGCGCTGATTATGGGAGCCGATAATCTGGCTTCCTTTAAAAAGTGGAAAAATTACGAGGTGATCCTGAAAAATTATGAGATCTATGTATATCCGAGACCAGGAGTAGATTTGACAGAATGGAAAAATCATCCTTCAGTTAAGATCACCGACACCCCTCAGATGGACATTTCGGCTACCTTTATCCGGAAGGGAATTGCCGAAGGCAAAAACCTCCAGTACTTTGTTCCCGATAAGGTACTGTCTTTCATAGAAAGCAAAAACATGTACCGTTAGTTGCCTTTGTACAATAAAAAGATAGTCGGCTTTTTGTGGAGGTCTATTCTTTCCTGACGCCACTGCCCTATTGACATGGTCTTTAAGTACTCATCTTCTCCGGTTAAATTACAGGCCACACATAATAATGTCTGGGCAGCAGCATTCTTTAAGATGTCCTCGAACAGGTGATTATTGCGAAAAGGGGTCTCGATAAACAATTGTGTCTGCCTGTTTTTCTGCGAAAGCTGTTCCAGTTCCTTAATGCGCTTTGCCCGCTCTGTTTTATCAATAGGCAGATATCCGTGAAAGGTGAAACTCTGTCCGTTAAAACCTGAAGCCATTAAGGCCAGCAAAACAGAACTGGGCCCTACCAGTGGTACCACTTTAATCCCACGCTTATGGGCTTCCAAAACGATTTCAGACCCAGGATCAGCAACTCCGGGGCAGCCGGCCTCGCTCATCAGACCCACATCGCCTCCCGTCATCAGCTCTTTAAAAAAAGGTACTAATGAATTCCCCCGCTTATGCTTGCCATAATCGTGGATAACCAGTTCGCTCTGCGGCTTTTTTAAACCGGCCTCCTTTAAGAATTTACGCGCCGTTTTTTCATTTTCGACGATGTAAGTCGATATGGAATTTATGGTATCGCCCAGATAAGGGGTAAAAGATTTCAGTGCTGTATTTTCTGCCAGGGGAACAGGAATAAGAAATAAGGTGCCTTTTGTCATTCGTAATGGTTTTAATACAAAAGAAGATAATTATTTACTGGAAAGCGCATATTTACGCATTTAAATCATGTAACAGATAAGTAATCTTAGTGTCTGATGCACCTGTTATTCATGCAAAAGTCGTAAATTGTAACTTAAGTTTTTAAATTAAAGTCGGCCATACCAGCCGCTAAACAAAATTATATTAGGTCATGGAATCGCAGAACAATGTAATATTTTAATAGACGGTTTAAACTTTTGGTCAACTTTGGAACTCAAATTGATATAGTAAAAGCGTTAGGTAAATTAAACACACACAC
>CAMLDJ010000439.1 GCA_946478755.1 uncultured Pedobacter sp. | reverse complement strand
CTAATCTCGACCAGATAAAAGAAGCACAAGACCTAGGTGTTTTAGACGGCGTAACCACTAACCCCAGTCTTATGGCTAAAGAGGGTATTACCGGGGACGATAATGTGATTGCTCATTATAAAGCGATCTGCGCCATTGTGGACGACAATGTAAGTGCAGAAGTAATCTCGACAACTTATGAGGAAATTATTAAAGAAGGTGAAGCTTTAGCTAAGTTAGATCCTAAGATTGTTGTCAAAGTTCCGATGATTAAAGATGGTGTTAAAGCAATTAAATATTTAACCTCAAAAGGAATCAGAACCAATTGTACTTTAATATTCTCTCCGGGACAAGCCTTGTTGGCTGCAAAAGCAGGCGCTTCATATGTCTCTCCGTTTTTAGGACGTTTAGATGATATTTCAACGGACGGACTGCAATTGATTGAAGACATCAGGTTAATATTTGACAACTATGGCTATCCTACACAGATCTTAGCTGCTTCGATCCGCGGGCCATTACATATTGTTGCATGCGCTAAACTAGGTGCAGATGTGATCACAGCACCTTTATCAGCAATTACGGCATTATTAAAACACCCTTTAACTGATAGCGGGCTGGCTACTTTCTTAGCAGATCACGCTAAAGCTTCAGGTAAGTAATATAATTTTAGAACTAAAAAAAGTCTTGATGATCAACTCGTCAAGACTTTTTTTATAAGGTTAATCCAGGCATTACAATTCCTGCATTGCTGCACTCATCGTTTGCAATTCCTTACCTTCAAGCACCTTTTTTACGAGGTCATAATCTATCTGTTCATCAGGCGCAATCAATATCCCCTTTACCCCTGCCCCATTTGCAGCTTCTACATCCCTCGGTTTATCACCAATCATCACAGACAATGCCGGATCAATGTTGTAGGTCGCAATAGCTTCCAGCAGCATGCCCGATTTAGGCTTACGGCAATTGCATTCTTCAGAAACAGTCGGGTGGTGCGGACAATGGTAAGCATGCTTTATCAATGCACCTTGTGCTTCAAAAGTGGAACTTAATGCGCTGTGCATTTCGGCAAGCGCTTCTTCGGTATAGCGTTTTTGTGCAATTCCGCCCTGGTTGGTAATGATGATCAAAAGATATCCTTCATCATACAGCCTTTTTAGTGGTGGAATTTGATAATCCAGTATTTCAAAGTCTTCCAGTTTAGTAATATAATCGTAGATCTCGTGATTAAGTACCCCATCACGATCCAGAAAAATAGCTTTGTTCATCATAATTTGTAATCGTATTTTTTAGCTTAGCTCTGTTTCCTTACGTATTTGGTAAGAATAACAATGGTTTGCCCTTCAATTTTACCTTCAATCTGATCGGTATTGTTTGCCACCAGACGGATGTTCTTTACTACGGTTCCGAGTTTAGCACTCAGCGATGAACCTTTGACATCCAGCGTCTTAATTAAAACAACTGAATTACCTGTTTCCAGCAATTGACCATTGCAGTCTTTATGTACATCGCCTGCACTTTCAGCATCTTCATCGGCACCCGCCTGGGCCCAGGCAAGTGTCTCCTGGTCCAAATACATCATATCCAGACTGTCCGAAGCCCAGCTTTCGTTTTTTAAACGGTTCAGCAAACGCCAGGTAATCACCTGTACACCAGGAACTGCACTCCAGATACTTGTTCTTAAACAATTCAGGTGTTTAATATCCGCCTCGGTTGTATTTTCTACCTGAGCTAAACACCTATTGCAGAGCATAACACAACTATCTTCCGCTTCGCCTGTCTGGGGAAGAACGCTGTATAATTTTATCGGTTCCGGAGACTGGCATAATTCACATTTATTTTCGCTTCTTCTGAGTAATTGTTGTTCCAATATTTTTCTATTATAATATCAATTCGTAAAGGTACTTATTTAAGCAACAATCTTCGACGAACCAGACAAAAAAAGAAGCACTCAGTCCTGCTTCTACTTTCTTTGAAGAACAACTGGCTCATTTTATTGTTTTAGTATAAAAAACCAAAGAATAATAACCTGCTCAACTCGTTTATAGTAATAATTACCCATTTAAGATCCAACAAAGATGTTGAAACCCGGAGAAAAAGCGCCTGAATTCGAATTATTCGCAACCCCAGATCAAAAAATTAAACTCAGCGAGCTAAGAGGAAAAAATGTTGTCCTGGCTTTTTATCCTGCAGACTGGAGTCCGGTTTGCAGCGACCAAATGGCTCTATACAATGAAATGCTTAAGTTTTTTAGCAAATATAACGCTGATATCTTCGGCATTTCTGTCGACAGTAAATGGTGTCATTTCGCATTTGAACAGGATCGGAAACTACATTTTCCACTGCTGTCTGATTTTGAGCCGAAAGGTGCGGTATCAAAAGCTTATGAAGTATATGATGAAGAACTGGGCGAAAGTAAAAGGGCGCTGTTTGTTATAGACGAAGAAGGCGTTATCGCCTGGAGCTACCTATCGCCCACCGCCATTAACCCCGGCGCAGACGGCATACTAAACGCATTAGAAGAATTAACCACTAAAAGCAAAGTATAATATGTCACTAAAACCAGCTATTGGGGCATCAGATCATAAAAAGGGTAATGAAAAAGCCAGTATTCAAATTGTAGAATACGGTGACTATCAGTGTCCATACTGTAAAGAGGCGCAGCCCATCCTCAAAAAAATGGAAGACAGTTTCGGCGATCAGATCCTCTTTGCTTTTAGAAACTTTCCCTTAAAGCAGTCGCACCGATTTGCAATGGTAGCGGCACAGGCTGCCGAAGCGGCAGCCATACAAAACAAATTCTGGGCTATGCATGATGCTATTTTTGAAAATCAGGCTCAGCTAAGCGACGCCTTTTTATTCTATTTGGCCGAGCAGATCGGACTTGATGTAGACCAGTTTCAAATTGAGCTGGAAGCGGAAGATATCAGTAAAAAAGTGGAAGATGATTTTGAAAGTGGTGTCCTTAGCGGTGTTAATGGCACCCCCTCATTTTTTGTTAACGGGGAAAAATTTGATGGCAGAGCGGCCGATTTATTCGATATGCTCAGAGAAAGCACTGAATGATCAATATGCTGATCACGCCAAGGGCATTTCAATATAGAACGTCGTCCCGTCATCTGGTATACTGGTAAACCAGATCTTTCCTTTCTGCTGTATAATAAAGTCCTTGCAAAGCACCAGGCCAAGTCCTGTACCTTTCTCGTGCATTGTCCCATAACTGGAAGCAATATTTAAACTAAATATTTCAGGCTGCCTTTCAGCAGAAATTCCAATGCCATTGTCTTTTATAAAGATCACAAAGCGACCTTCTTTTATAGATGTACCCAAGCAGATCTTTCCGCCAATATTTGTAAACTTAATTGCATTGTTTAATAAGTTCCGTATCACCAGATCAAACATATTCTTATCCGCAACGATACTGACATCATCATCAATCTCCACCGTTAATGCGATTTGTTTCCTCAATGCAATCTGTTCAAACATACGTATCGTCGGTAGCAATTGTGTTTTAACATGCACTGAAGTCAAATACACGGGAACATTTTGTACCTGACTTTTCGCCCATTCCAGCAAGTTACCAAGCAGGTATTGCGCATCGGATAAAGAGTTAGCCAGATTTTGTTCTACCGAAGAACGCTCTTCAGCATTCAGATCCATTTCATTGAGCAACTGCAGGTATTGCTGTAAAGAATTGAGTGGTGTATTCAGGTCATGTCCAATAATTGAGAAAAGCTTATCCTTTTCTTTATTCATCAAGTCCAGCTTTACCGCCTTGCTTTCCGCCTGCTCTTTTTGTGCGTCATAGCTGTTACGCAGCTGGATCGTACCCATAGCAATCATCGCACTGACTACAAGATAAGTAAATGCCATATCAATAAACCACTCAGACCTGCTCAAATAGTATTGTTGTATACTATTGGGATAAATATATTCGATGCTTAAAACGCCAAATACAAGCAATAAATTGAAAATGTACCATCCCGTTAAATTCTTTTGGGGGA
>CAMLDJ010000438.1 GCA_946478755.1 uncultured Pedobacter sp. | reverse complement strand
GGAAGCAAGGGAATAAATAGAGCAAGGATTGCAATTATTAATAAAACTGCAAACGGGCCCCATTGTTTAAATAAAACTTTTGCCATAATGTTAGATTTTACTTGTTATAATTATTAGTTTATTTGATTTTTTTATAAATCTATGAATTAATTTCAATATTCATCACAAAAGTAAAAACATTTTTGGTAAAATCATTATAAAATTCACTACAAATCAATAAAAAACATGAAACATTGGCAATTTCTCAGTCTTAAATTTATATATATCTAATATTTGACACCAAAACACATGCATTTTTTAATAATTATATAAAAATAACATAAAATTCATGAGAAAATACAAGACAAACAGAAATACAAGAGAAAAACAAGACGAAAAACAAAAAAGACAACAAAAAACCTGATTAACCTTCGCCGATTTTTAAGACGTAGCCTGAACAGCATCTAAAAGGATAAGCCAACAGAGATCCCGGCTATAGCAGAAAGCTACAGTGGACTTTAATTGAGAAACAAAATATATTGATGATTTAGACCTTACCCTTTTGCCGGAACATAGGCACTCCCCTGCACCACGCCCCTTCTCTCGATTTCCTTATCGATATAGGTCTGAATAGCAGATTTATTCAGTCCCCAGTTAGGCGCAATCAGCAAATCCCAGTCAGATATGCCAAATAAACGCTGAATAACAATATCAGGTCGCAATAAAGGGATCAGCTTACATAGCAGATCCGTATATTCTTCCAGTGAGAACAATTTAAAGGGCTGCTTTTTATATTTAACACCCATAATGGAACCTTCCACAATATGAAGGTGATGGAATTTTACAAATTTGATCTGAGGGAAGCGGTTGATTTCATGAATATAGCCGAGCATCATTTCTTCCGTTTCCCATGGGAAACCAAAAATGGTATGTACACAAAGATCAAGTTTGGTATTTTCAAGCAATTTAACAGCCTCTACAAACTCCCCATGACTACAGCCTCTATTGATCTGGCTTAAAGTCTCATCATAGATCGATTCCATCCCCATTTCCAGATCGACGTCAAATCTGTCTGCATAACTTTCCAGCAAGGCTACTTTTTCCGCATCTATACAATCCGGTCTTGTACCTACTGAAAAGCCAACAATATCTTCTGTATTTATAGAAAGGGCCTCATCATACATCATCTTTAAATAATGTACCGGGGCATAGGTATTGGTATTGGGCTGGAAATAAACAATAAATTTATCCGCTTTGTAAAAGCCTTTACCTCGTTCCATCCCTTGTTCCAATTGTTCACGGATTGTCGGCAGTTTCCGGGAAAGTTCAGGCGTAAAAGAATCTACATTACAATAGGTACAGCCACCATAGCCCTTACTCCCATCACGGTTGGGGCAGGTAAAACCTCCATCAACAATTACCTTGAACACACGCTGTCCACTATATTTTTGTTTAAGGTGTGTACCGTAATTATTATACCCTTTAATACCTGAATCCAACAGAGTTCCCAATTGCTTATCTTTTTCTTTTTGCAAAAGTACGGCTTTTTAATTTACTTATCTACCCTCATCGCTTCAATCTCGCTCATATATGGCTATGCTCAAAATTCTGTTCTTTAATTATATAGACAGAAGGCCAGGCCTTAGATTTCTACCGCTTTCTCCTCCAATGCTTTGATTAAAGCTTTTGCTGTTGGTCCGGCAGATGAAGGATTTTGTCCGGTAATCAGTAAACCATCCGTTTCTACATGGCTCATGAAAGGGATCAAAGCAGCATGGATTTCTGCTCCCAGTTCTTTTAGCATAGATTCAAGCTTATAGGGTACATTGTCTCCTCTGCCTGCCATCATTTCCTCGGTATTGGTGAAAGCCGAAATCCTCTTCCCTTTTATAAAACCAGGCTGCAAGCCCTCAGCCTTAATCAAGGCCGCCGGACCGTGACAAACGGCCCCTACAGGCTTGCCGGAATTATAAAAGTCAAGAATTAACTGACCGCTATCTTCATCGGTTGCCAGATCCCAAAGTGGCCCATGCCCTCCCGGATAGAATACCGCATCGTAGTCAGCCGCATTTATGGTGCTCAATACATTGCTGCGTGCAAAAGCTGCTTTTGCAACTTCATCTTCCTGAAACCTGCGGTTGGCACCAGTAATATTTTCTGTGAGTTCACTCATCGGATCAACAGGTGGTCTGCCACCACGCGGACTTGCCAGCGTCACCTGATATCCTGCATCAATAAATTCGTAATAAGGATCCGTAAACTCTCCAAGCCAGAGGCCAGTTTTGCTATCTGTATTCTCCATCTGCTCATGAGATGTTAATACCATTAAGATCTTTTTCATTTTTGCCTCCTGACTTTATTCCCTGACGATATATTTCACAGGCTTTGCCCAAGAAATAACAAGTTCCGGGGAAAAAGTGTTTTAATATCCTTCATAAAACAGCATGCCTATCCTCCATAATGCGCAACAAAAGCGGCATCATGCCGAACTGAACAAACTGCATACTTCTTATCGATTATAATTCCCTTGTCATATTGATGATATCCGTCATTTTAATCAACAATTGGCGTTCTCCGCTGTTATCAATCAAACATTAACCTATATTTGATGATCATCCGCATTAACACATAAATGAGCGCATTAACACATAAAGATCAACAGCATACGCAATGGCAGCAGTGCAGCACCGAGACATTCTGGAGCGACATTGCAATTGATGACCATGTTGTTCAGCTTTATGATACAGAGGCTATGCTGATTCAAACACTCGCTGGTTATGCCGCTGATGGATTTGATTCAGGAGATTCCGTGGTGCTGATAGCGACGGCTTCACACCTTAACCAATTAAACAGGCAATTGCTAGACCGCGGTTATGCTGTAGATCCGCTGATCCACGATGATCGTTACATTAGGCTGGACGCCGACCAAACCCTGGCTAAATTCATGGTTAATGGACGACCGGTTGAAGAATACTTCATAGCCACTATTGCTGCGATAATGAAAAGGGCCCGCAAAAATGGCAGACGCGTACGCGCATTTGGTGAAATGGTGGTTTTACTGTGGCAACGGGGCAACATCCGCGGCACCCTTGAACTGGAAGAACTCTGGAATAAATTCTGCGCTACCGAATCTCTTTGCCTTTTTTGCGCGTATCCAAAAAGCAATTTTAACCATGACGCCGGAGCTTCAGTAATGCATATTTGCAGCGCTCATTCAAAACAGATCAGACTGGACGCTGCTTTTCCTGACCAGCTGCAGTATAAGCAAATTAAGTTTTAACGGGCAGACAAAAATAAAACGTAGAGCCCTCGCCTTCTGTACTCGTGACCCACATCTTCCCTCCCTCGCGCCTGATGATCTCAGCGGAAATATATAAACCAAGACCTAAACCCTGGAAAGTGTTCTGCATATCGCCACTAACACGATAAAACTGATCAAAAACTTTATCCAGGTTCCTTGCAGCTATGCCGATTCCGAAATCCTGCACACTGAAGTTTAGCTCCCCTTCCTTCAAGTTCACATCAATAATTACCCGGTCAGCTGCTGGCGAATATTTTACTGCGTTGGTCACCAGATTTATGATGACCTGACTTATCCTTTCCCGGTCACCGTAAACAGTTCCGACAGGAGAAGCGTTGGCAATTAATTTATGTTGGCCTGCAGTTCGCTGAAGATCCTCCATCAGTTCCGCCAAAAGCTCATCAAAGTCGAAATACCGGTCGTTAAACTGAAGTTTACCCGTGTTGATCTTGGTCACATCCAGCAAATCCCCGACAAGACTGGTAAGCCGGTTAATCTGGGCATCCATTTTTCGCATCATACCTGCATCGTTGATATTTCCGCTTCTCAGCAGCATTCGTTCCAGAATCTGTGTGTAAGCCTTAATGCTGGTTATGGGAGTTTTCAACTCATGACTGGCAATTCCAATGAACTCATCTTTTTGTTGCTGCAGTTTCTTCTGCTCGGTAATATCGACGAAAGCACCGATATATCCTGTAAATTCCCTATCGTTGTTGAATT
>CAMLDJ010000437.1 GCA_946478755.1 uncultured Pedobacter sp. | reverse complement strand
TGGTTTAGAAATGACCTTCGCTTACACGACAATGAGATGTTGGTTGAAGCGATTGCTAAATCAGACAGTATTTTACCCGTTTATTTTTTTGATCCCCGCTATTTTGAGCAGACCAGGTTTGATACCGCTAAAACAGGTGCCTTCCGGGCTTCTTTTTTGATAGAAAGCGTATTGGCGCTGAGAACTGCTTTTCAAAAAATGGGAGGTGATATTTTATTAATCCTGGGTAAGCCTGAAGATCACATTAAAGATCTGGTCGAACAATTCGATATCGCAGAGGTATATCATCACCGGGAAGTTGGGCCGGAGGAAACACTGATCTCTGGGCATGTTGAAGATCTGCTCTGGACGCTCAAAATTAATTTAAAACATTTCATAGGTCATACCCTATACAACAAAGAAGACCTTCCCTTCCCTATTAAAGACATACCCGACGTTTTTGTGCAGTTTAAAAAGAAAACTGAACGGGATGCAATTGTAAAGTCTTGTTTTTTATCTCCCGAAACAGTCACGTTTGTTGAAAATGATGAATGGGGGGCTCTGCCTTCCCTGGAAGAACTGGGCTTTGAGGCGAAAGCTAAGGGGGCGTCGGAACTGCCTATCAAAGGGGGGGAAGAGGCAGGTTTAGCGCACCTCAGATCCTTACTGGCCAAAGATTCGGGGATCTACTTAAAAACAAGTCAAAAATCAACAGCGGATAAACCTGGTTTCTCATCGCAGTTGTCTGCATGGCTTGCCCTGGGGTGTTTATCGCCAAGGAAAGTGTATTGGCAGGTTAAGGAAGCGGAAGGAAAATTTGGCGGCAATGCTAATTTTAACCAGATCCTTTTGGGATTGTTATGGCGTGACTATTACAGGTTTATGTTTAAAAAGCATGGCATTGCTTTTTTTCAGGAGAAAGATCTGGAAAATGATATCCTTTATGCTATTGCAGCTGCTGATCCTGCTTTGGAAACCTGGAAAGCCGGGCGTACCGGAAATGCTGTTGTCGATAAGTTTATGTTTGACCTGAATAGTACCGGTTTTATTCCGCATGCCGGCAGATTGCTTGTTGCCACCTTTCTTGTTCATGTATTAAAAGTTCACTGGACCTGTGGCGCGGCGTATTTCGAAGATAAGCTAATTGATTATGCACCGGCAAGTAACTGGGGGAATTGGGCAAATATAGCGGGTGTGAGTAAAGATGCGAAACCCAGGAACGGATTCGATCTGAATAAGCAAATTAAGCTTCTTGATCTCAGCATCCCGGGCAGCCCGACTTTGGTCTGATCCTTAGCTGTCAGGTTTATTTCATCAACTTACTTTCATATAGGGGCTATAAAGCGGGACGAGCGTAATAACCGCTATCATTTATCTCGCCCTTGTCATCCAGCCAAAGGTTGACAAAGGTGTCGCCTTCAATACAGGTTTCAAAGGGATTGTCTTTTGTGGCTTTTTTTTCTGTCAGCAATGGGATAAGCTGCTGACTAGCCTCTTGGTACCTGGCACTGGCTTCGGCTGCTTCGCTGGCTGTTAATGTGTTTTTCAAAAGTTCTGATAAACAATACCAATTGCTGGCGAGTTCGTTTAACTGTTGTTCTTCTAGGTTGATCATAACTTAAATTTAGTAGTTAGTATTTAGTAGTTAAGAGTTGCTATGTTAACAGTTTTGTCGGTAATTTTGTGTTAGCGCAATTTTCATTCCTACAAAATGGGATGGTTTTATCACGAGTGGTACAGGATAACCTAGGTTTTTTGTTTTAAAAAAAATATTGGGTTATCAAACAGAATTCGCGTTATTGTAATGGCCATTATCTTAATGGCCGTTACCATAACGGTTCTTTATTACTACAATTAATTTTAGGCTTTTATGTAATTCATTAAAGATTAAAAGTCACAAATCTTCGTTTAGTGTTAAATAAAGTTCAACAAATTTGTATATTAAACAAAGTTGTTGAACCTTTGTTGACTTAATCAAAGTGAAGACCTATTCAATCAGTGATATAGAAAGCCTTATTGGCATAAAAGCTCATACCATCCGGGCCTGGGAAGTAAGGTACAATCTGGTTCCTCCAAAACGTACACCTACTAACATCAGGTACTATACGGAGGATGACCTGAAGATGTTGTTGAATATTGTTGCACTGAATGAAAATGGGTACAAGATCAGCAGGATCGCTAAACTAAGCACGCAGCAGATTCTCGACCTCGTCCGGCAGCTGAATTCCCAATTTGGAAATGAGACCGTTCAATTGCTGAATCTTTCTAATGCGACGCTCAGGTATGATGAAAATGAATTCTCAAAGATCCTGGTTGGCTGCATTGAAGAAATGGGACTTGTCAAAACGATGGATTTGATTTTGTTTCCTTTTATGAAGCGGGTGGGAATGCTTTGGCAAACCGGCACAATAGATCCTTCACAGGAGCATTTTGCAGCTAACCTGATCAGGGACCGGATTATTGTTGAAATAGACAAAATTAAGTCGCCCAGAATCGAAAGTCCTTTGCGGTTTTTGCTTTTTTTACCAGAAACTGAAATGCATGAAACGGGCTTGCTCTTCGCCCGGTACCTCTTAAAAAAGTGTGGCCATAAGACACTCTATCTTGGTGCTGAAATTCCGTATGCTGACCTGAAAAAGGTGGTCAGATCATATAAACCCGATTATGCTTTTATCGTGCTTACCTCTCTGAACCTGGGCAAAGATGTGAATAAAATTATTACGAAAGTGATGAATCAGATTGATGTTCCCTTGCTGGTAGGAGGTAGTCTTATCTCCGAATTTGACATTCTTCTGAATGATCGGCTCAAGCCTTTAAAGAATGTTTGTGATATGGTAGATTTTCTTGAAGATTTATAAAGAATATTGCCTGTTTTATAAGGTAAAATCCTAATTTTGCAACACTTATAGCATATTTAATATCATAATGGATAACTTATCTTATCTCAATGGCGCAAACGCCGAATACATAGAGTCCTTATACCAATCTTATAAAGAAGATGCGAGTTCTGTTGAATTTGGCTGGCAAAAGTTTTTTGAAGGCTTCGACTTTGGAAGAGATTCGTCAGGTACTTCCGTTAGTGCGGAAGCTCCCGAGCACTTCCTAAAGGAGATTAATGTGTTAAACATGATCAATGGCTACCGTCAGCGTGGTCATTTGTTTACACATACCAACCCTGTCAGAGAAAGACGCCAGCATTTGCCTACACTGGATCTTGAGAATTTCGGTCTGACCAAAGCTGATCTGGATACCGTTTTTAATGCAAGTGTTGAACTGGGCATCGGTGCGGCAAAATTAAGTGATATCATCGCTTTCTTAAAGCAAACTTATTGCCGCTCAATTGGCGCTGAATATAAATATGTACGTACACCAGAAGTACTTTCCTGGATAGAACAGAAAATGGAAAGTGTACGTAACACCCCGAATTTTTCTATCGATGAAAAGAAAAGGATACTAAGGAAGTTAAATGAGGCTGTTAGTTTCGAGAACTTTCTGGGTACCAAATTCCTTGGTCAGAAAAGATTCTCTCTGGAAGGTGCTGAGGCATTGATCCCTGCACTGGATTCGGTTATTGAGAAGGGTGCTAAGCTCGGTATTGAAGAATTTGTAATTGGTATGGCGCACAGGGGACGTTTGAATGTTCTGGCCAATATCATGCAAAAGACCTATAAAGATATTTTTGCTGAGTTTGAAGGAAAGGGCTATAGCGCAGAGTCTCCTTTTGGGGGTGACGTTAAATATCACCTTGGCTACTCTACCGATGTGAGTACAAACGATGGCAAGAGTGTGCACCTGAGCCTTTGCCCGAACCCTTCCCATCTGGAGACAGTGAATGGAGTGGTTGAGGGAATGACCAGATCTAAAATATATTTTAAATATGGTGGGGACAATGCACGCATTGCGCCGATCCTGATCCATGGTGATGCTTCGGTTGCCGGACAGGGTATCGTTTATGAAGTGATCCAGATGGCTGGTCTGGACGGTTACAAAACCGGAGGTACCATCCACCTCATCATTAACAACCAGATTGGCTTTACAACAAATTTTAAAGATGCACGTACCAGTACTTATTG
>CAMLDJ010000436.1 GCA_946478755.1 uncultured Pedobacter sp. | reverse complement strand
CAGAAACCAGCGCCTTAACCTTTAGTCTGCTCGCGTTCACTACCCTGATTCCGGTTGGTGTACCGGGTGCGACTGAAGCCCCGAGCTTAAGTTCCATGGCGTCGACCGTTCCGGAAACGGGGCTTTTGATCTTGTTCATGGCAGCCTGCGACTTCAATCCGGCCAGTTGTTTCTCCAGTCCTTCCTTCTGGCTTTTGGCGGTCAGATACTGAACCTCTGTACCGATCTTCTGGTCCCACAGATTCTTCTGGCGGTTAAACACTGTCGTGGCCAGATCCAGCTGGGTTTGCATCTGGGCCACACTCTGCCGCAATACCTTGTCGTCCAGCTGCGCCAGCACCTCACCTTTGTGCACATTTTGCCCAACCTTGACAAAGATTGCAGTCACCGTTCCGGGTGACTCAGGCATAATGTTTACGTTGTCTTCTGCATCTACTTTCCCTTGCACTTCCACGTAATTTCTAAAATGTGTTTCTGACACTTCGGCGACAACCACATCCTTCCGGTCCACTTCTGTTTTTTTCTGTCCCAGTTCGGCTTCCAGCTTATCTATTTTCCCGTTTAGCGTTGTACGCTCTTTTTTAAGCTGTTCCAGCTCAGCTTTTTTGTCCTTTGGCTTGTCTGATGAACAGGAAGCCAGTAAAATGGCCAGGCCTATAGTATATAATGGTGTTTTCATCTTTATAAATATAATTTGAGGTTAATAATTGATTCTTCCTGCTGCCTGATCAAGATCCACCTTGCTGATCAGCAGATCGTATAGTGCAGTGATGTAATTGTTCTGTGCTTCCTTCTGCGAGGTTTCCGCGGTGGTTACTTCTAAGCTGGAACCTATGCCCTGCTCATATTTAATCCGCGTTACCCGCAGGATCTCTTTGGCAAGTGTTAAATTGCGTTCCTGGTTCTCTACCGATCGTGCATTGTTCAGATACATTTTCTGACTCGACGAAATTTCATTCGTTATGCCATTTTTTAAATTAAGCATATCGTTTTCCGATTTCCTAACCGCCAGTTTAGCATTGCGTACCTGGTAAATCCGCTGCCCTCCGTTAATTAAATTCCAGGAAAGTGTGAAGCCAATTACCGAGGTTGGAAAGCTCTGGTCGAAGTGCCTGGAGAAGTCGTCAGACTGAAAGTTCTTAGATGCACTGGCGAAACCTTTTAATGTAGGCAAAAACAGGCTTTTCTGTCTTTTTAAATCCAGTTCATTCAGTTTTTTCTGTGTTTCCAGCAGGGAATACTCAATTCTTCCCCTATATGCCGCTGTATCTGCCGTCAGAACAGCCACCGGTTCTGCCCTGGCATCACTGATTTTATCTGTAAGGACAAGATCCGCCTGAACAGGCATGCCCATCTGAAATTTCAGCATATCGATATTCATCTGCAATAGACGGGTCACATTCTCCCGCTCGGTTTCCAGGTTATTTTTTAAAACCTGGAGCCTGTCTACATCGATCTTTTCCGAAAACCCGTTTTTGAACATCGCCTCTGTATCATTTAACGATTTAGTCAGCTGGGCAAGGTTTGCATCGATCAGGCCAAGTTGTTCCCTGCTGACCAATGCGGAATAGTAAGCCTTAGATACGGCAACTGCGGTTTCTATTTTTGTACGTTTGCTGTTCCTGACCGACAGTTCCTTATATGTTTTCGAAGCTTGCAAACCAACAATATAGCTACCGTCAAAAAGCAATTGGCTTAACTCAATACCGGCCGTAGAATTGTACTTTGTGCCAAATTTAACAGGAATAGGCGTACTGGAAGGCGGATTTGCAAATTCCCCAGGCAACAGGGTTGTTGGTAATCTTAAAAAATCCTGAAAATTAAAGCTGGTAGAAACCTGCGGTAAACCAATTCCTATGGTTTGCTTCACCGTATTCCTGGCAATTTCTTCATCAACTATAGCATTTAACACTGCTGTCTGGTGTGTTAATGCATAATCGATCGCAGCCTTCAGGCTAAAATTATAGCTTAAGGAATCAGTTCCCTGAGCCTTAGCCATAACATTAGCCGTGAGCAGCAGCATGATGATTAAATAGATTTTGTGTTTCATAGATATATATTGTTACTTTTTTTTAAATATTGTCCTGTTAAGGAATGCTTGGCATGAATTAAGTCGGCAGGAGTCCCGGTAAACACAATCTCCCCGCCATTTTTACCACCTTCCGGTCCCATGTCTATGATCCAGTCGGCCGTTTTTATCACCTCCAGGTTATGCTCTATCACAATAACCGAATTGCCGTCATCAACGAGCCGGTCAAGGATTTCCAGTAAATGCCCGATATCAGACATATGTAAACCTGTGGTTGGCTCATCCAGCACATAAATGCTGCCTTTTTTATGAAGATTGCTCGCCAGTTTAATTCGCTGGCATTCGCCTCCCGACAAAGTGCTCAAAGGCTGACCCAGGGTTAGATAATCCAACCCTACATCGTGTATCGCCTGCAAGCGGCGCTTCAGGTCTTTCTTATCAAAAAAATCAACGGCATCCTGCACGGTCATTTCCAAAACATCACTAATGGATCTCCCTTTCAATTGATAACTCAGTACTTCTTCCTTAAACCGTTTACCGCCACAGATCTCGCAAGGCGTTTTTACCGGCTCCAGAAAGGCAAGGTCGGTATAAATGAAGCCCAGCCCCTGGCAATTGGGACAGGCACCTTTTGAATTGAAACTGAATAAGGAGGCACTTACTCCGTTTTCCTGTGCAAAGAGCCGGCGGATATCATCCATAATACCCGTATACGTAGCAGGATTGGAGCGGATAGAAGTGCTCACTGCCGATTGATCAATGATAACGGCTTCTGGATGCTGTTTAGCAAAAACATCATTGATCAGTGTGCTCTTTCCAGAGCCTGCAACTCCAGTGACCACGGCGAGAACACGCTTCGGAATATTCACCGTTACATTTTTAAGGTTGTGCAGCCTTGCGCCGCTGACCTCAAGATAACCATTGGCCTTCCGGTAGGCTGTTTTGGCAGGTAGCTTCCGGTTCATATATTTTCCGGTAAGGGTATCTGCACTGAGCAATCCTTCTACAGCGCCCTGATAAACAATTTCACCGCCATGGGTACCGGCATGCGGCCCGATATCCACCACGTGATCTGCAATCCGGATCACTTCGGGATCATGTTCTACCACCAGTATCGTATTCCCTTTATTCCTCAGCTGTATCAGCAGTTCATTTAAACGGTGTACGTCACGCGGATGCAGGCCAATGCTGGGTTCATCAAAAATGTAGATCATGTCGGTCAGACTGCTTCCCAGATGCCTCACCATTTTTATGCGCTGTGATTCTCCGCCGGAAAGACTGCCGGTCGACTGGTTCAGGCTCAGATAGCCCAATCCGATGTCAATCAGATGCTGCAGCCGCATCATCAATCCTGATGTCATTGGCCCCGCAACGGGATCATCAATAAGGGAAATAATCCTGATGAGCTCATCTACCTGCAGACTGGACAGCTCTGCGATGTTATGACCATTGATCCTGCTGTTTAGTGCCGCCTGGCTTAAACGCGTTCCTTTACAAAGCGGGCAAGGCGCAAAAGTTATAAAGCGTTCCAGGGTGCCGCGGGTATTTTCAGAGAGGATACTGGTATCCCTTTTTATGTACATCCTGTTAAATTTATCTACCAACCCCTCAAAGCTGACATTCAGCGGAACATTGTCCTTTTTTACCTGAAACTTTTTAGGCTTTCCATACAATAAGCTGTGCCATTCCTCCTCTGTATAATCACCAAGCTTTTTATCGTTATCAAAAAAACCCGAATACGCATAGGTATTAAAATACCAGCTGCCCACGGCAAACATTGGAAACAAAATAGCACCTTCATTTAGCGATCTGGACCGATCCAGGAACTTGTCCAGATTGAGCTTTACCGTTTCCCCCAAGCCATTGCATTCCGGACACATTCCCGCCGGATCATTGAAAGAAAAAGCATTGGAATAACCAGCGAAGGGCTTCCCCAGTCGGGAAAACAACAGGCGAAGAATCGAGTAGATGTCTGTTACGGTACCCACGGTAGACCGGGAATTACCCCCAAGGCGCTTCTGGTC
>CAMLDJ010000435.1 GCA_946478755.1 uncultured Pedobacter sp. | reverse complement strand
CTTTCAGCGTCGCCAGTTTCTGCTCTAACTTTAAAAGCGCCTCAGGATCATCCGAAAAAATCGAATCATTGCCCTTAATACTCTGCGCCTTCTCCGCAAAATATTCCGCCTTCTTACCCGCAGCCACAGAGCGGCCCATCGTATTGTCAATCTTCGCCATGTAATTTCGATCCCGCTTTTCCGAATGATGCCCAACCAAAATAGGCTGCCCCATCGGGATCACACTAGCCATCTCCTTAGTTCTCAAATACAGCTGATCAGATTCAGCCTCGTTTTTTAATGCCTGATTCTCCGCATGCACAATACGGTTTTGCTTACGCTGATTAAAGTCATGTTTCATAAAAAATAATACAATTGGACGGCTGCATCACACCGGTTTCTAATGGGTTGAAAAATCTGTTAACTCTTTCCTCCTCATCCGATCCTTAACAAAGCTTTTTTCAAAGAAAAAAGGACAAAAAAGAAAGCACCAGAAACATGGCTGACCATACCGGAGAGGGCATTAGTCCCGAAGGGTGGCGCAGCCATTATGCACGCGCAGGTATGTAGGCAGCCATTAGTTTCGCTTTCCTTTTTTGCCCTTTTTCTTAAAAAGCGCATCCTCGTCCCCCATCCTTAACCGGGCCACTCGCTTTATGCATTCAAGAACCAACCGATGAAACTCTAGGTCCAACTCAAATAAACTCCGATTGAAAAGCGGGACTACCAGGACATAGCAGCACCGCAGCACATTTCCAAAAAGAAAAAAATGCATTACCTAATTGATGGGCGAATACCCGCACCACTGGAAACCTGAACTTTTTTAACCGGAACCACATTTAACATCGGATACATCCGCTTAGCCAACTCCATCGCAGCTAAAATTGAACAGGTCTTCGCCACACCCATACCCGTAAACCTGCAAAAATCAGCCAATTCCAGATCAGACAGCTTCAACAGATTACCACCCACACTATCCAAAATCCGCCCCGCCAAATCAACCGCAGTTTCACGCGGCGTACCCGAACCGATCAACATAGCCAGCAACTCCGCATTATTCATCGTATCGCGGCCATGGGCCAACATTTTCTCACGCGTACGAAGCTCGGGCTCCCAACTCTTAATACCACTAGCCCGCCGTTCAACATTTTTACCATATAAATCCTGAACAGTAACATCCTGCTCATCCTGATAAGCCACAGTCCTAAACAAAGAAGACAAGCACCCGATCAGCATATGAAAATGTTCCTCAAAAAATATAATGCTTTGACGCTGATAACTCCCATCCGGCTGGGAATCACTCCTGGTAATAGAAATATAATTGCTGTTGTTCCCGGCAAGCTTGAAATCTAGGAAGTAATGTCTGCTCCCACTGGAGAAGCTTTCCGAAGCTAAAATGTTGTTTTTCATAACGCTAAAAGTTTAGTACAAACCAAATTTCCAGCATATCAATCCCGACATTCGGTATTATTTTGACTTACCTGATCCTGATTTTTGATTATCCGATCCGAGTCTAAGCTTACCCGATCCTCAAACTTTATCCGGGATAAACTGTTAATAATCAAACGCCTTTAAATTAATCAGTATGAGCGACTCCACAGAAATCAGGTATTGCAGGCAATGTGAAAAGCAGCTATACGGCAGAGCAGATCAAATGTATTGTAATGACACCTGTCGGAACACTTTCAACAAGCTAAAGGAAAAGGAGGCTAAAACCCCACCTCATCCAAACGAAAAGGAGATCTTCGCAATCATCAGACGGAACTATGATATATTAAAAAGGCTAAGCCCGAAAGGAATTCATCCCGGACACCAATTAAGCCGGTCTTCAAATAACTTGCCGCCACAGTTCAATAAAAACTTTTTCACGAGCATAACTGAAACCGAAGAAGGGACGTGGTATATCTGTTTTGACCGTGGATGGCGAGAAAAGGGTCAATCTATCCTTCTAAAGGATTTCTCTAACAAAGGATTACTTGTTGATTCTTAACTTGCCATCCAGGCAAATGATCCGGCACGCATCCGGCATACGCCATGTCAAAAAAAAGTTCTTCAATTCTCTATATACGATTTGTTATTTTGGTCGGGCAATCATCTGGCAAAATGTAAAATAGGAAAATCGCCTCATGCTTTCAAATGTCTTATAATATCCTTTCCGGCAATTATCCGCAAATTTAAGACTTGCGCCACTTGATGTCTCGTGTAAACGGCCCATCTCCACTTTTTTCAATCCACCACAGTCATTCCTTAGCTGCTCCCCCATCTAAGCCTGACTAAAGAAGCCTATCAGGCACTTTTGAATTACCCTTTTTGCTATACGTTCGCCAATTTTTGCAGGGAAAAAATGCTGATATTCTTCTCTTTCCAGAAAATATCCGTGAACTGGTTAATCTAACCGAGCAGCTCTATGTATTCACCGAAAGGTGGGTTGAATGAACAGACCTGCCGCAAAAAATCACAAAACCACCGCTACGGTATCCCTAAAATACATTATTACAAAGCAAGGTTTTAACTTCGTTCATTGAAATACTCGGTAATTTAGCAGATATTTACTGCCATCAACTTAACGCTAGCTTATAATAATAGAATATTAACTCAACTAAAATGCCGTATATAAATTGGATTAGACTTCGTTTTTTGGTGATCCTGCATGGTGAATACAGCCAATGGTGGCCAACAAATATTATTACCAGCAACGGTGAAGATTTCCTCGCCTATGTATTGCCCAAAACTAAACGGGCCGCGGCTCACCAATTGGCAGTAGAAATATGCCGGATGGAGCATGATATGCAAATTGGTTCAGGACGGTACCATATTTTTCGTCTTCCTCAAAAATGGGAAGAACACATTTTCCATGACTTGAACATGATCGTCAGCAACTATAAAATCCTAACTGAACAGGAAGTAAGGAAAGAATTGCTGGATTTATCAGAAAATATTTCTGTGTCTGCGGCAAAGGGTCCATTACTCATTGGTACCAATGCAGAGCTAAACGATGTTTCTGTCTTCCAATCTTTTGCAAGACATTATCATGAAGCGTTTAAAAATAATTATAAAACCTATCCATATTTAAATTAATGTCGAAAGCGATCCTTAATTATAATTCAGATCTGTTGAAAGGTACCGGCTTGATACAGGAAACATTATTGTTATTAGATATTTATGAACCAGGAACATCAAAGAAAGACCTTATCGATATGGTCATTCAATCCAATATTTTAGTTAAAAGCCATAAAAATAGGATCAGAGACATCATAAAGCATGTCTTTTACAGGCGTTTTTTTACCCACGGCGAAAGTGCAGTTATCGCTTTAAAAAAACTAAGAGCGGCACATGTACCGCTCGAAACGCTAAATCAGTTATTTTTGGTATATACATGCAGAAGAAATTTGATTCTTTTTGATTTCATCACGGAGATTTATCAAAAACTTGCTCAGCAAAATGAACCCGTGCTGCCTCAAGATGAGGCAACACTTTTTATTGAAGAAAGTTTAAAATCCGGCCACATGCAGCAACCCTGGGCCGAGTCAACAAAAAAAAAAATAGCGCAACACATACATGCTTGCTTAATCGATTTCAAATTAATAGACAAACAAAAGAATATATTGCCTTTATATTTAAGTGATGTGGCTGCTAATTTCCTGGCACATGAAATGCATTTTAACAATTACTCTGATGAGGCGATCGTAAACGCCGAAGAATGGCGTTTGTTCGGATACACCCGTTATGATATTATTAAACACCTAGAAAGACTATCCTTTCAGGGGCATTATATATTTCAAAATTCAGGCGATATTATTAAAATCGCTTGGATTTATAACAACATGAATGAATTTACCGATGCAATTGGACAATAAATTTAAACTCATTTTAGACTACGTTGCTAATCCAGCGTCAAATCACCATGCCGGCGATAAACTGATCTGTTATCTTACTTTCGATGCCAGCAAAAGCATTGAAGTTAAAAGAAAGTTATCCAGCTGGCTTAGTTTAGCACAGGGATACGGTTACAACTACCAAACCATATCGATTGCTGCAGTTATAAACGATTTTTTTCAGCAAAATCCCAGAAGAAAAAACTGGGTGCTGCCCGAATTAGAAGA
>CAMLDJ010000434.1 GCA_946478755.1 uncultured Pedobacter sp. | reverse complement strand
TCTTTTGAAAACGGGGATCTTTGTTCAGGCGTTTCAGGTCCATTAACCTCATTCCTGTAAAAGCCAGTTCCCTCCTGCGTTCTTCCAATACAAAACGGAGTACCCGCATCTGGTCATTCCCCAGATCTGCGGGGGTAATTTCCTGGTAAACATCCGGGCTGATCCGGTTTTTTCTGAGCAGATTTACGTCTGCCAGCGCCGCACCAAGGTCACTTGCACGAGCCTTACATTCCGCACGTGTCAGATAAACTTCAGGCGTATTCAGGGCGTTGTTAAAAAAATCTCCGCGAAGAAAAATCTTCACACCATACCTCGTCATGTAGTTGAACGGTGGCGCAGGTGGCCAGCCATTGGCATAATATAGCGTCCAGCGCTTGTCGCTGTTGGTAAACAACGCAGTCAGTTCAGGTGAGGCACATACGTCCTGTCCTAAACCAAAGGGGCGTAAGAAGGTACGTGCAACAATAGTTTCGGGGTGGTCGAGCCCTCTCGGCACATCTGTCCATCCTACCGGGGAACCAGGCACGAATGGGAACGGCCCAGGCTGGATAACCTTATAGTTATTCATGTCCGCCAGGGTATTGTACAAGTCCAGCGTTGCATTGGCATTTGTCAGGGCCTTTTCATAGTCGCCCATATACAAATACACACGGCTTAACAGCGCATACGCCCCTGCCTTTCTGGCCCTGAACTTATTCAGCTTATTGTTAAGGGGCAAATCGTTGGTTGCTTCTGTCAGATCAGCAATGATCTGGTCATATACTTCCTTAACCGTATTTCTACTGTGTTTGGCAGTGATGTCTGCTTCAAGCACCAGGGGAACGCCAGGTTCGGTTGCAGCAGTTGCCGGATCGTAATGCTGTCCATACACATTTACCAGCAGCAAATGCTCAAGCGCCCGCCCAAGCAGCGCTTCTGCACGAATGCTACGTTTATTTGCTTCAGCGCCTCCCTGGGCTTCCATGATATTATTGATCACGGTATTGAAATAAAAGATACGTTTGTATCCTTCACCCCACAGTACGTCATTGTCTCCTATCCCAAAAGCATTTTTGTCGAACAGGTAGATCTTCCGGTTGCTCAATCGCTGCTTCGTATACAGGTTACCCGGCTCACCCTCAGGAAGAAAAGCATCATCCGTGATCAGATCTTCATAATAGTCGCTAAACGTAGTTACGGTAGCAAAATTCAACATGTTCTCGTAATCCTCAACGGTAACCGGGATAAACTTATCTTTAGGTACAATGTCAAGAAACTTCTTGCAGCCTGCCAGCGAGAAAAGTATCAATGCGCTATATAAATATTTTGTTTTCATCTGTTTTATATTATTTGTTTTCAGTTGTCAGATGGAGCCTTTGATGATTAAAATCATTATTCCTCTGAGTGTTAACAATCATTTTAATCATGCCAGGTTCATGGTCATGTCTTTAAAAAGTGATGCCTACCCCTAACATGTAAACCGGGGTTACAGGTAATGTTCTGTAAAATTCTGATGGCAGTGCAGTATATGCTTCAGGATCAAGTCCCCTTGAATTTCGCAGCCAGCTGAACGGATTTTGTACCTGTAAGGTGAGTGTTGCAGAAGAGACCTTTGCATTTTTCAACAAGGTGGATGCAAAATCGTACCGCAGCGAAATATCGCGTACTTTCACATAGTCAGCTTTAAGCGTATTCAGGTCATTCATGCTCCAGATCGACTGATAATAATAGCTTGCTGAATTGCCCAGATCTGGTGCAGGCATGATACCCGGGATACTTTCATCACCTGGTTTCCTCCAGAAGTTAAGCGCCCGCTTGTCGACATTACGGTTAAAATTACTGCTCTGAATGATCCGGGGTACTGCGTCACGGATGACATTTCCGCCATTCGCAATGATCATAACGTTCAGGCTAAACTGTTTATAATTGAACGTGTTTGTAAACCCAACGGTGTAAGTAGGCAGCAGTGTACCACTGAAAACTAACCCATTCGCGTCAGTCATAGCCTCCGAATACCCCCCTTGTGCGTCGTAGTTTTCTACAATATTTCCATTTTTATCATATACCCGCATCGTACCATTAGTTGGGTTCAGTCCAGCATACCGGAAATTGAAGACGCTCTTTATTGGATAGCCAATTTTTTCCATGCCAGTTCCTGAGGTGTAGGTATATATGGATTCATCATTGGTACTGATTTCCGTCATCTTATTGCTGTTATAACTGAAAGAGAATCTGCTCTGCCAGTTAAAGCCCGCCGAACGGATGTTGTCTGTGTTCAGGGCCAGTTCAAATCCACGGTTCCGTAAACTACCATAATTAACCAGTGCGCTTTGAAAAGCATTGGTTGGATCCGTTCTGCGGTCACCAAGCAGATCGGTTGTCTTGCGGTTATAAACATCTATCGACCCGGATATCCGATTATTTAGGACACCAAAGTCAAGGCCGATATTTGTCACTGCTGTTTTTTCCCATCGCAACGATTTATTTGGCGGACTGACAATTTGTGTTGCAGGGGCACCGGTATCAAAATTAAAACCTGGGCTGGCTTGCAGAAATGGTCCAACGTTCTTGGCTACGTTACCGCTTAAACCATAGGTAGCGCGAAGGTTCAGTGCATCCACCCAGGTAACATTTTTCATAAAGTTCTCATTGGAAATTTTCCAGCTTCCTCCCAGGGACCAAAGCGGAAGGTATCTGTACTTCGGATCAGTACCAAACAGGTTAGAGTTGTCTACCCGGATGCTTCCCGTGATGTTATATTTGTTGTCGTAAGTATAACCTGCATTCGCATATACCGATACATACCTGTCTTCCAGGTCCCTGAAATAATTATACTGGCTATAGTTATAGCTAAAGGTACTTTGGAGAGATTCGGTACCTGTTAAATTTGTCAGTGAGTCTTCGTTAACCGGTTTAAAAATAAGGTTATTATCGTTGTAACCCATGCGGTGCAGCGTTGTTGAAGTACTCCCAACCGCTCTTTGTTCTGCCCCCGCTAAAGCGGTAAAGCGGTGCTTCGAATTGAACTGTTTGTCGAAATTCAATTGTGCGCGCAGTGTATACGATTTCGATTGTCCCCTGGTTTCGTAAAGTTGTCCGCCATCCGGAATGTTTTTGCCTATGGTACCGTCATTTTCGATCTGGGTCGCATCATTGATCATCCGCGCTACGCGGTAGTACTCCTTGCTTTGGTAGTTCTTATTGTAAAAATTCCCCCGCTCGGTCTGATATTTCACGTCCAGGTTCAAGCCCTCAATGAATTTGATGTTAAAACCTCCTTGCAGCCTGATGTAATTATTTTTGGATTTGATCTCACCATTATTTAGCTGATCGAGCGGGTTAAAAGTTTCATCCAGCAAGCCCAGACCGGTAAGCCTGTCCCTTTCAAATTTAGACTTTCCATCATTCCAGGGTACAGAATTGCCATTTTCATCTCTTAATATTTCATAAGGCATGGTATAGGTATACTCCATTCCACCGATGGGTTTAGACTTCGATGCACCCAGGTTTGCTGTAATACCAACATCAACAGTAAGCCATTTCAGTACTTTCGCCTGGTCTTTGATGTTTACGTTTATGTTGTCATCGTGGCTACCCTTGTTGTAACCTTGGTTGCCGATATAATAAAGACCTACGCCAAACTGGTTTATGTCATTTCCTCCCATTGCCGAAAAGCTATGCTGCTGTTTAAACATCCGCTGGAGCATCTGGTCCCGTACCTGTGCCGGTCCATCCAGCGTTCTTAACCGGTTTAGCCTTGCATCCAGCTGGTCTTTGGTAATCTCGTTCTGCTCAAACTGGTACAGTGCTTCAATGGTCTTGGACTGTTCCCCCCTCTGGATATCTTCGCCGTAACTTGGATGTCGCTTGTTAAACAATTCCTGCTGGAAATCCACTATTTCATTGGAATTCATCAGGTTAAGATAACCGAAGTCGGGAAGCGGGGTAACAAAAAGGGTGCTGTTGTAATTGACCCTCAGCTGTTTTGCTGTACCCATCCGCGTGGTGATAGAGATCACTCCATTTGCAGCCCTGGTTCCGTATATGGAAGCTGCAGCTGCATCCTTTAAGACAGTTACATTGATCACGTCTGCCGGATTAATGT
>CAMLDJ010000433.1 GCA_946478755.1 uncultured Pedobacter sp. | reverse complement strand
ATTATTACCTGGAGGCTTTGTTAAGATACAGCCGGATTAAAATATAATTAGCGCAAGTTTCCCAATAAATAAAATTTGATATGACACACATTTCCAGAAAGGATTTCCTTAAGCATACCCTCCTGTTTGCAGGATATTTAGCCAGTGTTCCAGCATTGGCAAACGCTGGCAAGAGCAAAAAAAACTTACTCTTACGTTCATCCTGGCAGGTTGAAAATATTGGAGATATCGGTCATACACCTGGGGTTTTGGCTTTGATTGAAAAATACTTGCCACATGTCAAGGTTCGGCTTTGGCCAATGGACGTAGGGGCTGGTGTAGAAGAAATGCTGAGGGCCAGGTTTCCTGGGTTAAAGATATTAAAATCAGAAAAGGAGCAACAAAAAGCAATATCAGAATGTGACTTTTTTCTTCACGGATCGGGACCTTCATTGGTGGGCAGAAATGAGATGCTCCGGTGGAAAAAAGAAACAGGTAAACCATACGGAATCTACGGAATTACTTTCCCAGGCAATTATGGATTTCAAGCGCAAGATGAAAATTACAATCCCTTGGATGTTGAACTGTTCAATAGTGCTGCTTTTACCTGGTTCAGGGATTCTGTATCTCTTCAGTTCGCAAAAAAAATAGGAGTAAAGTGCCCCATTATGGGGTTTTGTCCGGACGGCGCCTTTGCGGTAGATGTAAGAAATGATAAAGCTGCTGATTTATTTCTGAAGGAACATGCACTCGAAACAGGAAAATTTGTCTGCGTAATTCCCCAGCTTAGGTTTTCTCCATGGTGGGAGATTCCATCAAAGCAATTGCCCGTAAACGAAAAGAAACATGCATGGAATGAAAAGATGAAAGAGCATGATAACCTGCCAATTCGAAATGCAATTATTGAAGTGGTAAGACAAACAGATCTTAAAGTGTTAATTGTTCCTGAAAATGAAACACAGATTCGTATTGGCAAGGAAATGCTTTATGATCCCTTGCCGGAGGACATTAAATCCCGGGTTGTCTGGCGTGATAAATATTGGCTCACAGATGAAGCGGTTAGTACTTACGCCCGCTCTGCGGGACTATTCGGGCTCGAAATGCATTCACCTATTATGTGTATAGCACTGGGTGTACCGGCTATCGTTTGCCGCTTTAAAGAGCAAACCTCTAAAGGATATATGTGGCGGGACATAGGGTTAGGAGAATGGCTGTTCGATATGGATACAAAAACGGATGTCGATAGGATTGTCCCAACTGTGCTTGACATGGTGAAAAATCCTGTAGCCTCTAAAGCAAAAGCAACGGCAGCCCTGGAAAGGGTGGCGCAATACCAGAAGGAAACGATGAAGATTTTAGGAGAATCTTTAAGTAGTTAAACGAGAAAAAGAAATGAAAAAAGCACCTTTTAAATCAGCTTATTATACGCACTTGCGGCTAACAGCTAAAATTATTGTTATTACCGGTCTTTTAATTTCCAAGATTTCGGTATCAACTGCTCAAACGGCTCCTTTCAAACCTATTGATGAAAAACGCGTTCAGGAAATTGAAGCAATGCTGTCAGATAAACCCTCGGGTTTTGGTGAACCTTATAATCAGCGTAAAGTTTGGAACAGCCTCTTAAAATCAGGTAATTACGACCGGTTTTTACGGGCAATGGAAAATTATAGTTTCCCCGCCTTTAGCAAAGATGATTACTTCTCTCTCTCAAACGGGAGCGCCTCTTCTTCAAACGTAGGTTTGACCATGATGCGAAAAAGGGCAGAAGGCCTGGCAAAAGTAACCTGGGCCGAATGCTTGCAAAACGAAGGGAAGTATACCCGAATGGTAGAAGAGGGCTTACGTGATATTATTAATCAAAAATCCTGGGTATCGCCCCGCAGCGATCATGATTTTAAGAATTATAATGGAGTAGCGTATTCAGTAGAACTGACTTCCTCCTTATATGCGCATACCATTGCACAAACGCTTTATATGATGGGAAATAAGATAAGCCCCAAATTAAGAAAAGAGGCTATGGATGCTTTATATACAAGGATATTCAATCCAATACATCGCAAAATTAGCCCACAGAATGATCATAAAGAAAACGATTTTCTAACTGCAGACAACAACTGGAACCATGTTTGTTTGGCCGGATTGGTGGGAGCAGCGCTAACGGTAATCGAAGATAAACATGAGCGAGCTGTATTCACATACATCGGGGAATATTATTCCAGGAATGGACTGGCAGGATTTAATGATGATGGATATTGTGGAGAAGGCGTGACTTATTACAACTACGGATTTGGACATTATATTTTATTGCGGGAAAGTATTTGGCAGGCGACTGGAGGAAAAATTGATCTTTTTGACGACCCAAAAGTTCAAAAGATTGCCAGTTATGCACCGAATCTTGAGATTATAAACGGCGTATACCCGGCTATTTCAGACTGCCGAGAAGGCGCAACCCCTGATAGCGATATGATGATTTACCTTAACCGGAGCTTAAGACTTGGAATACCCCAATACGATACGCTTGCAAATAAAAACGGAACCAGTGATAACCGCAAGAGTGTGATGATGGCCTTTCCGAATTCATCATCTAAGTCGCAACCTGGAAAAAATATGCAAAAGGAAGAAGCAAATATCCGCTCTTTCTTTGAACAAACAGGGGTATTGGTGTGCAGGCCTGTACCGGGTTCTTCCGCTGATATGGGGGTTGCGTTTAAAGGCGGTAATAATGGAGAATCCCATAATCATAACGACGTCGGATCGTATACCGTTGTACAGGGAAACCAAATAATGGCTGGAGATCCTGGAGTAATACCTTATGCAAGCAATATTTTCGATCCTCAATACCGGTATACTTATAAAACAGTAGGCTCATTTGGTCACCCGGTTCCGCTTGTTGCAGGTAAGCCGCAGCGCCCGGGTAAACAAGCCGTGGCGAAAACTGTTCGTACAGACTTTAACCGGCAAAAAGACAACATCACATTAGACATTGCTTCGGCATATGAGGTACCGGGACTTAAGAAACTTCAACGCACCATGGATTACGACAGAACAGGCGCCGGCAGAATTACATTTACAGATTCTTTTGCATATGCTAATCCTGAAGGCTTTGAAACTGCTATTTCCACTCGTTCCGAATGGAAGCAAACTTCCGGTAATACCTTGTTGCTGACAAGAGGAAATGAAAAAATGTTAGTTACCTTTTCTTCGCCGGGCAATCAGCTATTGCTAAAATCAGCCGAAATATCAGAAGGTGGTACGCCTTATACACGTATTGGTATTTCTGTCTCAAAACCGGTAACCGAAGGTCAAATTATAATTACCTATAGACCGCAAAACTAACCTTATAAATAAAGCGGTAGAAAATTAACCCATAATCCTAATTTATGATCAATCAAGAACTTCGAGCTGCAAAATTGCAGTCCGGCCTGTGCAAATTGAAGTATGCTGCACCTATTCTTCGGCTGTTTCACTCCGGAATGGTTTGTTTACTAATGCTGACTTTCTGCTGTATGGCAGCTTCTGGAAAGGGAACTGTTAAAGGAAGAGTTACAGATAGTAAAGGTGAAGCTTTACCCGGTGTAACCGTAAGACTGGAAGGTGTAACTACTAAAAGTCAAGTTACAGATATTAAAGGTGCTTTTGTATTTAACAACGTCGAAGCCGGTACTTATAACCTGATATTTAACTATATAGGTTTTAAAACAGTAAGTAAAAAAGTTAGCCTTGCAGATGGAGCTGAAAGCTTACAAAATGTTGTGCTAACAGAAGAAAGCAGTGGCCTAAACGAAGTGGTTGTAATCGGTTATGGAACTGTAAAAAAAGCAGATCTTACCGGCTCTGTTTCGCGTATATCTGCTGAAGATATCAATGCTACACCGATTGTTGCCCTTGATCGTGCCTTACAGGGCAGAGTGACTGGTGTAAATGTTACTACTAATTCCGGTAAGCCGGGGAGTGGAACCACGATTCGTATTCGTGGAGCCGGATCTATAAATGCCGGAAATAACCCCTTATATGTAGTAGATGGTCTTCCGGTTTCGGATTTGAACTCCATTAACCCGGGAGACATCGAAACAATTGATATTTTAAAAGATGCTTCTTCTACAGCTATTTATGGCTCGAG
>CAMLDJ010000432.1 GCA_946478755.1 uncultured Pedobacter sp. | reverse complement strand
CGGGAATTCATAACCCATACCGGCTACCTGGGCAAAAGACGGATTACCGTGCTGTCAACCGGCATCGGCACAGACAACATCGATATTGTGTTCAATGAACTGGATGCCTTGCTGAACATAGATTTTAGCAGCCGCAAGGTAAAAGAAAACCTGAGCTCCCTAAATATCATCCGCATTGGCACCTCTGGCGCCATTCAGCCTGATCTTCCCATGGGCAGTATCCTTGCCTCCTCGTTTGGTCTGGGCCTGGATGCATTGATGAACTATTATGTTCATGAATTGTCTGGAGATGAACACAGTTTGCTGGACGGTATCAAAACCCATTTCTCCCATTTTAAAGGGATCAACCCTTACCTTACATCGGCTGATCAGGGTTTACTTCAATCCATTGGTAAACAGATGGAACAGGGCATTACCGTTACAGCGCCGGGCTTTTATGCGCCACAGGGCCGTCAGCTAAGGGCGAAGAATGCCATACCCAACCTCATTGGACACCTCAATACGTTCCGGCATAGCGGTCATAGGATCACCAACCTGGAAATGGAAACGGCGGGCATCTATGCGCTGGCAAAGGTACTTGGTCATAAAGCCCTGTCCGTGAATGCGATACTGGCCAGCAGAGTAAGTTCTGAATTCAGCAAAAGCCCTGATAAGGTGATTGAGAAGGCTATAAAAATGGTACTTGATCAGCTTTGATCTTTAAAGTAAATGGCGGCCATCGCGATTTTCCAGATGTCGACTTATGCTGCCTGAAGCGCTGCAATGGCAATAATTCAAAACAAAAATGGTGATCAGACGTTATTGAAATTGATATTTAAATGAAATGTTATGTTACAACAACTGAAAGAAAGATTTGCCATATCCATATTGAATTCATTATTAACAAAATATGAGACTGAAGAACTGGAAACCGGAAAACGAATTGTGTCCGTTGTTGCCGGGGTTTATATTTTTCAGAAAGCGATCCGCAACATCAGGAAACATCCTTTCATTGCTGCTGAACAAGTAACTCTTGCGGCTATTCTATTGTATACCGCGGCTGCTGACTTGAATAAAAAAATAATAAAGAAGCCGGTTGACGCCGCTGATGTCCGGAAAAATCAGATCCAGGGAAATGACCCTGATAGCTTCGTGCCGGCCTTTGTCTAATAATATGGCAGGCATCCACCTGCCATACATCACCTAAATTTACTCATATGGAATCCTGATCGGATACCTGGCTCAATGATTTGAACCATTATTGATCAGCTGTAAATGTCTTCTATTTGCTTATTTAATCCAACAAACTTTCTTTTTCAGTGAATTAACCCGAATGTTGCTTCTTTCTCCAAATCTTATTTTAAATGGGATTTTATACTGCTGGATTCTCGGTATAATATTCTGTTCAAGGCATTGCGTTGTCTTTTTACAAGCAACTGACCCCGGCTGTTCAAATTTATGACCGAAAACCGTTACTTTTGCGCTTTATATTATTTACCGGGCCTTTAACCCGAGTCAGTATTAAGAATTATGAGCAAACGCGGTAGAATATTGGTAGCCATGAGTGGCGGGGTCGACAGTTCAGTTGCAGCAGTCATGTTGCATGAGCAGGGATATGAAGTCATTGGGCTTACCATGAAGACATGGGATTATGCCACTTCCGGCAGCAGCAGTAAGGAAACTGGCTGTTGCAGTCTGGACAGCATCAATGATGCCCGTACACTTGCGGTCAACTATGGTTTTCCGCATTATATACTCGATATTCGGGATGAGTTCGGTGATTTTGTGATCGACAACTTTGTTGATGAATACCTTGCAGGCCGCACCCCTAACCCATGTGTTTTATGCAATACCCATATCAAATGGGAAGCGCTGTTGAAGCGTGCCAATAAGCTGGACTGCGAATTTATTGCAACCGGACATTATGCCAACATTCGCAAACTGGATACCGGCCGTCATGTGATCTCCAAAGGTAAAGACGAAAATAAAGACCAGTCTTACGTGTTATGGGGTGTTTCTCAGGAAAACCTTGCACGCACGAAATTTCCGCTAGGATCCTTCGCTAAGTCAGAAATCAGGCAAATGGCGCTCGATATGGGGCAGGAAGAGCTGGCCAAAAAAAGTGAAAGCTATGAGATCTGCTTTGTGCCAGATAACGATTACCGTGCTTTTTTAAAACATAAAGTGGAAGATCTGGAGCAGCGCGTGGCAGGTGGCAATTTTATAACCAGTAACGGCATGGTGGTAGGACAGCATAAAGGTTACCCTTTTTATACCATCGGACAACGAAAAGGACTTGGAATCGCTTTTGGCGAACCCATGTTTGTTACGCAGATCCTTCCTGAAAGCAATACTGTGGTATTGGGCAGGGCCGATGAACTGGAACGCAGAGAAGCCATGGTACGAAACCTGAATCTGATTAAATACGAACATATTTTAGAACCTATGGACAACGTAGTCACTAAGATCCGATATAAAGATGCTGGGATGCTTAGTACCATAGTGCAGGAAAAGGACAGGATGCGGGTGGTATTTGATCACCATGTATCGGCAATTGCCCCTGGGCAATCGGCTGTATTCTATGAAGGTAACGACCTTTTAGGCGGCGGTTTCCTTTGTTAATTTTCTAATTGATTTGATATCAGATGGGCTGAAGCAGTTTTAAGCTGCTTCCTTGATAACGCTCCCCCTGTACTCCCCTCCTAAGAGCAAAGCTAAAAGAACAGGGCAATCACCTGTTAAAAAAAAGAGAAATCCCGGTTAAGGAATTTCTCTTTTTTTTAGCCCCATATGTAGTTTACAGATTCTTTGTAATGGCTTCATCCAAAGGTTTCACTTTGGAACGGAAACGATGCACTAGCTGTCCTTTCTCGTTGATCAGGAATTTTTCAAAGTTCCAGTTGATATCTCCTTTAAAATCGGGGTTTTCAGCTGCGGTCAGGTACTTAAATAAGGGAGTGATGTCTTCCCCTTTCACACTGCTTTTTTCGGCCATTAAAAAAGTGACGTTAAATTTACTGGTGCAAAATTCTTTGATCTCCGTATTGGTGGCCAATTCCTGTCCGCCAAAATTACCCGCCGGGAATCCAATCAATACCACTTTGTTGCCGTATTGTTGATGTAATTTTTCCAGGTCTTCATACTGCGGGGTATAGCCGCATTTCGAAGCCGTATTGACGATAAGAATCTTTTTGCCTTTAAATTTGGACAATTTTACTTCTTTTCCATCGATGGTTTTAAAAGAAAAATCGTAAACGCTTTTGGCTGGCGGTGTAAATAATAAGCTCAGCAATATTAATAATGTATTCATGAAATGGAGTTTTAAGATATACGAAGTTAAGTACAAAAAATTTAGATAATTATAATCGTTTGGTAAAATAGTGAGGATATGTTGCTGTCGTCACATATTTGTTTAGTGTCTATACAGCGTTCAGGTTCAACCATATGTAAACAGGGTGCAAACAGGGTGTAAACAGGGTGATAACAGGGTCATTTATATAGTTTACATATAGTCTATATATGGTTTATTTACTGTTCAACCCGATACCTACATAAACGATATCTGGTGATATCGTGCACCTTGCAGCAATACAGGTTCATCAAAAAATTTCTTATATCCCATTTATTTTGGATGACCGGGAAAGTATTTCGGATAGCATATATACCGGAAGAATTGTTTTGTAACCATTGTTATCGATGGCTTGACCCAAAAAAATCAATTTTTCGGGTCGCTTAATTTTAACTATATATTAGATTAAATGAGCCATTTGCAAATAAGTTTATCAAAATTTCACCTCCGATTTTGATATTAGCGGTATTTATAGCTTTATTTGCAGAAAAACCTCCTGAATGGCGAAGAATTTATTAATAGTTGAGTCACCTGCGAAAGCGAAAACCATTGAAGGGTATTTGGGCAAAGATTTCCTTGTCAAATCGAGTTACGGACACATCCGCGATTTGGTTAAAGGAGATATGGGTATTGATATATCCAATAATTTTGCCCAGACCTATGAAGTTCCATCCGATAAAAAGCAGGTAGTAGCCGAACTTAAGAAATTAGCTAAAGACGCAGAAATGGTATGGCTCGCATCCGATGAGGACCGTGAGGGAGAAGCCATATC
>CAMLDJ010000431.1 GCA_946478755.1 uncultured Pedobacter sp. | reverse complement strand
TGATAATAAGGGGAGTTGAACCAGTATTGAAACCATTTACGCTGCATAGAATAACATTTGAAAGTGACAAATATAGTGTTTAATAGTGTTTTGGTCTGCAACCGTCCTGATTATTTATCCTGCAAATGCAATTTAACTGCATTAGTTTTAATTATGGTCAAAGTTAAATAATCGGTTCCCTGAATTTTTCTTATTTTTGAAGAAAACTGAATCAATTGACACTAATAAAATCTATCTCCGGCATTAGGGGCACGATCGGCGGCATTGCCGGTAATGGTTTAACCCCCATTGATATTGTAAAATTCACTGCAGCTTATGGCTCCTGGGTGATTGACAAAACTAACATTAAGAAGGTTGTTCTTGGCCGAGATGCCAGGATGTCAGGCGACATGGTAAATAACCTCGTAGTTGGAACCCTGCAGGGACTGGGCATTGAAGTGATAGACCTTGGTTTATCCACCACTCCGACGGTAGAAATTGCCGTTCCTTTAGAAAAAGCAGGTGGTGGTATCATTTTGACAGCCAGCCATAATCCAAAACAATGGAATGCTTTGAAGTTATTGAACGAAAAGGGGGAATTTATTAGCGATGCAGATGGAAAAGAGGTGCTGGAAATCGCTGAAAAATCCGAATTTGAGTTTGCTGAAGTGGATAGCCTGGGTAAGGTAATCAGCAATGATACTTATCTGCAAAAACATATAGACATTATTCTGGCCCTGCCATTGGTTGATGTGGAAGCCATTAAAAAGGCTAATTTTAAGGTAGCTATTGACTGCGTAAACTCAACAGGTGGCATATTTGTTCCCGCTTTATTACGCGCATTGGGCGTAGAAACCATTTATGAACTTTACTGCGAGCCCGATGGTCATTTTCCTCACAATCCGGAACCGCTGCCCGAAAACTTAACGGAGATTGCCAAGGTGGTGCAAAATAAAAAGGCTGACCTTGGTATCGTAGTTGATCCAGACGTAGACCGCCTGTGCTTTGTATGCGAGGATGGTGAGATGTTTGGTGAAGAATATACTTTGGTAGCAGTGGCTGATTATATCCTAAAAAATACACCTGGAAACGCAGTATCAAACCTTTCATCCACCAGGGCATTAAGGGACGTAACCGAGAAGGCCGGTGGCACCTACTTTGCATCAGCAGTGGGCGAAGTGAATGTGGTGAATCAAATGAAAGCTACAAATGCGGTTATCGGTGGCGAAGGTAACGGTGGCGTCATCTATCCGGAACTGCACTATGGCCGTGATGCATTGGTAGGTATTGCCTTGTTCTTAACGCACCTGGCAAAATTTGGTCAATCTATTTCCTTGCTGCGTAGCAGTTATCCGGAATATCACATTTCTAAAAACAAGATCACCTTAACACCTGAGATGGATATTGATGCATTATTGATCAAGGTGCAGGAGAAATATAAAAGTCAGCCAAACAGCACCATTGATGGCCTGAAGATTGAATTTGATAAAGAATGGGTGCATTTGCGCAGATCAAATACAGAACCGATCATTCGGATCTATAGCGAAGCAGGAACAGAAACCGTAGCAGAAAATCTGGCAACAAAGATCATCGCCGACATCAAAGAAATACTAAAACTGAGCTAAAGGGGCATGGAAAGGATCTATTTAGATAATGCAGCGACGACACCTTTGGATAAGGAAGTGATGGCGGAGATGGTCCATGTCATGAACCATTATTATGGAAACCCGTCTTCCATTCATGCCCAGGGCCGTGAGGTGCGCACATTGATTGAGAGAGCAAGGAAGACAGTTGCGGGACTTTTGAATGCAACGCCGGCAGAGATATTTTTTACTTCCGGCGGCACCGAAGGAGATAATACGGCCATTCGCTGTGGCATTGCTGCTTATAATATTAAACATGCAATTACCTCTAAAATAGAACACCACGCGGTAGAACATACATTGGATATGTTGTTAGCGCAAGGGATAATCGATAAATTGAGTTTCGTCAATGTTGATGAAAAGGGGAACGTTGATTACGATCACCTGGAAGAACTGCTTAGAAATAACGAACGATCTTTCGTGTCTTTAATGCACGCCAATAATGAGCTAGGCACCTTAACTGATATTGAAAGGGTAGGCACGCTCTGCGAAACTTACAATGCTGTTTATCACTGTGATACTGTGCAGACAATGGGACACTATGCTTATGATGTGCGGAAGCTGAAAGCCCAGTTTATTGTTTGCGCTGCCCATAAACTGCATGGGCCAAAAGGGGTAGGCTTCCTGTTTGTAAACCATAACGTCAAAATCAGCCCGATGATCTTTGGTGGTGCACAGGAGCGTAATATGCGCGGCGGAACAGAGAATGTCTATGGAATTGTGGGCCTGGCGAAGGCACTTGAAATGGCTCACGCAGACATGGACAGTCATCGCAGCCACATCCAGGAACTCAAGAATTATCTCAAAGACAGGCTCAGCCGAGAAATTCCGGATGTTTATTTTAATGGCGAAACCGGGGAGGATAACAGTTTATATACGATATTAAGTGTATCGTTTCCTGCCATGGACATGGCCGATATGTTGTTATTTAACCTGGATATTAATGGCATTTCAGCTTCCGGAGGAAGTGCCTGTTCATCAGGATCCAATATTGGCTCTCATGTGTTGACAGGCGTTGGTGCAGATCCGAACAGGCCTTCTGTTCGCTTTTCTTTCAGTAAGTACAATACCAAGGCAGAGCTTGATTTTGTAGTGGAAAAAGTAAAAGAAATTGTAGATAAGAACGTTACTGTTTAAAAAACATAAAGCCTTTCGGCCTGTTTATACTTTAGAAAACAGAATTGCTTATTAAACATTTATGATCATGAACAATCAGGGAAATAATAAGGATAAAGAAAAGGCAGCCAGGAAGACTGTTTATAAAGAAACAGAAGAACGAATCAATGAAAAAGATCAGGACAGCGGAGAGACCTCGTCTGTAGCCGATCTGGGAAGGACCGATCTCATTTCCAAACCCGAGAGAAAGAATAAGCCCCTTGGATCAAGTCACGAACCAGGTACCACTCCGGGTAGCGATATTTAACACAAAAAATAAGGGCCTGCAACATGCAGGCCCTTATTTTTTAGCTTATCGCCTAATTTTTTAACATCTTAATAAATGCTGCCAGTTTCGCCTTCATCGCCCGGCGGTCAACAATAAAATCTAAAAAGCCGTGCTCCAGTACAAACTCTGCAGTCTGGAAACCTTTCGGAAGATCTTTTTTTATCGTTTCTTTAATTACCCTCGGCCCTGCAAAACCGATCAGCGCGCCTGGTTCCGCAATATTAATATCGCCCAACATCGCGTAAGAAGCGGTTACACCACCCGTTGTAGGGTCAGTAAGCAATGAGATATATGGGATCTTTGCCTGGCTCAATAAAGCTAGTTTCGCAGAAGTTTTGGCCATTTGCATCAATGAAAATGCAGCCTCCATCATCCTTGCCCCGCCAGATTTTGATATCATCAGGAAAGGGATCTTGTGCTTAATGCTATAATCAATAGAGCGCGCAATTTTTTCGCCCACGACAGAACCCATGGAACCACCGATAAAATTAAAATCCATACAGGCAATTACCAGCTCCTCCCCTTCGATTTTGCCATGGGCAGCCCTTATGGCGTCCTTTAAGCCGGTTTTAGCCATGCTTTCTGTTAGCCTTTCTGTATATGGTTTACTGTCCGTGAATTGCAGCGGATCACCCGAAGTCAGGTTCCCAAACAACTCGGTAAACTGATTGTGATCAAATAACACCTCAAAATATTCCTTAGACCCGATCCGCAAATGGTAATTGCAGTACTGACAAACATATTTATTTTCTACAAGGTCCGCACTGTGCAACGCCTTCTTACAGTTCGGGCACTTGTTCCATAAACCATCTGGTGCCTCCTTCTTTTCTTCCGTTAACGTACTGATACCTTTTTTTTCTCTCTTAAACCAAGCCATGTTATTTGTTGAAAAATGCGAGTACAAAGAAACAAAAAAAAATAGAACGTTTAAGGTAGTTTCGCATAACTTTAATTTGCCCAGACCTATATTTTTCATAACTTCGGCGTATCTAAAACTAAAAATAATGAGTTTAAAAGGCTATAAAGGCGTAATTTACGGAGATGCTGTTCAGGAATTGTTTGAACAGGCTAAAAAACATCAGTTTGC
>CAMLDJ010000430.1 GCA_946478755.1 uncultured Pedobacter sp. | reverse complement strand
ACGCAGAAATGGTATGGCTCGCATCCGATGAGGACCGTGAGGGAGAAGCCATATCCTGGCATTTATATGAAACATTAGGACTTAAAGCAGATAAAACAAAACGCATCGTTTTTCATGAGATCACGAAACCCGCGATATTGAGGGCGATAGAAACCCCGCGTTCGATTGATTACAACCTGGTTAACGCTCAGCAGGCCAGACGCGTTCTGGATAGGCTGGTCGGCTTTGAGCTCTCTCCCGTGCTATGGAGAAAGATTAAGCCCTCACTCTCGGCCGGACGTGTACAGTCTGTTGCAGTCCGCTTAATTGTCGACCGGGAACATGAGGTCAATAAATTCAATGCAGCGGCTGCCTATAAAATAACTGCAGAATTTTCGACCGGCAAAGCAAGGGAACTGGTCAAAGCCGAATTGCCTCAGCGCTTTGAAAAGGAAGCAGATGCAGAAAAGTTTATCAACGACTGTGTTGCTGCCGGTTTTTCGGTAGACAGTCTGGAAACAAAACCTGCAAAGCGTAATCCTGCGGCACCGTTTACCACATCAACCTTACAGCAGGAGGCTTCCCGTAAGCTCGGCTATTCGGTAAGCAGGACCATGCAGATCGCACAAAGATTGTACGAGAGTGGACGGATCACTTATATGAGAACGGATTCGGTAAACCTTTCGGAAACGGCTTTACAGGCTGCAGCTGCCGAAATTAAATCGGCCTGGGGTGATAAATATCATCAGCCAAGAACTTATAAGACGAAATCTGCAGGTGCACAGGAGGCACATGAGGCCATCCGACCTACTTATTTCAATCACCATACCGTACCCGGAGACAGCGCAGAACAGCGCTTATATGAACTGATCTGGAAACGCGCCATTGCTTCCCAGATGGCTGAGGCCCTGTTCGAAAAAACAACTGCGCAGATAGCGGTGAGTACGCGTAAGGAACATTTAATCGCCGAAGGAGAAGTGCTGAAGTTTGATGGATTTTTAAAGGTATACCTGGAATCTTCTGATGAAGAAGATGCGGAAGATTCGGAGGGAAACAGCATGTTGCCGCCACTTTCACGTGGACAGGAGCTTACCTTAAAAGTGATGAATGCCACGGAGCGCTTTTCACGACCTCCTGCGCGGTATACAGAGGCTGCTCTGGTGAAAAAACTGGAAGAGCTGGGTATTGGCAGGCCTTCTACTTACGCCCCTACCATCTCGACGATTCAAAATCGTGGCTACGTGGTTAAGGAAGATCGTGATGGCCGCCAGCGTAGTTTTGGACTTATTGAGCTTGCAAACGGGACAGTAACCAAAAGAACAAAAACAGAAATTACAGGGGCAGAGAAAGGTAAACTCTTCCCCACTGATATCGGTGAGGTCGTAAACAACTTCCTGGTTGAACACTTTAAGGGAATTGTGGATTTCAACTTTACCGCAAACGTAGAGAAGGAATTTGATGAAATTGCACAGGGCCTGCAGGAATGGACAAAGATGCTCCACTCCTTTTATACCCCTTTCCATTTAGAGGTAGAAAATACGTTGGAAACAGCAGATCGTGCCAATGGCGAGCGCCTGTTGGGAACTGACCCGGCCACAGGTAAGAATGTGTACACCAAAGTGGGCAGGTTTGGACCCCTGGTGCAGATCGGCGAAAATGATGATGAAGAGAAACCCCGCTATGCCAGCCTGGCCAAATCGCAATCGGTAGGTACAATCACCCTGGACGAGGCCCTGGAACAATTTAAATTGCCTTTCCAGCTGGAAGACTACCAGGCTAAGGAAGTTTCTGTAGGGGTTGGCCGTTTTGGTCCTTATGTAAAGTGGGGCGAGGCCTATATCTCTGTGCCTAAAAACGAGGACCCTTTATCTATCGATCAGGCACGGGCCATAGCCATCATTCAGGAGAAAATTACTGCGGATGCACCTGTTGCACATTATCAAGGCATGCCGGTAACCAAAGGCACTGGTCGTTTCGGACCTTTTATTAAATGGAATGATCTGTTTATCAATGTGCCTAAGGCTTATAATTTCGATAGGCTGTCGCAGGCTGACATTGAAGAACTGATTGGTAAAAAGATTGAAAAAGAAGCCAACAGGTTCATACAGCAATGGACTGCAGAGAAAATTGCCATTGAAAATGGCAGATGGGGACCTTTTATCCGTTTTGGCAAAGAAATGCTGAAACTGCGTAAAAACCCCTCGACGAACGACAAGTACAGCCCGGAAGAGCTGGCCTCAATTTCTTTGGATGAGGTGAAGAAACTGATCGTTGAGCAGGTGCCGAATGCCTTTGAACCTAGAAAAGCAGGTGCCAAAAAAACTGCTGGCACTAAAACTGCTGTAAAAAAGAAAGCTCCTGCAAAGAAAAAGTAACGAACGATGAAGAAGGATCTTCCTGAAAATATAGTTGAGGACGTGGCAATTGCTGTTGTGCTGACCGGTGAAACGCCTGAAGTTAAAAGCTGGACGGTTTATGTGGTCAACCTGAAGGACATCACGCTCGACAATGTACTGATCAGCTCTAAAGGCTATGGGGAAAAAGACGGTAAGCTAGTAAAAACTTCTGTCCTGCGCCACTTTATTGGGGAGCTGAAACCGAAATCCTTTTCTGGTGTGGAAGCCATAGATCCTGAAGTTTTTGGCTTAACCAATGAATATTGGTTAAGCTACTATGTAGCCGGGGTCATTTATGATAAGAAATTTATCTTCCTGCCGGAAAGTATTGTTGATGAAAACCTGATCCATGTGCCGCTGGTCAATATGCCCGGTGTAATGATCAGATAAGTCTCCGCTCCGGCTGGTTTTTTCCAGCTTCGATTGTGGATAACAATAATTTTTCCTTTCCGATCATTTTAGTTAATTTTCATACACATCTATGATCTCGATGACGTATGAAAAACAACTCTCCCTCTTTTTTTCAAAAAAATAAAAAAGGTATTGTCACAGGTATTGCCGCATTGCTGGTTTTGGGCATTGGCGTCTTGTTTTTTTTTAAAAAAGAACGACCTAAAGGTGATAACGAGCGCTATTCCAAATATATAGAAGCCTACACTTCCGGTACCATTTCTAAAAAGAGCTTTATCCGCATACACCTGGCCAGCCAGGTTAAAACGATGAGTGATCTGGGCATGGCCGACAGTAGGGAACTGTTCAGTTTTTCTCCTTCTATAAAAGGAAAGGCTTATTGGATTGATGCACAGACAGTGGAGTTCAGGCCTGAGGAAAGCCTGAAACCTGGTGAAACTTACGAGGCCACGTTTAATCTTGATCAGGTTACCGCGACTGAGGAAGGCCTGGAGACTTTTGAATTCGATTTCCGGGTGATCAGGCCAGGGATCCATCTGGTTCAGAACGGGTTGGTTTCGCAAAACAACACCTCCCTGGATTATATGAAGCTGAGTGGCGAGGTGACGACTTCTGATCAGGAAGATAGTAGGCTTATAGAAAAAACTTTAGCGGTGGACTTTTCACAATCACTTAAAGTCAAATGGCAGCATGATCCGGCAAAGCATACTTCTACATTTACCATCGACAGCATTAAAAAGACCAGACAGGAGAATAAATTGAAGCTCATCTGGTCGGGCGGTCCGATCGGTGCGGATGACGATAAAAGCAGAGGTGAGGAAACGGTCAATGTACCTGTAATTGGCTTATTTAAGGTGTTGGACATCCGTGCGGTACAGGATCAGGAAGATTTTGCGCTTGTGCAGTTTTCTGAACCGGTAAATGTGGGTCAGGATCTGAATGGGCTGATCTCCATGGCTAATACCACAGATTTGCGCTTTACCATCGATGCCAGTCAGGTTAAGGTCTATGCCCCGGTCAGCCTGGAAGGAAATTATGCGCTAACGGTTAATGAGGGGATAGAGAACATCAATGGGAAACGGTTACTAGCCGGCAAAACAGCCAACATTGTATTCGAAAATAAGTTGCCTTCAGTGGTCATCGCAGGAAGCGGTACCATTATCCCTAATTCAGGAAAGCTGGTGCTCCCCTTTGAAGCAGTTAACCTGAAAGCGGTGGATGTAACGATCATCAAGATCTATGAGAACAATATTCCACAATTCTTTCAGACCAATAATTATAAGGATGGCGGCGAACTGCGGCGTGTCGGTAAGCCTGTGATCCAGAAGACCATCAGACTGGATGAGGATAAGGCGCTCGATCTGCATA
>CAMLDJ010000429.1 GCA_946478755.1 uncultured Pedobacter sp. | reverse complement strand
ACGATGAGCATAAACAACAATGCTCAGATTTTGCTGCATGGGGTGATAGAAGAATTCATACTTCGTATAGTGATGACATAATAACCTTAAAAATGTTTTCTTAAACTAAATCAGTTATGAAAAAAAGAATCGCCTTGTTTTTATGCGTATCGATTGTTTTTGCCGCCACCAGACTTATGGCGCAAAATAATACGGTAGTTTCTGGAGTTGTTACAGCCGCAGAGAGCGGTGAGACCTTGCCAGGAGTAAGTGTTAAGCTTAAAGGTCGTGCAATCGGGGTGTCTACCGATGCGGATGGTAAATATTCGTTAAATGTACCTGATCAAAACGGGACACTAATCTTTACTTACCTGAGCTTTAAGCCAACAGAAATAGCCATCGCCGGAAGATCCAAAGTAAATGCAACTTTAGCATCAGGAACTACTAAGTTAAGTGAAGTTGTAGTAGTCGGGTATAGTCAGCAATCACGGGAAAAAACTACTGCAGCAGTATCTAAATTGGATAGCAGGCAATTAACCAATATAGCTAGTGCAAATCCTTTAGCTGCAGTTCAAGGTAAAATTGCAGGAGTTTCTATACCACTTTCAAATGGTCAACCGGGTTCTGCTCCCGCTAATATTGTTATCCGCGGCAGTTCGCAGGTTAACGCATACAATACTGGAGGCACAGGTAACACTGGGGGTAGCCCGACCCTGGCTAACAGTCAAGCAGGACCGCTGGTTATTATTGATGGCGTTTTCAGAGACCTGAATGATGTTAACGCTGATGACATCGAAAGCTTTCAGGTAATGAAGGATGCAGCATCTACAGCCGCATATGGCGCCAGGGGAGCAAACGGAGTAATTGTTATAAAAACTAAAGGTGGCAAATTCAGCAATGGCAAAGCAAATATAACTTTCAATTACCGGACCAATTGGGAAACTCCATCAAATGATTACGACTACCTCAATGCAACTGAATACTTAACACTAGCTCGCACTACAATTAAAAACACCAGCGATTTTATAGCTACCCAAAAAAACAATTTCTTGAATAACGGTGGCTTTTCTGCTGGCACCAGGGTTTATACCGCTAAAGGGCAATATGGAAATAACATTAATCTTACAGCACTTTACGATAATATAGTAGCTATAGAAGGGCAGGCATATGTAGATAATTTGCTTTCAAAAGGCTGGACTACAATGGATGACCCAGCTAACCCCGGAACAAAATTATTATATACTGATAACAATTACCAGGATAAGATATGGAATACTGGTTTAACTAATAATTATAATTTTGGAATTGACGGAGGTAATGAAGCTGCAAATTATAATATCTCCATGAATTATGTAGACCAGGAAGGTACGCTCGTTGGTACTAATTATAAACGTTACAGTGTACTTGGAAATTTTGGTTTTAAGGCTACAAATAATTTCCAGGTCAATGCAATGGTTAACTATCAAAACGTTCAACCAAACTATGTAGATAATTATACGAATGATTTAATCCGGGGTGTTCGCATTACGCCACTCATTCGCACGTTTAAAGATGATGGCACGCCCCATACCGGTGAAAACCTGACTGTACGAAACAGGTTTCATACCTTAGCATATGATAATACAAATGTTAGAACGGAGAGAATAATTTCCAGACTGGAAGGTGATTGGAATATTGCAAAGGGATTACGTTTCAGGCCATCTATATCCTATCTAATAGATAATGACAGAACATTATTTGCCAGAAAGGCCTACCCTGATCCTTTACAGTTTTCTACCCAGAGAGAGAAAAGGGAAATTATAGAAGATGGCAGACAATTAATGGTAGATCAAATACTGCAATATAATGTGACCATAAAAAACAATCATAATATTATGGCGCTTGCTGGTTTTAATTATACAAGGGTTGACACAAATGTTGTTAGGATAGGTTCACAAAGGGCAACCAACGACTACATTTCTACTATTGACGAACCTTCCATTTCAAGTATAAATGGTATTCCGACTACCAATGTTACCGCTTTTGGTACTTCTTTAATAGAAACCCGGTCAGCCAGTTATTTTGGCCAGGCAAATTATGACTATAAAGCCAGGTACCTTGCTACAGCTGTTCTTAGATATGATGGTTTTTCTAATTTTGCACCGGCAAATAAATGGGCATTCTTTCCGGCTGCCTCTCTGGGCTGGAATATTCATAATGAAGCATTCTGGCATCTTAAACCTGTGAGTTCCTTAAAACTAAGAGGTAGTTGGGGTCAGGCAGGTTCGGCTAATTTATCCCTTACCTCGACATACGGCAGATACGATGGAAGTGCATATGCACAAAACCCAACCGTAACCCGTTCAAATTTAGCTAACCCTAATTTAAAATGGGAAACTACAGAAACCACTGATATTGCAATAGATGCCGGCTTTTTAAAAGATAGGATAACACTAACTGTAGATTGGTACAATAAACTGACCAAAGACCGACTAGACCTTAAGCCATTACCATCTGAAGCTCCATTTCAAAATATAGTGTTTAACAATGGTGTATTGCAAAATACCGGAGTTGAGGTAGAACTTGGCGGTACTTTAATAAAAAACAAAAATTTCAATTGGAGGGCCAATATTTCATTCGCATACAACCATCAGGAAATAAAAAAGCTTCCTTATAATGGCCGTGACAAAAATCGACAGAATGGTGCAACAATATTTGATCCTACATCAGGAAAAACGATTGAAGTTGGTGGATTGGCAGAAGGCGAGCGTCCTTTCAGCTATTACGCATTTCAGGTTGAAGGTGTATTTTCAACTGACGCAGAAGCTGCGGCCTGGGGCAAAGTGGATCGAATGGCATCCGCCCAGGGCCTGGGTGTTGGTAAAAAAGCCGGAGATTATAAATGGGCAGACTTGAATAACGATAATATTATTGATGCAAATGACATGACATTTATGGGTTTTAAAACTCCTGATAAAACTGGAGGTATACAAAATACATTTAGCTATAAAAATTTCACTATGCGTTTAAACATAGATTTTGCCATGGGGCATGTGATCAGCAATGGTGCTTTATCTAGGTCATTAGGGCAGGGGCGTGCATACAATGAAGGAGCACCAAGGGAAGCTCTGGGCAATGATATATGGCAAAAATCGGGAGATACTGGCAAGCAATATGCCCGCTTTTCATTTGGAGATTTCGATAATGGGCAAAGAAACTATTTAAGAAATGTCAATTCAATTGGCGGTGGCAGTGGATATTCTTCCGATGTTTCTACCATGATTGAAAAAGGTGATTTTCTGGCTTTCCGGGAGTTCTACTTAAGCTATGAAATTCCAGAAAAACTTATAAACAAAATTAAAGCGACCGGAATGGCCCTTTTCGGTAGCATCACCAATATTGGCTACATCACCAAATACAAAGGGCTAAACCCTGAAATTTATAATGGCTATGATCCGGGAGGATACCCTCGTCCAAGACAATTTACGATTGGCGCAAGTGTGAAATTTTAATTAAAATTTATCTAAAACATTATAAAATGAAAAAGATATATATCCTTCCTGCTTTAGCGATTTTATTGCTTTCAACTGTGGGGTGCAAAAAAATGTTGGAAGTTACACCTGAGTCTCAAATTACTGAACAAGTGTATTTTCGTAGTGAAAGTGATTTTGATCCATTTGTAAATGGAAATTATGTCCTGATGAGAGATATAGTTGGTGCTACAGCAGCTTTACAGTATGGTACAGAACGAAGTGAAGAACTTATTAATGGAATTAATAGCAGATTGAATACAGCAGCCTGGCAACAAACACTAAGTCCGGTTAACGGTGGTTTTAACTATAACAACTATTATAAAGCTATCGGAAACTGTAATCTACTATTAGAAAAAATCGAACCATTTGCATTTAACAATACTACACTAAAAAACCGCTTAAAAGCAGAAACATTAGCGCAAAGAGCATTTCTTTATTTTCAGCTTGTAAGAATTATAGGGGATACACCTTTGATGCTTCAGGCCATTACTGATGAGAATGTTCCGTTATTACCCAGATCCGAAGCAGCTGATGTATTGTTACAAATTTTTGCAGACATCGATATGGCAAGTACCTTATATGCTGACAAAGGGTTTAGTTCAAAGTACCGGTTTTCTTATCCTGCTGCACAGGCCTTGAAAGCTGAGGCAAAACTTTGGAGCGC
>CAMLDJ010000428.1 GCA_946478755.1 uncultured Pedobacter sp. | reverse complement strand
GACAGGAATTATACCGTTTACGGGGAAATTGTTAAGGGAATCGAGTTGGTAGATAAAATTGCGGATGTTAAAACTGACGGCAATAACCGGCCGCTGGCAGATATAAAAATGACCATTACCGTTTTAAAGCGCCGCGAGGCGAAGAAACTTGAAAAAGAATTTGCCAGACAGGCCAGGCTAACAACCTACAGCCGCTAAAACACTACGTTGAAAAAACAAACCGAGCTTGCGAGCTCATTGATACCATATAAAAACAATAATATGTAATCAATAATCATACTCCATGAAAATTATCTCCTATAACATCAATGGCATCCGCTCTGCCTCTACAAAAAATTTCTTTGGTTGGCTGCAGGCTACCGATGCCGACATGATCTGCCTGCAGGAAGTGAAAGCGCTCCCTTCCCAAATCCCGGAAATTATTGTGCTGATTGAGCAGTTAGGCTATCATCATTACTGGTTTCCGGCCGAAAAAAAAGGTTACAGCGGCGTCGCGATCCTTAGCAGAATAAAGCCCAACCATGTTGAATATGGATGCGGTGAAGAGTGGATCGATAAGGAAGGAAGAATCTTAAGGGCCGATTTCGATGGCTTCTCTTTAATGAGCTTGTATATGCCTTCTGGCTCCAGTGGAGATGAAAGACAGGTCAAGAAGTACGAATTCATGCGTTTTTTCGATACTTATATCGGCGACCTGCGTAAGGAAATCCCTAATCTGATCATCTCCGGGGATTATAACATCTGCCATACGGCCATCGATATCCATAACCCAAAATCGAACGCCAATTCTTCCGGATTCCTGCCTGAGGAAAGGGAATGGATGGAGCTTTTCTTAACCAATGGCTTTATCGACACCTTCCGTTATTTTAACAAAGACCCTCATCATTATACCTGGTGGAGTTTCAGGGCCAATTCCAGGGCGAAGAACCTGGGCTGGCGCATCGATTACCACCTCGCTACACAAGCCATGCTGCACCGGTTGAAAAAAGTAACCATCCTCGCCGATGCCATTCATTCGGACCACTGTCCGGTTCTGCTGGAGTTAAACCCCTAGATATGTCTGCACTGCTCATCACCAATATCGGCTCCCTGGCCGGGCTTCATCCAACAAAAACTGCAGTATTGCGCGGACAGCAGATGCAGGAACTTCCTGTGCAGGAAAACGCCTGGCTTTTATGTGAAGACGGAAAAATTGCTGATTTTGGCAAGATGGATCAGTTGCCAGAGCAATTGCCCAACTCCGTACTTACCCAAGATGCAAGGGGAGGCTTTGTATTCCCTTCCTGGTGCGATTCGCATACGCATATTGTCTTTGCTGCAGCGCGAGAGGAGGAATTTGTGATGAAAATACAGGGCAAAAGCTATGAAGATATCGCTGCTGCCGGAGGTGGCATCCTGAATTCTGCCCGGAAATTACAGCAGGCCTCAGAAAACGAGCTGTACGATTCCGCAGCCCAGCGCTTGACGGATATGATCAGACAGGGAACTGGAGCTGTCGAGATAAAAAGCGGCTATGGTTTGAATACCGCCAGCGAGCTGAAAATGCTGAAGGTTATCGGCAGACTGAAAAACACCTTTCAAATACCTGTTAAGGCTTCGTTCCTGGCCGCACACGCTTACCCGACCGAATATAAAAATAACCACGAGGGCTATATTAAACTGATCATCGATGAAATGCTTCCTGAAATCGCGGGGGAAGGTCTCGCTGACTATATCGATGTTTTTTGCGAACAGGGCTTTTTCTCTGTCGACGATACGGATCGGCTGTTACAAGCGGGAGCCAGGTATGGTTTAAAACCTAAAATACATGCCAACCAGCTTTCCGTATCAGGTGCCGCACAAATTGGCGTAAAGCACCATGCCCTTTCTGTAGACCACCTGGAAGTTACAGACGAGGCCGTTATGGAAAGCCTGAAGAAGAGCGATACCATTGCGACGCTGTTGCCTTCCTGTTCATTTTACCTCCATATTCCCTTTGCCGACGCAAGGGGCCTCATGAACGCAAACATCCCTGTGGCCCTGGCAAGCGATTATAACCCCGGCTCTACCCCTTCAGGGAACATGAATCTGGTGGTTTCCCTGGCCTGTATCAAGCTTAGGATGCGTCCTGAGGAGGCCATAAATGCGGCGACCCTGAATGGAGCGGCGGCCATGGAGCTCGGCGGGGAACTGGGCAGCATCAGCAGGGGAAAAAAGGCCAACCTGTTTATTACAAGGCCAATGTCTTCCCTTGCCTTCCTGCCTTACAGCTTCGGGCAGTCTCAAATTGAAACCATCATTTTAAACGGCAAAATAAGCTAATGAAGGGACTTAAGATTTACGGACCAGCAGAACTCGCTTCACACACCAACAAACGCGATGGAGAGCTTAAAATTGGCCAAAAAGCCCAATTCGTTTCGGCTCTGAATGAAATAGAGACCTCTACCGCCCGGTTTGTACTCCTGGGCATTCCCGAAGATATTGGCGTACGCGCAAACCAGGGAATTGCGGGCGCCGCAACCGCCTGGGAACCCGCACTCCGGAGCCTGTTAAATATTCAAAGCACTTCTTTCTTTAATGGGGACGAATTACTGGTACTCGGACATTTCAATTTTAATGATCCTGCCAATACCGATCTATCGGCCCTTCAGCAAAAAGTACCAGAAATAGATGACACCGTATATCCGGTTATTCAAAAGATAATTGCATCAGGAAAGACCCCTATCGTGGTTGGTGGCGGACATAATAATGCTTATCCAATAATTAAAGGAGCCTCACTGGCCCTGGGGGCCCCAATTGACGCAGTTAATATTGATGCGCATGCAGATTTAAGGCCGGCCAATGGCAGGCACAGTGGCAATGCATTCAGTTATGCGATAAATGATGGCTTTTTAATCCGTTATGGCCTATTCGGACTACAGGAGAATTACAACAATAATGAGATCCTGAAAACTATAGCAACGAATCACCACATCTATCCGGTATTCTTCGATGAGTTGTTAAAAAGTGATCAGCCGATTCAATCTGCCTGGAATAACCTGGTAAAAAAAATGGGACCGCTTACGGGACTGGAGCTTGACCTGGACGCGATAGAAAATGTATTGTCCAGCGCGATGAGCCCTTCGGGTTTTCCATTAAACGATATCCGCAGACTGCTACTTACATCGACAAAGAAATTCGCCTATCTACACATTTGCGAGGGCGCTGTTGCATTAATTGACGGCCGGAACGACCAAACCACGGCAAAGACTATTGCCTACCTTATAAGCGATTTTATCAAGACACAAAAATGATTGCCAGAAAATGCTATTGTAGCGATCCGGCTATTTAAAACGATAAATCCTGCCAGGAGTGATACAAAGGTCCAAAGGGATGTCATACGCGTCAGCATCGGTTACCCGCTCAACCGGATCAAAAAATGACAAGCCTACCTTGAGTGTCTTTATACCCTGCAAAAAACGATCATAAAAGCCCTTGCCATATCCTACCCGATAGCCTTGCCGATCAAATGCCAGCATCGGAACCAGCACCAGATCTACGTCACCTGTGTGCAGTTCCCCCTTTTCCGGCTCTAAAATATTGTAAAGGTTCCTGATCAGCCCCTCTTTACCTGTGTACACATAATTGCTCATTAAAGCAGTATCAAAATCAGCTTTAGGCACAATAATTTTTATTTCCGGATGATGCAAAGCCAGCCAGTCCACAAACAAAAACGTATCCGGCTCTTTTTTTTCCGCAATCGGAAGAAATAAGTGAATGGCCTTCATAGCCGAAAAGTCAAACGAAGTAAACTGCGCAAGCATTTGCAAGCTGTAAGCCTCAATCTGCTCATCAGAAAGCCCCTTTCTCTGAACTATAGCTAATTTTCTAAGCTCCGCCTTTGTCATTAAACAAATATAACTATTACGCCCCTATTATAAATATACACCTTGCTATATCCGCTTTACTATAATATAACACCCTATCCCGAACTATTATTTTTTATGCGTCCAATTCAGTACGGTTCAGAAATTCAATATTGTGCCGAAGAGGCATAGGAAGTTTTGACCTTCTTCAGGTCAAAAGGTTCCAGCCTCCGAGGTACCTATTGAATTTCAAGGAAAATCCCCATAAAAAAACATGGCTTCGGGAACCACTCCGAAGCCATAATCAACCTAAACCTAAAACTAAACTATGAAAATTCTTATTTTACTCTTTCAACA
>CAMLDJ010000427.1 GCA_946478755.1 uncultured Pedobacter sp. | reverse complement strand
TTTGGGTCTTGTTCGTCACTTAAAAATCTATCTATTAATATCATGATGTTTCTTTTATACCGGATATCAAAAATTGAACCCAATTAATCCTTGCTGTATTTTGGCTTCTTCTTCTCTTCTGCTCCGGCAACACAAATTACAAATTCTCCTTTTAATATATTGTTTTCAAAATGTGATTTAATTTCTGTCAAGGTGCCTCTAACGGTTTCTTCGTACAGCTTGGTCAGTTCCCTGCTTACCGAGGCTTGCCTTTCTGCACCCATGTACTGTGCAAATTCTTCCAGTGTTTTCAATAAACGGTGCGGACTTTCATAACATATAATGGTCCGCTCTTCTTCCGCCAGTTTTTTTAAACGCGTTTGTCTGCCTTTTTTGACGGGTAAAAATCCTTCAAAAACAAAAGCATCGCAAGGCAATCCTGAGTTCACCAGTGCAGGCACAAATGCTGTCGCGCCGGGCAGGCATTCTACCTCAAGTTCGTTTTTTAAGGTTTCCCTGACCAGGAAAAAACCCGGATCTGAGATGGCAGGTGTTCCTGCATCAGAGATAAGGGCCACATTTTTACCTTCTTTTAGAAACCGGATGATTTCGCTGGTGGCCTGGTGCTCATTGTGTTGGTGATGCGAGTATGCTTTTTTATCTATTCCAAAATGTTTCAATAAGGGAGCGCTGGTCCGCGTATCCTCAGCAAGGATGACATCTGCTTCTTTTAAAATCCTTATTGCTCTGAAAGTCATATCCTCCAGGTTGCCAATTGGTGTAGGAACAAGATAAAGTTTACCCATTATATTTATGGTTTTGGATTTTTTTTTGGATTAGGGTTGATCATGCAGTTTTCAAATTTACGATTTCGTTTGAAGGAATGGCATAAAATAAACTGCGAAGGGTATTGACCCCTTATAAAATAAATAGCCTACCGATAATCGCAAATCAATACTATCTTTGAAAAAAAATAAACAATGCTGCAAGTTAACTATATCCGCGAAAACAGAGATAAAGTTTTAGCAGGCTTAAACCTGAGAAACTTTAAACAGCCAGAACTGGTTGATGAAATTATTAAGACCGATGAAGAAAGAAGACAGGTTCAGACTTCATTAGATCAGCTCTCTGCGATTGCCAATTCGAGTGCTAAACAAATTGGCGACTTGATGCGCAGCGGGAAAAAGGATGAGGCTGAAGCATTAAAAGCAGCGACGACGAGTAATAAAGAGCAGATTAAAGCTTTGTCAGATGAGCTGGCTGCGGGAGAAAGCAGGTTGCATCACCTGATCGTCCAATTGCCGAACCTGCCGTACCATTTGGTAAAAGCAGGAAGTACTCCCGAAGAAAACGAGATCGTTTATATTCATGGTGAGCCGGCTGAAATGAGCGCAACCGCTTTGCCGCACTGGGAGCTGGCTTCAAAATACGATATTATAGACTTTGAACTGGGGACTAAGATTACCGGTGCAGGGTTTCCTGTTTATAAAGGGAAAGGGGCACGCTTACAGCGCGCGCTGATCAATTTCTTTCTGGATCATTCGACTGCGGCCGGCTATCGTGAAATGCAGGTGCCGCATCTGGTCAACGAAGCTTCGGGCTTTGGTACCGGACAATTGCCTGATAAAGAAGGGCAGATGTACCATGTTGGTGTCGATAACCTGTACCTCATTCCTACCGCAGAGGTACCTGTAACCAATCTTTACAGGGATGTTATTTTAAAAGAAGAAGAGTTGCCGGTTAAAAATACAGGGTATACCCCTTGTTTCCGCCGCGAGGCCGGTTCTTATGGTGCACATGTACGTGGTTTAAACCGGTTACATCAATTTGATAAAGTTGAAATTGTACAGATCGTGCATCCGGAGCAGTCTTACCAGGTGCTGGAAGAAATGAGCGCCTACGTGCAAAGCCTCTTGCAAAAGCTGGGTCTGCACTACCGGGTGCTACGCTTATGTGCCGGGGATATGGGCTTTACCTCGGCCATGACCTACGATATGGAGGTCTGGAGTGCAGCGCAGCAGCGCTGGCTGGAGGTATCTTCCGTATCTAACTTTGAAACCTATCAGAGTAACAGGCTTAAGTTAAGGTTTAAAGGTGCGACTGGTAAAACGCAGCTGGCACATACCTTGAACGGAAGTGCATTGGCCTTGCCGCGTATAGTTGCTGCTATTCTGGAAAACAACCAGACCGATAAAGGGATTAAGATTCCTGAAGCGCTGGTTAAATATACCGGGTTCGAATATATTGATTAAAGATTCCCGGCCATTGTGTGGTAATGATGTTATACTAAAAAAGCTTCCCTAAAGGAAGCTTTTGTGTTTCTAACAGGTAGATGTTAGCGAATTATAGGTTAGTTAATAATATTAAATAATAAGGATCAACAATAAGATGATGATAATGATTGCGCCTACAGAAAGGTAAACACCTCCACCCATCGCACGGGCTTGTGATTTCAGTTCTCTTAACTCTTTACGGAGTTCTTTTTTCTCTGCTCTGGATAAATCGGATTTGTCCATGTTTTTGATTTCATCAACACGATTTACGATCCTTTCCAGCTGAACTTTTTGCTCGGCAGTCATTTCTGTTTTTGCCTTGTTGTTGCTATCAGCGGCCGAAACTGTACCTGCAGTAATCGTAAGTGTAAAAAGGAGTGCCAGGGAGTAAATTAGTTTTTTCATAATCGTTAAGTTTTATGGTTTAATTGTATATGCTGCATCAGCTTTTAACAGCATAGGAATAACAAAAAACCTACCAAACTTAATTGATAGGTTTTTTAAATCATTTTTTAATAAAACTGTATACAGTTCTGGTCAGAATTAAAATTTATTTGATCTCAAACACGACATTCATCACGTAGTTCAGCTTAATTTTTTTGAAATCTATCTCTGCAGCAGCTGCACCGGCCATATCTGCACTTTCTGCCTTCATCATTACATTAGAACGGTACATCGCCTGAGGGTAAACCTGATTCTCAATTTCCTGTATATCCAGTGCACTGCCTAGCTTATCGCCAATTGCCTCTACCAGGTAAGTTGCTTTAGCTTTGGCCGCCTGCAACGCTTTAATTTTAAGCTCCTGTTTTAAGCTGGTAATTTTCGAGTAATCGTAGCTATCGATATTCGTATAAGCCACTCCTTTCGCGTCAACCGCTCCAATGATCGCATTCCATTTGTTAAGATCGCTTACCTTTAAACGATATTGTTTGCTGGCCAGATAGTCTGGGTTCTTCTTTTTCTCCACAACAACGGTGTAGCTGGAAAGGTTGTTGATCGTCAGGTTGTCTTTATCCAAGCCTGCTTTTTGAACTGCATTAAACAATTGATTCTCCAGTGTGGTAATGTCTACCTTTTTCTTGCTGTTGCCATCCTTAAGGTATTCTTTTAAAGAGATGCTGATGTAAATGATGTCTGGTATAACTTCAGTTTCTGCAGATCCGCTGACACTGATCTTTTTACGTAGATCCACCTGTTGGGCCATAGCACTTAAACTAAACAGGGCAACAATGGCAAGGCTTAATAACTTTTTCATAGTGTGATATTTTATTTGTGCATTTGGTATATAGATGTCAATTCTTGTTGCTTTCCATACCTATAACTTAAAAAATGGTTGATTAATCTTCAACCATCTCATTATTAGGTCCAATTTCTTCAACAATTTCTTCCTTGAAATAAGATTTCTGGAAGACAAGGATTAATATCACACCAACAGATATGGCGGCATCAGCAATGTTAAACACCGGTCTGAAGAAGATAAAATCTTCGCCGCCCCATATCGGTACCCATTTCGGGAAAACACCTTGTATCAAGGGGAAATAAAACATATCTACCACACGGCCATGAAACAAACTTGCATAGCCATATATCTTGCCATATAGCACAGAGTCGATGATATTTCCAAGCGCACCTGCAAAAATGAGCGCGACATTTAGTATCAGTCCCCTATGATATTTCCGCTGGATCAGGTAATGAAGCCCGTAACCAATTCCGGCAACGGCGGCTATCCTGAAGAGGGACAAGGACAGCTTGCCAAATTCGCCGCCAAATTCCAGGCCAAAGGCCATTCCATTATTTTCGGTAAAGTGAATAATAAACCAGTCTCCAATGATCCTGAACTCCTGACCAAGGTACATATTGGTTTTTATCCAGGTCTTTAAAAGCTGGTCAGCAAGCAGAACAAGGAAAATGATTAATAAAGGTTTTGTATAGCCTTTCATTACGACTGCTTCAGTTTAGCTTCCAT
>CAMLDJ010000426.1 GCA_946478755.1 uncultured Pedobacter sp. | reverse complement strand
CTGCTGCAGAAGGAAGATCCCTATCGCTATACGATGTTGGTATTCAGTAGTAATTATGACCTGTTCAAGCGCATAGGCTTATTGCAGGTGCCACAAATTGTGGGCTGGAACCTTTATAATGGCTGGTATACTGCCGGCATCGAGAAGTTCGGGGAGCATATCGACCGGCATCACCGCGAATTTCCGCAAACGCCAATGCTCATTACTGAATACGGTGCTGATGGCGACCCGCGTATCCGAAGCCTATCGCCGCTGCGTTTCGACAAATCGCAGGAGTATGAAACCTATTTTCACAAAGAATACATCAAAGCTATTTCATCGAGAAACTATGTGAGTGGTGGTATCGCATGGAATCTGGCTGATTTCAATTCAGAAACGCGCGAAGAAGCCATGCCCCATATCAATAATAAGGGGCTGCTCGATATTTATCGTCAGCCAAAAGACGTTTACTACCTCTATCAATCGGTCCTGCTAAAGAAGCCATTTCTGCGTATTGGATCCCGGGGTTGGAAATTGCGAAGTGGCATTGCCGAAAGCGATCAGAAGCTGCTCTGTCGCCAGCAAATAGAAGTATACACCAACCAGCAATCAGAGGTGACTTTAAGCCTGAATGGTAAGGTTATAGGCAAAGTAACGCCGAAAGATGGTGTTGTGGCTTTCGATGTGCCCTTTGCAAATGGCTTTAATCAACTCGAAGCATCGGTGAAGGCATCAGGAAATACACTGAAGGATGCTGTGGAAATTAATTTCCTTCTCTTGCCATCCAAATTGACGTCGACAGCCCTTCCATTTTCTGAGATCAACGTTAGCCTGGGTGACAATCGTTACTTTATAGATGAAAAGTCCCAGCAGGTCTGGATTCCTGAAAAGGAGTATCAGGCCGGATCATGGGGCTATGTTGGAGGCGAAGTTTACCGGATCCCGAATAGCACACGGCACCCTTACGGATCGGACAAGAACATTCTGGGCACTGATGACGACCCCATTTATGAAACCCAGCGTACTGGGATAAACGAATTTCGTTTTGATGTACCTGATGGCCGTTACGATCTTACCCTGCACTTTGCTGAATTAATTTCAGATGCAAAAAGGGAAGCCTTAGTTTATAACCTGGATAGCAAAGAGGTTGCTGCGCAAAAGCGGATCGATCGATCATTTGATGTGCTGGTCAACAAGGTTAAAATGATTGATCATCTGGGTAGTGATAACTACCTGGTGCCAGAAACCGCTTATAACACGCGTCTTTTATTAGATGTGAAAGATGGTAAAGGTATTACCCTGCAATTTGTCCCTATAAAGGGTGATGCTATTTTGAACGGAATACAGCTCCGAAAAATTTACTAATTATAATCAATCCATATGAAACTAATAAACATCTGCATCGGCCTGGTCCTACTTTTGAATACGGTTGTCAACGCAAAGGTGATTCTTCCGCCTGTGATCGACAACAATATGGTTTTACAACGATCCACTATAGCTGCACTATGGGGTAAGGCAAAGCCCGGAGCGAAAATCGCAATCAAAACGTCCTGGAACAACAAGTTATATTCGATAACTGCGCAAAGCGATAGTAGCTGGAAGATTGGGGTAAATACCCCGGTAGCCGGAGGTCCATATACAATTACCTTCAACGACGGAGACTTGTTGACCTTAAAGAATGTTTTAATAGGTGAGGTCTGGGTCTGTTCAGGGCAATCAAACATGTCTATGCCAGTTAAAGGATTTAAAAAGCAACCTATTGAAGGCTCCGGTGAACTTTTACTGCATGCTGAAAATTCGAAAATCCGCTTGATGCAGATTCAAAGACAGTTTTCTGTTAAGCCGGAGTTTAATTGTGAGGTCAGTCCCTGGACAGAGGCAAACAGGGAAAGTGTTGCTGATTTCAGTGCGGTCGGATATATTTATGCAAAACTATTACAGGAAAAGCTTAAAGTTCCGATAGGAGTGATCATGACTGCATGGGGAGGAACCAAAATCGAGGCCTGGATGAAAGAACTTCAGTTAAAGGAAAAAGCTAAAATAAACCACAATAGTCCAACTGTTTTATATAATGCGATGATGAGTCCTTTAGTTGGTTATGGCATTAAAGGTGTGATCTGGTATCAGGGTGAGGCCAATCGTTCAAACTATCATCAATATGATCAGTTAATGGAAACGATGGTTAAAGGATGGCGAAAAGCATGGCATATCGGTGAATGGCCATTTTATTATGTTCAGATTGCCCCATTTAAATATGACGGCACTAATCAATCTGCCTTTCTAAGAGAAGCACAGCTTAAAGCATCAACATCGATTCCTAATTGTGGGATGGTCGTAAGCCTTGATGTTGGAAAGGAGGATTTTATTCATGCCCCGGACAAGACCACCATAGCACGGCGTCTTGCTTCATGGGCCCTGGCGAATAATTACGGAATGGAAAAACTGGCTCATGCAAGTCCCGTATATAAATCAATGCGCATTAAGGGAGATTCCGTAGCAATTTACTTTGATCATGCGGCGAACGGGCTAAGTGCCTTTGGAAAGGATTTGACCGGCTTTGAAGTTGCTGGCGCTGGCAAAGAGTTTTTTCCTGCTACAGCAAAAATCACTTCAAATGGGGTAATGGTATTTAGCGAAGTGGTAAAAAAACCTGTAGCGGTTAGATATGCTTTCAAAGATTGGATAGTTGGCAGCCTTTACAATGCGGAAGGTTTGCCAGCATCCTCGTTCAGAACAGATGATTGGTAATTTTAGGGGGTTTTTCCGGTAATGAAGCTCTGTATAACAGAGACGCAATAGGGACAAATCCTTGCGTGTTCCTTGTTTAATTCTTGGTAAAATATTTTTATTTACATGTAATTACTTAAAAATGATTGAACTGTTAATTTTTTCACTATAAATTATGAATTATGGCTATTATTAAGAATGGGATTTTAGGTGGTTTCTCCGGTAAGGTGGGAACTGTTGTTGGTTATACGCTGTACGATATTTTGCTGCGCGGCCAAAGGAAATAGTGGATTAGAAACTCATCTCAATTAACGCTCTCATTAACTATTCACATTCTTCTAATATCCACTGAGCGGATTCAAGTGTATCCAAAGCCTTCTCTACGAAAAGTTTACTCTTGACTCAGGATCGATTGTCAGGGGGGAACTTAAAGGCTCATTTTGCTCTGCAGGATTTAACCGTTTATCATTGATGATTGGTTTACGGACATAAGGTTTGTCCTGATAGTAAATATAAATTACCTGGCTCGCAGTTTGATCCGGTATTTATTGCTGCCGGCAATTTTTTTGAACTCCCACAAATTAAGTGTGGGGTTTTTAGGTGTTATACTATCTAATCATTAAAAATAGCGTTTTACGCTTATTCAAGGTAGAAAAAAAGCCTTTAGGGGTTTAATCTAAAGGCTTGATTAGTGTAGGGTGGTGCGGCAAAGCGTCGACCCTCTATGAGGATTGTGAGGCTGTTATGGATGCCAAGAAATTTTTCGAAATGAAAGAACAAGAAAAGTTCGAATCTTTTGGTAAGTGAGAAGTAATTTATTAACGGACAAGTTTGATAGCAATATTCGATCGTGGAGCCGAACGTGTCTTGTGAGAAGAGTAACCGTTTTGACCAAACTTTTTATTGGTATAAAAAAAGGAAACAACGTTTATATCGAAATTTTCTTTTAATTGTTGCATTATTGCGACTAATAATGTCAGTATTAAAACTGCAACGCTTGTTGCAGAAATCGTCGAAGTTTTGATCTAAAGGGAATGGATTTTTTCGCTCCTGGTGGTGTAATTGGATAAGCCATTTTTATTGATCCCTGTCCACCAATTTCGACCTTCATGCAACACTCTGATTTCAAGAAGAAAGAGGGAGCATTTACTTTTGGCAAATGGGGATCAGTTTTTTGGAACTTATCTTTTGCAATATAAAAGATCCAGATACCTTTCGAAGGAGACAGAAAACAACAAGGATATGGTTAAGCGAATGAGAATTACTGAAAATTCACATTAGGAATGCTCGCCAGAGCCATAAAAAACTGAGTAATGATATAGAAATGCACTTCTCCAAGGGTGGGCTGTAACGATACTTTTTGATGTCACTCAAACCTGAGTGTTGGATATGGAGAATAAAGAAATTAACGAACTCTCTGAAAAAACAAGTAATTTTTTAAAATAGAATAAATTATTGAGTATAATTTGTTGCCAACCACGTCTCGATAGGTAAGGATATAGGAATAATTATAATGACGATATATAGCGCTATGCAAAAAA
>CAMLDJ010000425.1 GCA_946478755.1 uncultured Pedobacter sp. | reverse complement strand
TTCATCAATAACCTTGGCTTGCACCAGTCGTCCGGCTTCTTTCATTAAAGCCTGCTTATAAATGAAATAGCGACTAATCATGCCGTATTTGGGATATTCACGGTAACCGCTGAGATTCCGCACCAGGTCGATCATTCGTTTTGTTTCTTTGACTTTCTCTTCCCCATCTGGTAATTGCCTCAATCGACCTAATAATTCTCGCTCTTTTTTTAAAGCCTCCTGTCGGCCCTGTTCAAATTTCCGCTTGCCCGCATCAGGCTTATGATTTCTGATGTTGCTAAGAATCAGGGGGACTAATGTCATTGGTTTTTCGCTCCAACGGGTTTTGGTGATATCGATCTCGCCGGCACACCGCATTCCATACTTACTGAGATAATCTCCGATAGCAATGCTGACTTCCTTCCCACCCTGGAATTGAATCAGCTCATCCAGAAAGTTATCATCTTTCACATGTTGTAAATACTCAATCACGTCCGGATAAGGACGGATCACATCTGCGACATCCAATAGCTCCAGGCCCATTTCTGAAGTAACATTGTTGGGCACAGATTGAGCGAGCGTGTCTGCAGCATTTTTCTCCCCTAACCATTCATTCATTTTTTCATTGATCCATGACGAAGCATTCATGGCAGTCATGATCACAGCAAAGCCTTCCGGACCAGATATGCCTTTCTTCAATAGCAGGAGGTCTTCCAGGATAAAATCAAAAAGATCCAATCCGGATTTCGTTCTGATTTTTTGTCTTGTCGTCTCGATAGATGTCTGAGTACTCCGGATCAAATCAGAAACGACTGCAGGATCGTAATCATTTAGTATCTTATAATCCGCTGATGCAGCGGCATTCGATTTTCCAGGACCTCGTTCTTTTCGATCATCCGGCAACTTCTTTATATAACCTTCTCTTGCTATGATCGTAGTCAACGCATCTTTTATAAGTGGATCTGATTTTCCCAGAACATTTATCAGCGTTTCTCTGCCCGCAGCTGAAGCCAGCATGGGTGCAACATCCACAAACAATCTTCCTCCGGCCCTGCGCACATTTGCAGGGGTAGTTAAGAACCAGAAAGACAAGCCCAATGGTTTCATGGCATCGGTCATCATTTGCTGATAACCGACAGAGATATACACGTGATTTTCCTGATCATCCACTTCAGGAATTGGATACAGCGTCGTAATTGGCCGGCTTTGGACCATATAAAATGCATCACCTACCAGACACCATTCGATATCCTGCGGACTGCCGAAATGTGCTTCGATCTTTCTGCCCAGAAGCTCCAACGCTAAGATCTGCTCATCACTCAGCGCCGGCCTGGTCTGCCTTTCCCGCTCAATTTGCTGTTCTTCTGTACCACCAGCTTTTGAAGCATAAACAGCCAGTTTCTTTGCAGATACTTTCTTATCGATCACCTTGCCGCCGCACACTTTATAGAGATCAGCATTCACCAGGCCGGAAACCAGTGCTTCTCCAAGTCCGAAACTGGCATCAATGGACAGTACCTTTCTATTTGAAGTCAGCGGGTCTGCGGTAAACATGATTCCGGCGACATCCGGAAAAACCATTTTCTGGATCACGACTGACAACTCAACCTTTCTATGGTCAAATCCATTTTGAAGACGGTAGCTTACAGCTCTGTCTGTATACAGAGAAGCCCAGCACTTGCTGATCGCTTCAAGTATAGCATTTTTGCCAACGATGTTCAGATAGGAATCCTGCTGTCCCGCAAAAGAGGCGGTCGGCAGATCTTCAGCCGTAGCGCTTGAACGTACGGCATAAGCATTTCTTTCCCCAAATTGTTCAAGATACCGGGTGATCTCCTGATCGGGGTTTTCCGGGATGGCTATTTCTTCGATCAGCTTCCGGATTTTTGCGCTGACTTCGCTGATGGCTTTTCGATCATCTGCTTTTAAGATGGACAGCCGATCTAGCAGTAAAATGAATGCCTCATTATTACCGATGATATGTTTATATGCTTCCGTTGTCACGCAAAACCCCTCGGGAACTTGTATCCCTTCCATTCTGGATAGTTCACCCAGATTGGCTCCCTTGCCCCCCACTATGGCAAGCATTGTTCTATCGATCTCCTGAAAATTGAGCAAGTATGCAGTTCTTTTTTCCATTTACTTTCTTTTTTACGATTCCTTACTGTTGAGTTTACTTGTTGTCTCATTCATGATCTCAATTGACTTTAAGAAATAAGTTTCAATAATTTTGATCTCCTTATTCGAAAATGATGCAATAAGTTCTGCTGACTTGTTCCTGAAATCTTGATAAAGCGGTACTAAGAGCGCCATGATGTTTTCCGTATTGGGTTCAATGATCACCTTCCGTCTATCCCCTTCAGCAAATTTTCTTGCCACCAGATTTTTCTTCTCGAATCTGTCAATTAAACCTGTAACTGCGCCTGTGGTCAGACCAGTTAAATGCGAAAGTTCACCCGCTGTCATTTGCCCTTTTTGTATTAAGAAGCCCAGGTACTTATGATCGGTTCCTGAAAGTCCTGCCTTCCGCGCTATGGCTTCGTGCGTTTGGATCGCCGTGTATGAATGTAGCTGGCTCAGTTTTCTTATTCGTTTGGTTACTTCATCTTCCATTATATATCTTATTGGATAAATATCTTAGTCACAAAGATAATAGTAATTATTGAGCAGACAATACTATAGTATTCATTTTCCGCCTACGCTGCGCCAGACAACCTCACAGATCATATACCCAAAAAAGGAAAAGCCTGTACCATTTTCGATAGTACAGGCTCTTGTTTCGGCTGTGGAACTTCGCACTTTTTGGTGACTTATACTTAAGGTTCATCAACCCGATTCGCCACGCGTAAATGCAACTAAAATAAACTAACCTCTAAGGCTATCTTTCCTTTTCATCATTAAGTTCTTCAATTAACTTCAATGCCTGGTCCAGATCTGAGTCTTTCACTATTACATTTACAGGGTTACTCCCCCCAGGAGTAACTATCCAGGGAGCGATCAACGCCATATACGTGTTTTCTAACGTCGCTGCTATCTGATTTTCCATTAAAAAGTCTTGAATGGCTTTTGCTTCCATAAAGTCACCTGAAAAAGCAGTGACTAGTTTAATCCTATTCCTTTCTATCATCGTAATATTTTTATCAAGCTGTGAAGAGACACCACACCGTCTGCAATCGAACCGCTATTGTCAGGAGTGCAGCCATTTTGAGGCTTTTTCCATTAACTAAATATAGGAAACTAATAGAGAAGAAAAAAGGGTATTAGTTTTTGGGGCGACATTTCCGTGTCAAATTGCTTCGACCTGTCTGGCCTTATCATGGGAGGAGAGCAAATTCATATTGAATTTCCTGTTTAAAACTCCCTGCTACGGCTTTCAGTTCCAGCTCCAATGGAAAAGCCTTTAATGCCGGGTATGGCGCCCAATAGTGTCCGGCATCCTTGCCGATGCTTAACACCGCATTTCCGGAAAGCAGCTTGAACCTGAACCGCTTGTCACCCGCTTTAATCAAAACTGTATTCGCATCAATTTTTGTAAACACCATCCCCTTATAATGGATGATGGGTTCGATGATCTTTACGAGCGGGTGCGCATCGTGATAAACCAGGTTTATCGTTTTTACCAGACTGCTATCAGAAAACAGGTAATTCATTCGGTAGCCTACTCCCCCCGCCAGCCAGTTCTTATCTTTCAGTTCGCCGGAAACATGGACTTCAAATCGATTCGACCCAACCTGTTCCGCCTCCATCCTACTGTCAAATTCAAACAGGTTGGTAAAATAACCCAGACTATCGGCAAATTCTATTCTTGGCGTCAGGGACTTCACCCCGGGCGCTTCCGGAAAGCTCATCGGTTCCGGTCTGGAATATTCCGTTACACTGGAAGCGGTTAAATAGCCATGATCTTTTACCCATAAACCGGATATGGTGCCTCCTGCCGGACGGTACATGTATTTGCTTTTTGCCCCGGCCTTATAATCTTTATAGCCATATGAAGTAATGGTTGCCATAAAATTTTCGGTGCGCAGCTGGGCGACATCCACAGTTTTAAAATATTTTACCCAGCCGGTTTCTTCGGTTGGCAATCTGGCCAGGACCCGGCTTTGCCGGGTTTCCAGCTCATAGGCCATGGCCAGGTTTTTGGCTTTGGTAAAGGTAGGATAGATACAGGGAGGGTGGTTCATCACCTCCTGATGTTGCGGACCATAGCCAATCAGACCACCGGGCAAAATATTTTTGCGCAGGTATTGCAGATTCTTTAAAGTTGCAGTACCGTAC
>CAMLDJ010000424.1 GCA_946478755.1 uncultured Pedobacter sp. | reverse complement strand
CCCAGCATATACCCCAGGGAAGTAAAGCCAAAAGGCTCGTTCAGTACGATCCAGTTCTTTACTTTATCGCCATATTCCCTTGCACATATACTTACAAAATGATTAAAATAATTGTTAATAGAAAATGCCGTCCAGCCCCCCTCATCTTCCAAAGCCTGTGGCAGATCCCAATGATACAGTGTAATATAGGGTTCGATTCCCTGCAACAGACATTCATCGATTACCCGGTGATAAAAGTTAAGGCCCTCCTGATTAACAAGCCCCTTGCCCCCTGGTAGAATGCGCGGCCATGAAACCGAGAAACGAAAAACGCCAAAGCCCAGGAACTTAACCAGGGCAATATCTTCTTTATAGCTGTGATAGAAATTACAGGCGGCAGTTAATTGATGTCCCTTCTTTATTTTTCCCGATCTTTTAGAGAAGGTATCCCAAATCGACAATCCCTTGCCATATGCCTCTGCAGCACCTTCAATCTGAGGAGCAGCAGTAGCCAGCCCCCACAAAAAATCTTTTCCAAAATCAGACGCCTTTATCATATTATTTTTGTCAAAAAGGCAATATGGCAATCATTTATGAAGTTAATGTTAAGCCTATCTCTTTGAGTAGTAAAGCCGCATTAAAAGTAGTACACGGTCCATGCTTTATTTTATAGTCAAAATTCATTTCTCCTTCGGCGATCTGTATATCAAAATGATAATTTCTGACCTGATGGGGATAGCTGCCCTCCATTTCTGACAATTGAAGGTCGTGGGTGGCAAATAAGGCTGGCGTACCTCGTTCAATCAGCTTTTCTATAAAGACCTTTGAACCAAGGTATTTGTCCCTGCTATTTGTTCCACGGAGCATCTCATCAATCAACACAAAAGAATCCCTGTTTGTCTGGATTGCATCCAGAATCATTTTTAGCCGGTTAAGTTCGGCCTTAAACGTCGAAGTATGGTCATTTAGCGAGTCTTTGATCCGCATATACGACAATATTTTAAAGTTAGAAACCGACATCTGCGCGGCGCAGACCGGGGCGCCCGCAAAGGCCAGCGACATATTAATTCCCACGGTACGCAGAAAGGTACTTTTACCTGCCATGTTAGAACCCGTTACGATGTCAACTGTAGGACGCTCAGCCAGATTAAAATCGTTCAGCACACGTTCAGCATCAGGGATGAGAGGATGTCCCAGATGGATAGCTTTCAGACGGAACGAGTCCTCAATTGCCGGAAAATTCCATTCTGGCTCGTTATATGCCAGGGTGGCAAAAGAAATCAGCTCTTCAAAGCTGCTGATGCGCGCTAGTCCATGGATCGTCTGTGCTGCCGATTGATCATACCAATTGCTCAGATTGATGCAACATTTAAGGTCCCACAACAGAAAGAGATTTAAAAAGGCACTTACAATGATGTTCAGGCGGGCATCAAATGCCTGAATTATGGACGACAGTTGTTTAATCTGAGCACTTAATGGCTGAACAGAGGTGCTGGCATTGAAAAAATTTCTGATATAAGTACTGCTCCACTTTACGTCTTCGGTCCATTTGATGGTTCCCGAAAATGCATTTAGCAGTGCTGAGCCTTTGCTAAAGCCATTATACACCCGGTTGATCTGAGAAAGTTTAAAGAAGGTAATGCCTGAATTTAATACGAGTATCAGCGCAAGGAACTGCCAAAGTATTCCGCCAAATGCTATACCTAATGCAAACATGCTAAGCGTTAGAAATGGGACAAGCCTGACATACAGGCGAACTGCTTTATTGCGTGTGAAATTTAACTGCTCCGGCAGCTCATGCTCCAACTTGTTTTTAATGACGCGCAGTTGTGTCGGTTTATGATCCTGCAGCTGGGCCCTGAAATGAAACGTTTGTGCGATATGCTGTTTAAGTTCCGCAATAGCCGCCTGTCTTTGTAATATAGTGACTTTATCAGCGGGTATGCTCAGATTTCCGGCCAAAAGGTCCAGGCCCTGCTGTGTATTACAGCGGTTTATAAAGGCATATAAAGAGCCTTGTCCGAAAATATCCAGATCCGAAGAGTAGGGATGCTGCTCATCCAGGTAGCCTTCTCCATGGTCATAGCCGTTTTTACCGGTTGTAAGCTGATCAATCTCGTTCTGATAAATCCATAAAAGCTGTCTGGCATAAGTTAATTCATCCTGAACGACGGTCTGTTTTTTCACCAGGAACAGGAATAGTAGGAAGGGCACCATAAGCAACACACCAAAGAGCCATTCAAAACCAAAATTAATAATAAGCGCAATGAGCAGGATCTCGGCAATGAACAAGCCTAACCTGGAGAACGAAATGTGATTTAGTTTGCGGCTAAGCTTATTGATGGCTGTTTGTTGCTGCTCAGCATAATTTTGATAGCCGCTTAGAATGCTATGTTTTGTTTTTACCATTATATTTGATTCCTGATTGATTTACTGCGCTCAGCTTTGACCATACTTAGCATAAGATGTTACGAAGCGTTTAAGTGATAAAGATAAAATAAATGAAGATTACTTTACTGGTTGTCGGCAAAACAGAAGATAAGTACCTGATAGAAGGCATTGAGAAATATCTGAACAGGTTGAAGCACTATATTGGTTTTAACCTGATGGTGATACCCGATATAAAGAATACGAAAAACCTAAGCGAAGCGCAGCAAAAAGCGAAAGAGGCGGAACTCATCCTTAAGCAGATCAGCAACCTTGATACGGTGATATTGATGGATGAAAAGGGGAGGAAATATACTTCTGTGGCCTTTTCAAATTATTTAAACAAACAGATGATTGGCAGTGTTCAACAATTGGTATTTGTTATAGGCGGACCATATGGGTTTGATGAGAGCGTTTACAAACGTGCCAACGGGAGCATGTCGCTTTCGGACATGACCTTTTCTCATCAGATGGTCCGGCTGTTCTTTGTAGAACAGCTATACAGGGCGTTCAGCATATTAAAAGGCGAGCCCTATCACCACGAGTAATTTAAACCTGCTTGTGGAAATTAAAACAGAAAGGCATCATTTAATAAAAGGAGGTTATTATGTTACCCGGAGACTATAAAAGAAATTATAAATTTAAAAGCGACACAAAAAAAGATAGGGTAAGTTACCTCATTGCCATCATCCTATCGGTAATTGCCTTTCTGCTAATCTGGTATTTGTTTTAAAGACCTGATACAAAAAAAGGGCACCATGGATGCCCTCTTATAATTAATGAAGTGTCAAAATTAACTAAACACCTTTTTTGCTTGTCATATTAGCCTTTTTAGCTGGCTGCGCGGTTTTGCTCGGTGCTTTTGCATTTGATGGCTTTGGAGCGACCTTAGGCTTCTTATCTGATTTCTCTTCCGCTTTTAGGGCATCGTGATCATCACCTGCTGCAGGAGCTTCCTCACTGAACAAAGGAAGATCTTTAAGAATATGATACCAGCTTACGATCTTCTTCATATCTGAAGCATACACCTTCTCTCCATCGTGATCTGGTGCGACTTCTTTGAAAAATGCTTTAAGCACCGCCGACTCAGCTTTTGCATCAGGAACGTTCCCTTTGGCAGCAACCATATTTGCCAATACATTGGTTAATTTTAAATCCTCATCCTCACCATATACCGTAATATCTTCTAATGACGCCAATTTCGTTGTAGTCATATTGGCTACAATTTTAACTTTCTGTGCATCCAGGCTTTCAAGAACATATCCTGCTTTATTCTGACCGACAAGCTTAAATAATCCCGGTCTTCCAGATACTGCTACAATTCCTCTTAAATTCATATCGTTTGTATTTGAGAAGTTAGAACTAATCTTCTATTACTTCAATGCTTAAAATTTTATCACCTTGTTTAATGCTGTCGACAACATCAACATTTTCTACCACTTTACCAAAACAGGTGTGGTTTCTGTCAAGATGAGCAGTATTGTCTCTGCTGTGGCATATAAAGAACTGAGAACCGCCGGTGTTTCTTCCCGCATGTGCCATAGATAACACACCACGGTCGTGATATTGGTTCTCTCCGGTCAATTCGCAATCAATTTTATACCCAGGCCCACCTGCACCAGTACCGGTCGGATCACCACCCTGAACAACAAAATTAGGGATTACCCTGTGAAATGTTACTCCATTATAAAACCCTTCGTTAGCTAATTTTTTAAAGTTAGCAACTGTATTTGGCGCATCCTGATCATAAAACTGAACGGTCATGTCACCTTTATCTGTTTTGATTATTGCTTTGCTCATGATAAAATTTGTAAATGGCAAAAGTAATAAAATGTTTCAACAAGCTGTTATTCATT
>CAMLDJ010000423.1 GCA_946478755.1 uncultured Pedobacter sp. | reverse complement strand
ACCGAGCGCTTCCAGGTGGATATACATCTCCAGGTGTTTGTACGACCTGAAATCATTCAATGCAGTTTTAAATGTGGCCCTGCCGTAACCATCCCTCAGATTCTTTACCGTTGCGGCCAGCGATTGTTCATTCTGCCTGGTATCGCCACGATAATTGCTAAAATCACGTTCCCGCTCTATACCCGGAGGCACCACATATGGAATCGGCGTTCTTTTGCCATTTTCCTCAATGTTTACCGTTGATATTTCTATAGTTGAATTATCAGGCCCGGCATTTTGCAGGGAAGGATCAAGGATGACCTGTGCAGCCTCATTGTTTGCATTATACTGTCTCCACTCTCCCCGTACGAGCTGGATTTTTCCGAATCTCAGCACCGTAGTATCTGCAAAATTTGTCAGGAACATCCTAACGAAGCGGATCGATTTAAAATCCTGGATATTACCTACTTTTTGCTGATATTGGGCTAGCGGGATTCGAATCTGGTACCAGGTTACCGGTTGGGTCCGGCCATTTGCCAGCTTCACCTGCGAGGTTACTTTATCAGTCACGAAGTTCTGGCCGACCATTAGATCCCCGGGCCGCATGGAAACCTTGTACTGGAAATACTCATCACTTTGCGTCATGTTGTTGTCCCTGTTGACATCTTCGCCGTCAGGTAGTGAGGTCGAAGCAGAGTTGTCTACACCAAAGTCTTCCTGAGACTGCTGCGAAGTCTTTGAATTTCCTTCCGGTCCGTTATAGCGCTGGTAGCGTTTTAATATTCCTGCATTCTCCTGATCTTGCACCCCGCCCCTGAAATACATATAGTCATCCGATGAAGGGTCATTGTCAATTTCTGCAGCTGCGCCGGGGTTCAATTGTCCTTTGATCTGATTGATCAGTGTTGCGAATTTCGCTTTCTCCTCAGTATCGGACAATCCGTCCATCCCAACATCCTGTACCTTCCTGGCTGCAGGATCATTATCAAAAGCCTGTATTACCGGCTGCAGCTTTGGCACCCTGCCCCACTGCGTTTCGTCGAAGGCGGTCGGATCCCCATTTGCAGGCAGGCCATTTTCCAATGACTTACGCCCGTCTTTAAGTATGTCTTCAGAGATATTACCCAGGTTAAAGTAGAGGTCTCCTCCTGCCGAATTCGGTTTATAAATATTCGGATCCATCACCCAAAGCTCAATATATTCAATATTGAGGGCCTGGAAATCCGTGGTTTCAATTCTTCTGAACAGTCCACCCCATCTTGAAGTCGGGTTGGTCAGTTTTCCGTTTGCATCAAAACCGGTAGTGGTGTAGTTATAAGGACCGCGGATGGTAGGGTAAAATGCCACATCCAGTGTGGGCAAGGTTACTGCTTGTCCGGTTGCGGTTTCTTTAAAAGGAAATACCTCCTGTTCGATAATCTCACGTACATAATGATTCGAACGCTCATTTACATTGTTGCGCAGACTGCTTGGTATATCGCCAGAATTCCGGTTATAAAAAATGGGGTCAATATTATAGTAGGCGATCCTTGCCCGGTTAAAACCATAACTCAGATCGTCAATTCTGGTCGCTTCCTGAAACAGCTGTGGCGTTCCGGATAGCTGCCAGGCAATTGCACTTTTTAGGTCTATTACTGAGCGAGAGGCTTCAAAGTCGTCCAGATAGCTCACGCCACCTTTTTTCCCGCCAAAATTCAAGGCACTTGGATGACCGGGAATCAACTGCGCAAATTCACCGGCAAAAGTAATATTGGATGGCGCTTTTGTGGAAAGTAAAGGCAGCTTATCAACCAGTTTGGTCAGGAATCTTGAAGCTGAGCTGTAATTCATGTCCAGTCCCCACATGGTGTTGGAAATCGGTTCCTCACCAATATTTACCTTCGGCGTAAGTGGCTTCTCGGTAAGGTTCATTAACGTCCCCCCAAGGTTCAGCTTATTGTTTACCTTGTAATCAAGCCTGGTTCCGAACAGTGAGCGTTGCTGTAAGCCAAACAGCTCATTATTTTCAGTTGAAATCCTTATTGGCTGCCCGGAGCTCAATAAAGCGGGATTTATAATTCTAACTCTCCCACCCTGGTAATCTACCGTAAAGTCAATTCCCTCCTGCAAGGGAATGGTACCCGCAAATACTTTTACCGATCCTTCCGGTACATTAATCGCATTTAAGCTAAATTCTGAAGCAACCTCCGACTGGTAGGCCCCCTTAATGACATATCGGTTCTGGTTACTGAACAACTGCTGAGCGATCACCTTCGTCGAATCGTACAGAGCGGTAAAAGTATATTTGTCGATTAACGGTTGCTCACCCGGCAAGAACTGGCTGGCAAGGTCCTTACCAAAAGGTTCAATAATTGGAAAAATGATCCGACCATTCAATGGATCTATTGTAATGTAACCGTTTATCGTATTGGTTGAAAAGTTCAGCTGGGTATTTGTGGTAGCGCCATTGTTCCCTCCATTACCAAATGAAGCATTCTGCCCATTATTTGCACTGGAGCCAAAAGGTCTGTTTTCCGTCTCAAAATCAAATATCGCATCCGGTTTCCGCTCCTTTTGCTGGTTAAGCCTGTCGAGGCCCGTAACCTGGATCCATTGTTTACCATTAAGTGGTCTGCGGTCTGCATCCAGCTTCTCTCCTTCCTGTATCAGCGGTTTTTCAACGCCGGTTTTTTCGTCAATTCTAAAAATATCCAGCTTAAAATTCTGCTGACTGATCTGATAGCCTCCAATGGAATAGATGTTCTTCATCATCAGATCCCAGGTAGGCAAATTGGTTTTAATGGTCTCGTTCTTCAGCAATTTGGTATATAGAACCTTTGGGGTAGCCGGGTCAAATGGAACGTCTGTAGAAAATTCACCCACCTGATATTCCACCCCATTATAAGTATAACGGAATGCAACAGTCAGCACCTCATCGCTATTCAGAGCGTTATTTAACGAAATATAACCTAACTGAGGATGAAATGTATATTCCCTATCGGCCAGCTTTCTTGCATAAGTAAGCTTGGCATAATTATCCGTGCCACCATTGGGCGCGAAGAAAGAAACAATATCGTTGGAGTTTGTCAACCTGGCATTCTGGGGTATTCTTGTTAAAAGGTCATTTGAATTTCTCGGAAATACGGGGTTGGTAAAGCCCGATGGCAGCACAGACGTCCCTCCTGCTATGCCAGCATTAAAAGGCTGGTTTTCACCCAAATCAATAAAACCCAGCACATCTCTTGAATCCTGGGTGCTGCCCGACTTATTGGTAATCCAGACCTCTATTTTAGTGATCAGCATCCCCGAAGTGATGGTTGGTGGATTGGCTTGTGACTTATTGTAATTATCCCTGAAATACTGCGCTAAGAAATAGTGTTTATTTGCTTCATAATTATCTGCGCTTAATCTGAACTCATTTTGCTGGGCCCCATTATTGATCTGGATCTGCCTTGACTGCGATTTCTGTTGTGTAAAGACGGAACTTACGTTGAGCTTACCGAACTTCAGTTGGGTTTTCACCCCAAACAAGGCCTGCGTACCATTGATCAATGTTGTGTTTAGCGGCAAGCTTACGTTACCCGCTTCAATTTTTTGTATGATATCGTCTTCACCGCCAGTGTAATCGAGCTTCACCTGGTTTTCAAAGTCAAACTGAGCTTCTGTATTATAGTTCATGTTGATCTTGAGCTTGGTACCGATATTGCCGATCACATCCATTTGGATGCGCTGATTAAAATCGAAATTTCCCTGCACGCGTTGACGCTCATTAAACAAAGGGTTTTCATTCTTATTGATTCTGCCCAGGAAAGTAAGTTCAGCTTCACCACGTGGCTGAATATCGATGGTCGTACCACCAAATATCCGTTCAAAGGCCTTGCTATTGATTTTCAGGCTCGGAATAATGCCCGTTCGTCTGACTTCGCTCACTTCCTGATCAGAAAGCACACGCCAGTTCTCCCGTTTGATCTCACTGTTTACCAGTCGCATATATTCTTCTATGGTCAGGTATTGCGCCTTACCGAAAGGCTTATCACCAATCAGTTCCTGAATGACATATCTTTTATTGATAGCATCATATTCAACCTTCCGCTGGATATTATCTGGCAAGGGATAAAAAGGAGATGATATTGACCTAATACCAAGTCTCTGCTTCTCCTTAAGTCCGAAAGAAGTTTTTAGGGTGTCTTGTGTAGTTTTCCCGCGCGCAACTTGCGAAAAAGCCTGATCTCCACGCGAAAAGAGCATAAGGCAGAGAAATAGCGCTAATAAAGTTTTCAATGGCAGTTCTTATAAATTCTTCAATGC
>CAMLDJ010000422.1 GCA_946478755.1 uncultured Pedobacter sp. | reverse complement strand
TCTCTATCCTCAAAAGACCGGGTGCGAAGTTTACCTTCAATATAAACCAATTTGCCTTTTTGCAAATACTTAGAAGCAACTTCTGCCAATCCTCTCCACAGCACTATATTGTGCCATTCTGTTTGTTCTACTCTCTTACCGTCTTTGTTATAGGTTTCCGAAGTCGCCAGCGGGAAGCTGGCTACAGTTACTCCCCCGTCTAAATGTCTGACTTCAGGATCTTTGCCTAAATGTCCTACTAAAATAACTTTGTTAATGCCTGACATGAATTAAGGTTTTTCTAAGTAATTAAAATGCGTATTCATAAAATTAGTGATCACTTTAGGCTGCGGTAATTCCTCAAACTCGCGCAACGAAACCCATTTTATCTCTGCATCCCGATTAAAGTTAATGATATAATTTTTTAAACCAAAAAATTGAACATATATAGTTTGGTGCGTTAATAAATGTTTTTGCTTGTTTAAAGCAATAATATTACAACTTTCACCAAAGGCCAGCTGTAACTGTTCATGGAAATATTCCTGATCATGCTCATGGCTTTCCCCGGTTTCGATTAACGGAAAATCATAAAGCTCCTGCCAGATATCCGCGGCACTGCGTTTCTTTACGAGAATAGCTTCATCTGCCATGCAGATGAAATAATTAAAATAACGCGTTCGTTTTTTTAGCTTATTCAATTTAACAGGGAGCGCATTCACTAAATCCCTGGCTTTCGCAAAACAGCCACTTTGAACTGGACAAATACTGCAGTCGGGTGATTTTGGTTTACACTGTAACGCCCCAAACTCCATGATCGCCTGATTATATACCGATGCTTCCTGATCAGCCAGCAGGGATTGAGCAAGGGCCAAAAATTGTTTTTTACCACTACTGCTGTTGATGGGCTGATCAATCCCAAAATAGCGGGACAACACCCTGAAAACATTTCCGTCAAGCACCGCTTTGGATTCATTCGAAGAAAAAGAAGCTATCGCCGCTGCGGTATAATCACCAACCCCTTTTAATTTGATCAGCTCATCATACCTCGTCGGGAATTTTCCATGATAAAGGTCACGCACCTGAATTGCTGTGTAAAGCATATTTCTTCCTCTCGAGTAATACCCTAAACCCTGCCATAACTTTAAGATTTGCGTTTCTGTCGCCCCCGCAAAGTCCTCCACTGTGGGGTAACTTTCTAAAAACCGGTTAAAATACGGGAGGCCCTGCTCTACACGGGTTTGCTGCAAAATAACTTCAGAAAGCCAGATCACATAAGCATCGCTTGTCGACCTCCAGGGCAAGTCCCGCTTGTGATTTGAATACCAGTTTATGATTTCGGATTGAAAATTCATGGGATAAAAATACATCGTATTATTCGATTTTGGTAAAAGTTGCACTCCGGTGATAGAAGATCAGACAAATAAATCATCTTTTATTTTCCTATCTCATTAAAAAGCAATACTTTTGCAACCCCAAAACATTTATAAAAATACAACACACAGTAAATTAATAAAACAAAAAATATGACTAAGGCAGATATTATTTCAGAAATATCAACGAAAACAGGAATTGAAAAGGTAGATGTACAAGAAACCGTTGAAGCATTTTTCAAGGTCATCAAAAATAGTATGATCGGTGGCGAAAATGTATATGTAAGAGGTTTTGGTAGTTTTGTTGTAAAAAAGAGAGCACAAAAAACTGCAAGAAATATTTCAAAAAACACCGCAATCATTATCCCTGAGCACTTCGTACCCAGTTTTAAACCAGCAAAAGTTTTTGTTGACAAAGTGAAAAGCAACTCGAAAAAACTCAGCGTAGAAGCATAATAGCCATGATAAAAAGTATCCGTTCCAGACAAATTATTCTTATAGGCGCAATGTTTTTGCTTGTAGCATTTTTGTTTACGAGGGATATTAAGGGTTTGGTAAAGCCAAAAGAAGAGACCACCGCTGCTGTTCCTGCAGGTGGCCAGATGCCCGCTTCAGAAACAGCAGCAATCAATTTAAATGAGGTCTCTACCACTGGTAAAAATATGTTGAGCGCTAGTCTTGCTACAGAGATCACCACCTTGGAAAACGCCTTTAAATCCGCTTCTGAAAACCAAAAAGTTCCTGCGGCGAAATTACTGGCCCAAAAATGGGATGATGTGGAACAACCCATCCCCAGTGCCCTGTACCTGGAGATGGTTGCCGAGAAAGAACCAAGCTTAAACAACTGGCTATTAACGGGCGACAGATTTTTAAAAGCTTTTGATAACAGCCGCGACAGTTTATTGCAACCTGCATTATTACAAAAAGCCAATCTGGCTTTTACAAATGCAGTAGCTATAGATTCAGCCAGTGCAGATGCAAAAACCGGCTTAGGTATTACCATTGTTAATGGAATGGGCATGCCAATGCAAGGCATTGCCATGCTGATGGATGTAGTGAAAAAAGATCCCCGGAACTTAAAAGCCAATATGAGCCTGGGAACCTTTGCCATAAAATCAGGTCAGTTTGACAAAGCGATCACGAGGTTTAACAACATCATTGCTATTAAGCCTTCCCCGGATGCTTATTTTTACCTGGGCACAGCGTATGAGAATCTTGGAAAAAATAATGAAGCTATCGACGCTTATTTAAAAAGCAAAAAGTTAGCTGCTAATGCCACTTTATCAAAATTCATTGATGATAAAGTAATTGCATTAAAAACTAAAAAATAATAATAAACAGATTTAAAAAATATTTAAAATTTAAAACTATGCCGAGCGGTAAAAAAAGAAAGAGACATAAAATGGCTACGCACAAACGCAAAAAACGTTTAAGAAAAAACAGACATAAGAAAAAATAATTTTTCTTGATGTTATTGCTCAACAACAAAGGCTAGGATTTGATCGTAGCCTTAGTTGTTGGTAGCAATGTTTTTTTATTGTCCATGTGTTAATAAGGCAGCAATGCCTTAAAATCTGTAGCTTTTGGTAAAGGAACTAATTATAGATTCATCTCCTTCGGGAGTAACCATAGCTTTAGTTGAAGACAAACAACTTGTAGAACTCCATAAAGAGCAGATCAATAACAATTACGCGGTTGGCGACATTTATTTAGGCCGGATAAAGAAAATTATGCCCGGCCTGAATGCTGCGTTTGTTGATGTTGGTTATGAAAAAGATGCTTTTTTGCATTATTTTGATCTTGGTCCGCAAGTCCAGTCTCTCATAAAGCTTACAAAAATTAAGCGTAATGGCTCTGTTAATGGCACACTATTAGATAATTTCAAATTAGAAGGGGACATTAATAAAGCAGGTAAGATATCCGAGGTAGTTGGTAAAAACCTGGTATTACCTGTCCAGATCGCAAAGGAACCAATTTCAACTAAAGGACCCCGTTTAAGTTCTGATCTTTCTATTGCAGGAAGATATATTGTATTGGTGCCCTTCTCTAACGTCATCTCTATTTCAAAAAAAATTAAGAGTAATACCGAACGTAATCGTTTAAAAAAGATTATCGAGAGTATTAAGCCTAAGAATTTTGGAGTGATCATCAGGACTGTTTCTGAAGGAAAAGGTGTCGCTGAACTTCAGAAAGACCTTTTGGACTCTGTAGCAAAATGGGAGAACTTCATTAAGAAGTTGCCCGATGCAGAGCCCTCTAAACGTGTCTGGGGTGAAATGGACCGTACATCCACGCTGATCCGTGATATTTTAAGTACAGACTTTACAAATGTTTATGTAAACGACAACAACCTTTTTGAAGATATCCGGTCATATGTGCACGAGATATCTCCTGAAATGGAGAAGATTGTTAAAGTTTATAAGCATAAGGAGCCTATATTCGAGCATTTCGGTATCGAAAAGCAAATAAAAAACGCTTTTGGAAAAACGGTAAATCTGGCCGGTGGGGCTTACCTGGTAGTGGAGCATACTGAAGCCCTGCACGTTATTGACGTGAACAGTGGAAACAGAACGGCAAGCAAAGAAAATCAGGAAGAAAATGCACTCCAGGTAAATAAAGAGGCGGCTAAAGAAATTGCCCGTCAGCTACGTTTGCGTGATATGGGTGGAATTGTTGTGATCGATTTCATTGATATGCATAAGCCTGTCAACAGAAAAATGTTGTTTGATCACCTAAGGGATCTGATGATGTTGGACCGTGCTAAGCACACGATCCTCCCACCAAGTAAATTTGGCCTTGTTCAAATTACCCGTCAACGTGTAAGACCGGAAATGAACATCGTCACCAGCGAAAAATGCCCTGCCTGCGATGGTACGGGAGAAATTAAGGCCAGTATTGTTTTAATGGATGACATTGAAAATAACCTGACCTATATTTTGCAGGAGCAAAA
>CAMLDJ010000421.1 GCA_946478755.1 uncultured Pedobacter sp. | reverse complement strand
TTCACACCTGGCCTATACGAATTTTATGCTGCCCCAGCAAATTCCTATGGTCACCTGGTCGATGATCAATACCGTGGAAACTATCCCAGGCGTGTTAACCAAGCTAGGAAGCAGAGCGGCATTGGTGACTGAGGCCCTTTACGGTGCCGATTATGTCATGCGCTCGCTTTCTGCTGAAGGCTATTTTTACATGACTGTCTTCAGCTATTTCAACAAGGATCCGAAAGCAAGAAGGGTGGTGGGCTTGCTGGCTGACAGTAAAACCACTGCCGATTATCAGTGCGCGTACCGTGAAGGTGGCGGAATGGCCATCGCCGCCCTTGCCAGGATCTCCAGGTGGAAAGAATATGGCGCGTTTTCATCTAAACAATACCTACACGCCGCCGAACGTGCGTTTTCACATTTACAGCAGTTCAGTACGCAATATGCCGATGATCATAAAGACAATATCATCGATGACTATTGTGCTTTGGTGGCCGCTTCCGAGTTATGGAAGGCAACGGGGAAGGTATTGTACCGTACCGAGGCCCGGATCCGGTCGGAAAATCTGCACAAAAGGCTCTCCCCGGCAGGGTATTTTATCGCCAATGATAAAGACCGCCCGTTTTGGCATGCAGCAGATGCAGGTCTGCCTGTAATTGCGCTGGCAAGGTACCTGGATGTAGAAACGGATGCTGATCATAGAGCAAAGGCTTTATTGACCATTAAAACCGCACTTGATTACAACCTGAAAATCACCAGGGAGACGGAAAACCCGTTTGGTTATCCCCGCCAAAGTTTTCTTTATAAAGGGAAGGTCAAAACCGGTTTTTTCATTCCCCACGAAAATGAAAGCGGTTGGTGGTGGCAGGGAGAAAATGCCCGTTTAGGTTCATTAGCTGCGGCCATCATTGTGGGTGGCCGCCTGGTTTATCCGGCAAAGGCTGTCTTTGGTGTAAAACCGGAACTTTCAGAATTTGCCGGCAACCTCGTGTCCTGGATATTAGGTTGTAACCCATATAATATGTGTATGATGTATGGTTATGGAGAAAATAATGTACCGCATATGGATTCCATGTATGGGCATGGTACAGGGAAGGGTGGAATTTCGAATGGGATTACAGGCAAGGATGGAAAAGTGGACGGATCAGGCATTGATTTTAAAGTCCGTGATCATGGCAATGAATGGCGATGGAGCGAGCAATGGATTCCACATACCGGCTGGTTTTTACAGGCTGTAACAGCCATGTCGGCAAATAAATAACGATATATAAAACATACATATGAAAGGCAAAATTGTTAAATTGGTGTTATTAGGTATACTGGTATCGATTGTTCAGATAACAAAAGTAAATGCAGCTCAAAAAATATCAAAATTTAAGGTGTTGGTACTAACAGAACGGGGCGGTGGTCATGAAGGTTTTGTAGCCGCAGCCCTTTTATGGCTCAATGATTTTGCTGCAACGCAGAATTTCGAGATTACCGTAATAAATAACACTAAAGCCATTAATGAGTCCTATCTGTCCGGTTACAAAGTATTTATTCAGTTAAATTTTCCGCCATATACCTGGAGTGATGAGTCGAAGGCAGCTTTCGAAAAATACATAGAACAGGGCCGGGGTGGTTGGGTAGGTTTTCATCATGCAACCCTTTTGGGCGAATTTGATGGTTATCCAATGTGGAACTGGTTCTCGGATTTTATGGGTGGGATACGCTTCAAAAACTATATTGCCGAAAGGGCTTCAGGTACAGTGCAGGTTGAATACAGAAAGCATCCGGTGATGAAGGGGCTACCCGCTTCATTTATGATCCCTGATGAGGAATGGTATACTTTTGACAAAAATCCAAGGCCTGATGTGGAAGTCCTGGCTAATGTAGATGAGGCAAGTTATGAGCCGCCCTCAGCTATAAAAATGGGCGATCATCCGGTGATATGGAGCAATGGGAAAATGAAGGCCCCGAATGTATATTTCCTGATGGGCCATCATGCAAATTTGTTGAAATCTGAAGAATTTAAGACCATGTTTGGTAATGCTATCTTGTGGGCCGCAGGTAAATAAGAAATAAAATGGAAGCACTTCAACCCAAAATCCAGCGTATCTTGTCCATCGATATCATGAGAGGGCTAACTTTATTTCTCATGCTTTTTGTAAATGACCTGTATGAACCGGGTGTGCCGGGATGGCTCATGCATACTGAAGGCAGTGTAGATGGTATGGGGCTGGCCGACTGGGTATTCCCCGGATTCTTATTCATGGTAGGCATGTCTATTCCCTATGCAATTGCATCGCGCAGGAAAAATGGAGAGCCAACCCTGCAGATTTTCGGTCACATCCTCATGAGAACAGTTAGCTTATTGCTCATTGGGGTGCTTATGCTCAATACCGGTCGCATCAACCCGGAACTGAGCGGAATAGATAACAACCTTTGGGCGGTACTGTTATACCTCTCTGTTTTCCTTATATGGAATGCTTATCCTCAAAATCCATCTCGTAGATACCTATATGGCGGGCTGAAGGTGTTAGGGATGGTAGGCTTAATCGCATTGGCAGTTATTTTTAAAGCAGGGGACGCTGATGATCCTTCCTGGCTCAGGATAGAATGGTGGGGTATTTTAGGCCTTATTGGATGGGGCTACTTTGTGGCGGCTGCTGCTTGCCTGTTCTTAAACTCAAAACTCTGGGCGGTTGCTTTTTTATGGGTACTTTTTATAGGCTTAAATATCCTTTCTCAATTGGGGTTAACCGACTGGCTTGACTTTTTAAATCCGGCATTTGGAGTGATCACAGATGGAAATGTGCCTTCAATTGTATTAGCAGGCCTTACCGTTAGCCTCATTTTAACCCATAAGGAACTGGGATTAAAAAAGATCGCATTGATAACAATCGTTCTGGGAGTGGTTTGTCTGGGCATTGGTTTTTTTCTGCGCAACTGGTTCATCCTTTCGAAAATTTACGGTACACCCAGTTGGGCAATGGTGTGCAATGGGATCAGCATGTTGTTGTACGCCTTCCTTTTTTTTCTGATAGATATCAAAGGCAAAAGCAGATGGGCCGTCATGTTCAGGGAAGCAGGTAAAAATTCCTTGACCACCTATCTTGCTCCGGATGTGATCTATTTCATCTGCTGGGGAATGGGGTTTCACATCTTCTTTTACAAACAGGATGCAAACCAATTGCTTGCTGTTGCGGGGTCTCTTGGCTGGGCCCTGGCGATGATTGGTTTTTCTATCCTGCTCTCAAAAATTAACATCCGGTTGAAGCTATAAAAAGTATAAAAGTGCACCGAGCATCGTAAAACTAAACACCTAAACGAAATGATAAAGCTTATAAAATTCCTGTTATTGATACTGCTTGCAGGCGGCTCATGTTTTGCCCAGAAACCTGTTCAGGCTAACACTCTGCAAAAGGTTCAGGCTAAGAAGATCACGGTAGCTTACGTTACGTCCTGGACTACTATAATGCCTGACCCTGCTTATGTGACACATATCAACTATGCATTTGGACATGTCAATAAAGATTTTAACGGCATCCGCATTGACAATGAAAACCGGCTTAAAAATCTTGCTGAACTGAAGATCAGATACCCGGCGCTAAAAATTCTGATCTCTATAGGAGGCTGGGGCAGCGGACGATTTAGTGAGATGGCCGCGGTAGACAGCAACAGAAACAAGTTTGCAGAAGATTGCCTGAGGGTAATTAACCAGTTTAACCTGGACGGAATTGATATCGATTGGGAGTACCCAACCAGCAATTCAGGTAAAATATCGTCGTCTCCTGATGATACCCAAAATTATACGTTAATGATGAAGGCCGTCAGGAATAAGATCGGGCCAGGAAAATTGCTGACACTGGCCTCGGTTGCAGACGGGAAGTATATTGATTTTAGAGCGATTGAAACGCTGGTCGATTTTGTAAATATCATGACTTATGACATGGGAAGTCCTCCAAATCACCACGCAGGCTTATACCGCTCTAAATATACGGGCTGGATCAGCGTTGATGAAGGGGTAACTGCACATGTAAATGCAGGCATGCCTTTGAATAAACTGGTTTTGGGAATCCCTTTTTACGGACATGGTAAAAGTGGCATAGCGGGCTTTATCGATTATAAGGAAATCGTGAAACTGGATGGTTTTAAGCGCCAGTGGGATGATCAGGCAAAAGTGCCTTTCCTCGAAAACGATAAGGGGGAATTTGTCTGCACCTATGAAAATCCTGAATCCATAGCCATCAAATGCAGTTATATCCTGAACCGTGGGATGCTGGGTGCGATGTACTGGGAATATGGCGGGGACACCGAAGACGGTATTTTGCGAAAAGCAGTTT
>CAMLDJ010000420.1 GCA_946478755.1 uncultured Pedobacter sp. | reverse complement strand
CATGGGCTTTCTTTTTAGCGTTCTCCAGGTTTTCAAATCTGGACAAGCCCCGTTCAACGGCAATATTATACTTACCAATGTTGTAATTGATTGTTTTGCGATGTCCCAAATCAAAGGCCTTCTCATCCGCCTTAACCAAAAATTCCTCAGCTACCTTCATCGTCTTTCAATTTTTATTTTTTTATGCTTCCATCTTCATTCTTATCTACTACAGGCCGCTTAGCCCTGTTCGCTAGTTCCCACGCAGTATAATAAACAAGTTTCGCCCTTTTGGCGAGCATCGGAAAATCTATTTTACTGACCTCATCACCTGGCTGGTGATAATCGTCATGGACGCCATTAAAATAGAAAATAACAGGAACGCCATGTTTCGCGAAATTATAATGATCCGAACGATAGTAAAAGCGGTTAGGATCGGTACGGTTGTTGTATTTTTCGTCAAGGTTCATTTTCACATAATCGTTATTTGCCTTTTTCCCTATACGGTCCAGGTCACTGCTCAGCATATTAGAACCAATGATGTAAACGAAGTTGTTATCTGATGCATGCGCGGTATCACCACGACCTATCATGTCAATGTTCAGATCGGCGATCGTATTTTTTAAAGGAAAGATAGGGTATTCGGAATACCATTCAGATCCAAGTAATCCTTTCTCCTCACCAGTTACGGTCATAAACAGGATACTTCGTTTAGGGCCTTTACCGGCCTTTTTTGCTTTAGCAAATGCTTCAGCAATCATGAGCACACCTGTGGTACCTGAACCATCATCATCAGCGCCATTATTGATCTTGTCCTCACCTTTTACATCAGGTGTTATACCAATGTGGTCGTAATGCGCAGTGATGACCAGCACTTCCTCTTTCAGTTTTGGATCAGTACCTTCCAGAAAGCCGAGAACATTTTCCGCCCTCACTTTGGTTTCTGTTTTTTTCGCACTAACGGTAACCGCTACTGGTATTTCCCGGGAAGCAGGCTTACCACTATCCGCAATTTTCTTCTTTAAAGCGTCAACAGTAAGCTGTGACGATTTAAGCAACTGATTGGCCACATGGGTACCGATATAGATAACTGGAAGATCCTGTGGCCTGTTGATACGTTCCATGTTTTCCTTCGTTTTCATCAGCAGTTGTTCTGACTGCAAATAGCTTTTTAGGTTCTCAGGCATCGTATTAACCATTGGGTCTACTACGAGGACAGCCATGGCTTTTTGATCGGACAGGTATTTAATCTTGGTATTGATACTGCCCCCCGTTGTTTTAGCCGCCGAGGACCCGGAAGGATCTCCGGATTTAAAGATCATGACCACTTTCCCTGCCACAGTCTGGCCATCATAGTCATTGTAACCATCCTTATTCAATCCATAACCGGCAAACAGCACGCTGCCTGTATTGAAGGCATATCCGTTCTCTGACACGGAAGGACCCAGGATATAAAAATCTTTTATAGGTTCAGCAGGTTGTCCTTCTATGGTTAAAATCTGTGAAAGCCCATAGCTGACCATATCTATTGGCTGAAAATAATCTCCCTTTACAGGTCCTTTTAGACCCAGGCTTTTAAAATGGGCTTTAATGTAATCTGCTGCCATCCAGCCACCTTTTTTACCTGTTTCCCGTCCCTCATATTCATCCGAAGCAAGAACCGAAAGGTGCTTATGGGCATTGTCTTTATTGATCGTCTGACTGAACCTGATCGCATCCCTGTTCTGTGCAGCAGCCGTGCAGCCTAACAGCAATACCAGCGTCGTATAGAGAAATTGGCTTTTCATAATACCGTGTTTAGCAGGTCATCTTATTCACCCGATCGGCATGTCTTCCGCCCTCAAAGGCTGTATTCAGGAAAGCGCTAACCATTTCTTTAGCCAGTTCTTCTGAAACAAATCTTGCAGGGATGCAAATAATGTTTGCATTGTTATGCAATCTTGCCAGTTCTGCAATTTCTTTTTGCCAGCAAATAGCGGCACGGATCTGTTGGTGTTTATTTGCCGTTATGGCGACACCGTTTGCACTTCCGCAAACCAATACCCCAAATGTGTATTCGCCACTTTCAACTGCCTCAGCAACCGGATGGGCAAAATCAGGATAATCAACAGAACCGGCTGAGTAAGTGCCAAAATCTCTAACCTCATGATCGCTTAAAAAGGAGTTGAGCAATTGTTTATATTCGAAGCCTGCATGATCTGAGCCAATTGCAATTTTAAATTTTTTATCTGTCGACATCTTTAAATTTTTAGGATAATAAGTTAGGATTATGGTTTTTTTACTTTAGCCACGCCATAAAGTTCTTTATTTCTCTTGCGTTCTATATTGGCCGATATAAAGATACTCAGTTCGTACAATAAAAACAGTGGAAAGGCAACAACTAACATGGTCATGACATCAGCAGTTGGGGTAACCACCGCCGCGACAACCAGAATAATAACAGCAGCATATCTCCGTGTAGAGCGCATGAACGCAGGGGTCATTATACCAAATTTAGATAAGATATAAATGACAACAGGCAACTGGAAGATGATTCCAGAGCCAATGGTTAACGTAGCAACCGAAGAAAGGTAGGAGGATATGGTAAATGTATTCTCAATCTCAGGGCTTACCGTAAAGTTTGTAAGGAAATTGACCGACAGCGGACATACAATATAATATCCGAACATAATGCCCGTAAAGAAGAGCGTTGAAGCAAACAACACAAAATTACTTGCCGATTTACGTTCATTTTCGTGCAGGGCCGGTTTGATGAATAACCACAATTCAAATAAGATATATGGGATGCCTAACATAAGACCAACCATTACACAAGCATTGATCTGAAGGGTGAATTGACCCGCCATCTCCGTGTTGATGATCTTTGCGTCAATATGGGTGATGCAAAAATCTGAACTGATCAGGTTAGGCCATGCGGCAGCCATTTTGCACATCATCCGGTAAGTCCAGAAATCGGGATTCTTAGGTCCCATGATGAGATCATTAAAAATGAAATCAGAGAACCAGAACGCGCCCACTGTTAAGATGACGATGACCAGTAACGAGCGGAGAAGATGCTTTCTAAGGACATCTATATGATCAAAAAAAGACATCTCTGCCTCTAATGTTTTTCCTTTTTGTTTTATAGCCCCAATCAGGTCTCGTTTTTTATTATCACTCATGTACGTTATTTGTAAAACAAAAATACCATTCTTTTATTTAGAATGGTATTTCCGTTTAAAATCTATCAAATAGTTTTCAACTGTATCCTTTCGGTCTTATGCTTTATTCCGAAAACTCAAAAGTTTCCATAAACTTAGTCGTAAAATTACCGGCTCTAAAGTTAGGGTCCTTCATTAATTTTAAGTGAAAAGGTATCGTAGTTTTTACACCTTCGATCACAAATTCACTCAATGCACGTTCCATTGTACTGATGGCTTCTTCACGTGTTTGTGCTACGCAGATCAGCTTGGCAATCATAGAGTCGTAGTTTGAAGGGATCTGATAACCTGCATAAACATGGGTATCGACCCTTACCCCGTGACCACCCGGAGAATGGAAATTTGTTATTTTACCTGGAGAAGGCCTGAAGTTATTAAAGGGATCTTCCGCATTTATCCTGCATTCTATAGCGTGCATATCCGGTAAATAATTTTTTCCGGAGATCGGGACGCCCGAAGCAACTTTTATTTGTTCTTTAATTAAATCATAATTGATGACCTCTTCCGTTACCGGGTGTTCCACCTGGATACGGGTGTTCATTTCCATAAAATAGAAATTGCGGTGCTTGTCTACCAAAAACTCTATCGTACCAGCGCCTTCGTATTGCACAGCGATAGCACCTTTTATAGCAGCTTCACCCATACGCTCACGCAATTCGGGAGTCATAAAAGGAGAGGGAGCTTCCTCAACCAGTTTCTGATGCCTGCGTTGTATGGAACAGTCGCGCTCAGATAAGTGACATGCTTTGCCATATTGATCGCCAATGATCTGGATTTCAATATGCCTTGGATCTTCGATATATTTTTCTAAATAAAGTCCGTCGTTACCAAAAGCAGCACCTGATTCTTGTCTCGCACTATCCCAGGCATTTTCAAAGTCTTCATCTTTCCAAACCACACGCATTCCGCGGCCACCGCCACCCGCGGTAGCTTTAAGTATGACCGGATAGCCTATCTCATTGGCTGTTTTGATACCTTCTTTTATATTTTCAACCAAGCCTTCAGAACCGGGAATAGTAGGTACTCCTGCTTTTTTCATGGTCTCTTTAGCGGATGCTTTATCACCCATGGAATTAATCTGCTCCGGCGTAGCACCAATAAATTTAATTCCGTAATCGCGGCAAACCGACGAAAATTTAGCATTTTCTG
>CAMLDJ010000419.1 GCA_946478755.1 uncultured Pedobacter sp. | reverse complement strand
CTGAGAAGGTAAATTTTTATTTTAACAGGGCGGTTAAGCAGGATGTATAGAGGCTTCAGGTGTTGGTTGATTATTTTAGTGTGGAGTTGGTTGGCTGTTGTTTTAACGTGTTATTACGTTATTTTAGACGATGATTCAGAAGATAAAGTAATTTTGAAATGAGAGGTATGATTAAGGCGGTTCTTATATGCTGCACATTTTTTATCGGTGTAGGTTCTTATGCGCATTCTAAGACGCGTATAGCTTGTATTGGAAACAGCATTACTTATGGATCGGGTCTGGCCGATAGGCTCCATGAATCTTATCCGGCGCAATTGCAGGCGTTGCTGGGGTCTGCCTATCAGGTGTTTAATTTTGGCCTAAGTGGAGTTACCATGCTGAAAAAGGGAAACAAACCTTATTGGAATACGCCGGAATATCAAAAGGCAATCGCCTGTAAACCGGATCTGGTATTTATCAAGCTGGGAACCAACAACAGTAAGGTGATCAACAGGGCTGTGATGGGTGATTTCGAGCGGGATTACCGGGATATGATCCGGAGCTTTAAGGAACTTCCCAGTCGCCCGCGTGTGGTGTTATTGCTGCCGGTCAAGGCTTTTTCCGATACGCTGTTTGGTATTTCAGGCACTTATTTAAAAACAGTTGTCATCCCCTCTATCCAAAAGCTGGCTTATGAGGAGCAGCTTGATGTGCTCGACCTTTATTCCTTATTTGCTGATAAAGAGGATTTGCTGGCAGACAAAATTCATCCGAATGCCGCAGGTTACGGCTTTATTGCTTCGCGGTTATATGATTTTATTAAAGAACAGACCAGGCCGCTTCCAGTAGTCACCTATGCCTTGAATGGTCCGGCGCAGAAAAGCAATTTTTATGGTTACAGTTGCTTTTCGTTTTCTTTCCATGGACGTTCGGCTAAGGTGGTATCACCGAAGCAAATAGCCAAAGGCATGCCGTGGATATGGAGAGCCAGGTTCTGGGGGCACGAGCCGCAGACAGATATCGGACTGCTGGAGCGCGGTTATCATGTCGTTTATTGTGACGTGGCTGAGTTGTTCGGGAATACGGAAGCCATAAACATATGGAATGATTTTTATGCACATCTGCGGAAAATGGGATTTGCAAAAAAAGCGGTCTTAGAGGGCATGAGCAGGGGAGGCGTATATGTTTATAATTGGGCTGCTACGAATCCTTCAAAGGTAGCCTGTATTTATGCAGATAACCCTGTGCTGGATTTGAAGAGCTGGCCGGGGGGCAAAGGTAATGGACCTGGCAGTAAAAACGAGTGGACAACCTTTTTGAAAGACTATGGATATAAGGGCGAAGCAGATGCTGCAGATTTTACAGGAAGTCCGGTTGATAAAATTAAAGAGATCGTTAGTGGCAACTATCCAATGCTGCATGTGTGCGGCGATATGGACGAAGTCGTGCCAATGTCGGAAAACACATTGCCTTTTGCGGAAAAAATAAAACAGGCAGGTGGTGATATCAGGATCATTCACAAACCTAAAGGAAAACACCATCCGCATAGTCTGCCGAATCCGGCACCAATAATCGCATTTATATTGAAATATAACAGATGATTTTTATCCTGTGTATAGCTTTTTACCCTATGTATACCTTGGTGTCATAGTTAATTGTGATCACACCATTTTGATGATAATGGTTGAAGAGTATTTCAAGGTCAGCGATCATGGCGGTATATCCCCGATCATCCTCAGCAGGGATGTAAGAAGATGACAACAGTCTTCCTCTTAATCCTTCGAAATCAAAGACCTGCTCGTTCTTAAAAATTTTAAGTTCAAAAGGCTTGGGATCGTAAAAGGCGGTTAGCGTTTCCATATCAATTTTACGGTGGTCCACTTCTGTGTAGTCGACCGAATGTTTCACAATAAACTGGTCATACGCAACTTCAAAAGCCGAAACAGATTTCCTTTCATTCCAGATCAGTACGGTTAAACCATCGGCCTTCAATATCCTGTTAAACTCGGTACGGGCTTTATCCCTGTCGAACCAATGAAATGCCTGCCCCGCAACAACCGCGTCTATACTATTGGTTTCGAGTCCTGTATGTTCTGCACTGCCTGCTACCCCCTTAAAGTTTGGAAAGGAACTGAGCATTTCGACCGCTTTATTTCGCATCTCCAGGTTAGGCTCGACTGCGAATACCTTGTAGCCACTGTTTAAGAATAAGGCTGTGGAAATACCGGTGCCCGCCCCGATGTCTGCAATGATATTTCCTTTGTCCAAACCATAAACATCTTGCAGGTAAGTGATGATTTCCTTCGGATAACCTGGTCTGTACTTTACATAGTCTTCTACTCTGTTACTGAATCGTGTTGTGCTGTTCTTTGCCATAATGATCTTTCAATTGTTAATTCCAGACTGCCATCATATACGATTCTCCGCTGATGACTTAAGCGTTATTCCGAGAAAACCATCATACCGTACTGATTATAAATAGCAATGAACCGAGTTTATGAGCTCATGAATATAAATAAAAACTATAGATACTAATGAATAATAGGCTTATGATCGCTTCATAGCTGATAAAAACAAATATATAATAATGAAAACATACAAAAAATACCCTTTCTAAGATTAATCGGCAGCCGATGAAACAATTGTTTGCCTTTACAAAGCAAAACGGTTAAAACTTTAGCGGCAGCTCATTTGTTGTCCCAAAATCAACATCATGTTAGCTTAACTGTATTTCATTGAGCAAAACGCCGCTATGAGGTCGGCTAAAATAGAATAACTATGCAAATAGAAGTTAAAGAACCCGCTACTGGCGCATTATTGCGATTGGATGCTAAGACCGAAAATTATAAAGGGGAACATGGAATGAGGATCAGGCATCCAAATGGATCCAGCTTTTTTATTGTTCCTAAATCCGGGGCCTGGCGCTCTGCAGACGATCACCATATTGATCCTGAATTTCTAGTTAATATAGGTCTGGCTTTGGAAGGGAGGAAGCTGAGTGAGCAAACAGGCCGTCATTAACAGCCAGGGAGAAGCAGCAATAACCAAAACGTTCATCACCCTGCATCCCTGGCTGGTTTATACCAGGCTTAGGTATAACGGGCAATTGGTTTAAGCCCTTCAGTAATGGCGTCAATCAGTTTGGGGTTTATGTCTGTTTCATCCATTACTTTCCATTGTCCCTCTTTTTGAACGATTACAAAAGAATCTTTCTCGGGGAAGATAATTCGCAGCCCCTGATCGCCATTGTAATCTTCAGCGTGTGCCCTGAGCTGGACAGACGTATTGTCGGTTGGGTTTATAATCGTGAATTTCATAAGCTATTTTTTATATGACCAGAAATATGAGTTACTTACTACAAGCAAAAGCTAGTAATGATAACAAATATTTGAAGCCGGGGTTTGCGTGGTAAATACCCCTTTTTAACGTCATATAAAATCTGGTCATCAACACGACCAGCCCGGCGCAGATAACAATCTCAAGCAAGATTACCCGCCTGAGATTGTTATCTGGTTATTCTTTTAAACGCGTGCCGGCCGCATCATACCATATTTTCCGATCCTCCTTGCCTTCAAATGAAACTTTATAATTAATTGTGCCATTTTCATTTACAGTAAAGGCTTTATCTACTTTGTAATCGGGATAATCTCTTTGTATTCCTTGTGTTACCGGTCCGGGTAGTTGTGATACCTCGATCTCCATACCTCTCGAAATTACTTTACCGCTTTGATCTAATTTAGCATAGTGATTGGAATTGTTCATGGTAAAAGAAACCATATACCGGTTATCCTTTTTTTTCCACTCAACAGCACTGCTGTTTGGAAAAGTCGAATTAAAACTGGTCATCACGGCCGCCGGTACTTCGGTGGTGTCGATTTTCTTTTTATCCTGCGCTGCAGCACCTAGCACTGCTCCTGCAAATAACAGGAACGCAATAATTACCTTTTTCATTGATATGTAATGTTTTAAAGGCTATGAAGCGTGCAAAGCTTACTTTTTCATATCTATTGGTCTTTGTGTTCAAGGGCCCGCAAGCCCGGTTCATTGTGTCTGATAGTGGTAAGCTTATACAGGTTTCATAACTGATTATTTCTTGAAAAAATCCACAAAGTTTAAGCCATCGGAGCCCTCAGCACGCGGCTATTTTCATTTCCAGGGTTTTTACCAAAAGATTTTGCGTATTTGATGCAGCATTTGAAGATGCAGAGGATGCAAACACCGCTATGCAAACAAAAAAATAATGCCGGGCAGCGAAAAGAAACCTCCTGTCGAAAATCGTTCTGCCGCCAAACAAGCCACCCTGCTCAGCAGCAAAATTGGGTTCTCCGATGAGGCCTAGCGTTCTTTAGCGCTTCTTCAGCGCTAAAGTAATGCAGACTCA
>CAMLDJ010000418.1 GCA_946478755.1 uncultured Pedobacter sp. | reverse complement strand
TATAAAAAATTGATACCTTTGAAAGGAGTTTAAAAACTATGTCGACAAACCACAACAGCGAGTTAGTTAGGAAAATATTTGAAGCCTACCTCGAAAATAAAAGTCTGAGAAAAACACCGGAACGTTTTGCCATCTTAGAAGAAATTTACTCAAGAGATGACCATTTCGATGTAGAGACCCTCTATATCCACATGAAAAATCAAAAATACCGTGTAAGCAGAGCTACGGTATACAATACCCTAGAGTTATTGGTTTCGTGTGACCTGGTGACTAAACACCAGTTTGGTAAAAACATGGCCCAGTTTGAAAAATCTTACGGCTATCATCAGCATGACCATATCATTTGTATTGATTGCGGAAAAGTTGTAGAATTCTGCGACCCTCGCATCCAGCAGATCCAGAGCATGGTTGGAGAATTGTTGAAGTTTGAGATCAAGCACCACTCACTAAACCTTTATGGCATTTGTTTCGATTGTTCTGCCAAAGCAGCAATGAATACTCAGAATTCCGACATTAAACATGCAAGTTAACCAATTATAATATTTCCATTTTTAAATTTAAATAATGACGCAAGTAGACGTGCTTCTGGGCCTGCAATGGGGCGATGAAGGCAAGGGAAAAATTGTTGATGTACTAAGTCCGCAATATGATTTGATAGCTCGTTTTCAAGGCGGTCCGAATGCCGGACATACGTTAGAGTTTGATGGCAAAAAATTTGTTTTAAACACCATTCCTTCCGGTATTTTTAACGAAAAGACCATGAACCTGATCGGAAATGGTGTGGTAATTGATCCGATCATTTTAAAAAGGGAGCTGGACAACCTGAAAAAAGCAGGTCACGATCCCGTAGCCAAAGGGAAACTGGTAATTGCCCGTAAGGCTCACCTGATTTTACCTACCCACCAATTGCTGGATGCAGCAAATGAACAAAAAATGGGCAAAGATAAAATAGGCTCTACTTTAAAAGGAATTGGCCCTACCTACATGGATAAGACCGGCCGCAATGGATTAAGAGTTGGTGATACTACCCTACCTGATTTTAAAGACCGTTATAATAAACTGGTAGAGAAACATAAAGAGATACTTTCTCATTATGAGTTTGAATATGATCTGACCGAAAAGGAAGCTGCTTTCTTTGAAGCTATTGAATTCATCAAAAACATCCCTCATGTAGACAGTGAGCACTTTGTAAATGGCTATTTAAAAGAAGGGAAAATGGTATTAGCTGAAGGTGCACAGGGAACATTACTGGACGTAGACTTCGGTTCTTACCCCTTCGTAACCTCATCAAATACCACTACCGCAGGCGCATGTACCGGATTAGGCATTGCACCAAATAAGGTGGGGCATGTATATGGTATTTTTAAGGCTTACTGCACACGTGTAGGAGGTGGTCCTTTCCCTACAGAACTGGATGATGAAGTTGGTGAGAACTTGCGCCAGGTGGGCCACGAATTCGGTGCAACTACCGGACGCGCACGTCGCTGCGGATGGATAGACCTTCCTGCATTAAAATACGCGATCATGCTGAATGGGGTAACGGAACTCATCATGATGAAAGCAGACGTACTGGATGGCTTTGATACCATTTATGCCTGCACCCATTACGAACACAATGGCGAAATCATCGATTACATGCCGTACGATATCATTACCGTTAAGCCAACGCCTGTATTAAAGGCCATTGACGGATGGAAAACGGATGTGACCAAAGTAAGCAGTGTGGAAGAGATCCCGGCGCAGCTGACCGATTACATCGCTTTCCTGGAAAAAGAACTGGAAGTGCCCGTTAAATATTTATCCGTAGGACCAGATAGGGTACAGACACTTGAATTGAATTAATTTTCTATTGTTTATCATACAAAATAAGCGGTCTTGGCCGCTTATTTTGTTGGTGCTATTCTGATCCTTATTTTTTACATTTGCGCAAACTAAAATGAGAGTTCAGGATATCAATTCTTTTAAACAAAAGGCACTAAAATGGGCCGCAACTGCTGACGTTTGCTGCATCCTTGATTCAAATGGTTACACTGATCTTTACAGTAAATTTGACTTACTGATAGCTGCGGGTGTCAGGGAACAATTAAATGCAGATTCCAGGTTTAAATTCGATGAATTGAAGGCTTTTTATGCCCAACACCGCACCTGGATGTTCGGTTTGTTAGGCTATGATCTAAAAAATGAAGTGGAAGAACTCGAATCAAATAACCCTGATTATCTTGGCTTCCCTGAATTATTTTTCTTTGTTCCCGAGTATCTGATCGTATTTAAGGGCAACCAGGCAGAGGTTTTAATCGGCAGCGCTGAAATTATGGATCTTATTGAACAATTTAATCCACTGCCCGAAACTGATGGGACCAGTATTCATATAGAAAGTAGAATCTCAAGATCACTTTACACCAAAACAGTAGAAACGCTGCAACAACATATTGCACGTGGTGACATCTATGAAATTAATTTTTGCCAGGAGTTCTTTGCAAAACATGCGGTAATTAATCCAGTTGAGATCTATAATCAGCTATGTGAAGTATCTCCGACTCCCTTTTCCGGCTTCTTTAAAATAAATGACCGGTATATACTATCGGCAAGTCCTGAAAGGTATTTGTGTAAAAGAGGAAACAAGTTAATTTCGCAGCCTATTAAAGGCACAGCAAAACGTAATGCAGATACAGACACTGATTTACAAATCAAAGCAGCACTGAAGGCGGACATCAAAGAACGGGCCGAGAATGTAATGATTGTAGACCTGGTAAGGAATGACCTTACTAAAGCAGCAATAAGTGGAAGTGTAAAAGTTGAAGAACTGTTCGGCATTTATGGTTTTCCGCAGGTATATCAGATGATATCGACCATTAGCTGTGAGCTGAATCCCGATATACACTTTATAGATGCCATAAAACACACTTTCCCAATGGGCTCTATGACGGGAGCCCCAAAGGTAAAGGCGATGAAACTGATAGAAGAGTACGAATTTAGTAAGCGTGGGGCTTACTCAGGCGCATTTGGTTATATTACCCCAGAAGCCGAATTCGATTTTAATGTCATTATCCGCAGCATATTGTACAATTCGGCAAAAAAATATTTATCCTTTCAGGTTGGCGGCGCAATTACTTATGCTGCCGATGCAAATTCTGAATATGAAGAATGTATGTTAAAGGCTTCGGCTATTATGCAGACTTTAACATCGTAATACGTGCTTAAGACATTTATTTGATCAGTAGGCTGCTGTTTAAAAGGCAGCCTGCTGATCAAAGTTTATTTCTACATTAAGGCCTATAATATTTCTGAGCTTCAGGTATGGCTCTTTGTATCTGGGCAATACGGGTAGCATCACTAGGGTGTGTACTTAAAAATTCTGGTGGTTTCTGTCCGCTTCCCGAAGCGCTTGACATCCTTTGCCAGAAAGCAACAGCATTCTGAGGATTATATCCGGCCATAGCCATAAAAATCAGCCCCAGCTTGTCAGCCTCCAATTCCTGGTTACGGCCATATTTAAGCATCATTAACGGCGTGCCTACACCGTATAGGGTATTGAAAATGGATTGGGATTTCGGATTTTTTGACAGGGCAACACTCCCTGCTGCACCGATACCCTGAGAAACCATATCCTGTGACATTCGTTCAGCGCTGTGACCTGCGATAGCGTGTGCAATCTCATGCCCCATCACTGTTGCCAGGCCTGCATCGTCTTTGGTTACAGGCAGAATGCCCGTATACACGACTATTTTTCCTCCAGGCATGCACCAGGCGTTTAATTCTTTACTTTGAACTACATTAACTTCCCACTTATAATCCTTGATCAGATCACCATAATTGTTATTGTTCATATAGTTTTTCACTGCGGCAATCAACTTATTACCTACATTTTTTACTCGTGCTGCCTGGGCATTTGAAGCAGAAAGCACTGCGCTCTTATTCTCCGTCAGAAATTGATTATATGCCTGAAATGCCATAGGTAAAACCTGGTCATTACTTACCAGGTTCAACCTGCTTCTACCTGTTAGGGGCACTGTAGAACAGGATGAGAAGGCCAACCCTATCGTGGTTACACCTACAATTAATAGTCTCTTCATAAATCTTAAGTTTAACTCGTTTTTTTCTTAAACAGATATACTTTGGATTCTTTGCCTTTTAATAGTCTTTCCAGATTTTTCTGATGGGTGACCAAGATCAGTACGCAAACGCACATCCCATATAACACCTCCGATTTTATTGACGACTGCAACAGAAACACGATACTCAGCGGAAAGGTAAACCCTGCACATATTGAGCTAAGCGAAACATATTTAGTAATCAGTAATACGGTAATAAACACCAGAACACAAAGCATCGCTGCAGGGAAGTTAACTGCCAAAATCATTCCA
>CAMLDJ010000417.1 GCA_946478755.1 uncultured Pedobacter sp. | reverse complement strand
AGCCCTGGAAACAGTACCAGGAATGGCATGAAAACCTGTTTATGCACTGGAAGGTTCAACCATCTGCCCTTAGTGCGTTCCTGCCCCAAGACTTAAAGATCGACACCTTCAATGAAGAGGCCTGGGTGTCCATAATCGCTTTCAGCGTAAAAAAATTGAGGCCCAGGTTCCTGCCCTATTTGTCCCCGATCTCCAATTTTCATGAAGTCAATTTTAGGACCTATGTCATCAGAGATGGCATTCCTGGCATTTATTTTCTTTCCATCGAAGCCCAAAAGCTGATATCAGCCTTACTGGCCAGATGCTTTATAGGACTTCCCTATATGAAATCCGATATTAGCCGCAGCACAGAACTCTACTCCTCCAGAAATGCTGGACGAAATCTAAAACTGGAAGCGACCTACACCCTTGGCCGGGCTATAGAACCGAAGTCCGGACTTGATTACTGGCTTAGCGAAAGACATGCATTATACCAGCAAAATGGAAATAAACTCCATCGCATAGACATCCATCACAAACCCTGGCCGCTCCAGGTCATGAAAATTGATGCCCGGATCAGCGGGTATCCCCTGATTGGTAGTCCGATCGCACCGGCACCAGATCTTGTACACTATGCAAAAAGGATAGATGTGCTGGTTTGGGGGCGTGAAACCGTGGTAACTACACCATGAGCATCCATTTGCTATCCGCACAAATACTATGTTGCACGTATTAATACCTGAAATCATACGGCTTAACTTTAATTTAATATAAGATGCTTATATTCAGTTAAAATCGTACGGCCATGAACATCACTCCTGAATCCCTGCAGACGCACAACTATAACAAAAAAATTAGTGCGCTCTCCCAGAAAAGCGCCGAACTTAAAAAGAAATCAAAGGAAATCAACGCAAAAATAGATGCCACACGAAAGGAATGCGATCATTTGCTACATCCGGAGAAGGAAGTAGGGAAATAACATTTGGCGTTTTGGGAATCCTCCCTATTATTTCCTGACTTACCATTCTTTTTTCATCAGCGCATAGGAAATCGCTTATTATAGCTGGTTGTGCGCTACATTTTCGGTACCCCATCCACAAGAATGGGCCGCCATTAAACAAATGGAGAAGCCTGGAAGAGTGTCTGTCGCAAATTGACTGTAATTTGTCGTATACTGCCCCGCTCAATATCTGTTTTTACCCGCATCTTTGTTAAAGCGATACATACGCAACAATCAATAGTTGGTGGAGCAGCGACCACATACAAAAACGGGCGAAGCCGAAAAGCCAGACGAGTAGGAACACAAAAAAATAATTGTTATGTCAGACAACACAGTTTCATTGCACAGAGTGATTAAGGCTTCCCCTGAAAAGATATATCGTGCCTTTACCGAGGCCCTGGCGATTGCTTCATGGCTGCCGCCGTATGGTTTTCTTTGTACCGTACACGAAATGAACGTTCAGGTAGGTGGTACTTTCAGGATGTCGTTCCAAAACTTCACAAGCGGTAACGGCCATTCCTTTGGTGGCGAGTATGTGGAGCTTACACCGAATGAGTTCCTCAAGTATACAGACAAATTTGACGATCCAAACCTGCCAGGTACAATGACGACTTCGATCTGGTTGCGAAAAACATTTGTAGGCACGGAGTTAAAAGTATTTCAGGAAGGAATTCCTGCTGCAATACCTGCCGAGATGTGCTACCTGGGCTGGCAGGAATCATTGGAAAAACTTATTAAGCTGGTAGAACCCGAAATACCGGATGCTTAATTAACTCCAGCCCAAACTGCTGCTGCGTCACTTTTGGTGAAAATTGATCTGCGTTTCGATCATCACCAGGAGTGACCAGTCTTGGATGATTTACGTTTCAAAAGATTTGCAGAATTGATATTATACCTGATCCCAAAGCTTTGCTGACTATCTATCACGCCTTCCAGAAAGTGGAAGGACAACGTAAACTTGCCTTCAATGCCTTTATAGATAACAGGCCGCCAGGACAAGTCGGTCCGGTTATAGCTTTTGGCAGTATAAAACTGATCTCCGTAGGTGATGTGGTGACTTTCACCTGTATAAAATGAGTTGGTAATCCCAAACCTATGGTACTCCATCTGCATCTCGAGCAATATCCCTTTAGGTGTCTTCCAGCCATCAACGCTGCGCACGCGTTGGAAAGACATTAGCCCCCCCGTGTTTATCGTTAAAGAGTCAAGAAAGGTTTTCTCTGAGAGATCGAGCCCCACCTTTACTGCAAGTGCCCCATTGTCCTCAATATGGTCGCCGGGAATAGCGATCGCAGGCCCCGCATTATGCAGCATCATCGCGTAATGTGAGATAAAGAAAAGATCTTTCTTGAAACTGCCCGAGAAGCCAAAAATAAAATTCTCCCTGTCTGTTGCGGTCTGCCTGCTGGTCCAATCTATAAACAGCAATTGTTTCCAGTTCTGATTTTCATATTTCAGCAACATCCCCTCCACGTTTGGGCGGTAATAATTGAAGGTATCCGTAAGCACCGCACGTGGATAATCGGAAAGCAAATTGTGTCTTGGGAATACCCCCATATAGAAATTCCAGTTTCGCTTGTTGAATTCATAATACACGACCGGACCAATCTTATCGGCGAATTTTGAGGACCCAAATTCATGCAGTGCATTGAATCCTACCCTGACCCGGTGGACGCTATCGAATGCTAAGCCGATCTCGGGAGAAAATCTCAACCCGAATATGGTCTGAGAGAATCGTTGCGACCGGGCATATTCCCTGTTGTCTGCAAATGTATGAAGGTTAAGGCTACCCTCCAGTTCCTGAGCATTTGACCTGCTCATTACAAAAGATAAGAGAAGAACAGTAAATAGAATTCTAATTGGCATACGTTAAGTTATTTCTGGCTTTGGCGCGATGTTTCTCTGTTTAACCAAGCATTGGCAAATATCAAATAAATAGTCATAGAACAAACCACCTACACCAATAAATGTCAATAAAATACTAAAATAAAAGAAACTGAAGACAGACCGGGATTTAACCAGGTCATTAATGCAGCATTTTAAACAGCAATTCCTTTAACAGCTCGCCATCGGTTGTATTGCCGGTACTGTCCACTCCCTTACTTTTAAGATCGTATTCCCTCATCAGGCTGATGATATCGAAAGTTTTGGGTAGGCTGTAACTGCGGGCGGCTGTTTCGAAGTCCTTCACGAAATAGGGATTTACCCCCAGCTCTTTTGCTGCATCTCCTTTATTGGGTAAATAATGATACTTCAATATTTTAGTGAAATAGGCACTCAGATTGGCCATCACCATCACCATTGGATTGGCCTTGGGGTTGTCGGCGAAGTAATTGATGATCTGGTTACACTTCAGCACATTTTTTACGGCCAATGCCTTTTGCAGTTCAAATACGTTATACTCTTTGCTGATTCCAATATTTTTTTGAATGATATCGGTGTCGATCGTAGTTTCTTTACCAATATTTAAAAGCAATTTTTCCAGCTCATTAGCAATCTTGGACAGATCCGCGCCCAGGTATTCTGCCATTAACGCTGATGCCTGAGGAGCGATCTTATAGCCCTTTTCCTTTACCAGGTCGTCGATCCACTGAGCAAGCTTATAATCGCGCACAAGCTCTGATTGAAAGACCAGGCCATTCTTATCAATTGCTTTATAGATCTTTTTACGCTTATCAAAATTGGCATACTTATAGCCAAGTACCAGGATCGTACTTGGCAATGGCTTTTCGAAATAGTTCAGTACGAATTCCGCTGTCTTACTGTTGCCCTCAGTTTCTTTTGCCCATTTCAATTCCTGTGCCTCTTTTACGATGATAAGCTGGTAATCAGACATCATCGGATACCGTTTGGCAGCATTCATCACCGTGGCCATATCCGTGTCTTTTCCGTACAATACGGTTTGGTTGAAACCTTTTTCCATGTCATTCAGGATATGGTCTTCCATATAATGAATGATCTGGTCTATATAATAAGGTTCCTCACCGTGTAAAAGGTAAACGGGCTTAAACTTTCTGGCTTTAATGTCTTTTATTATGTCGGCAGCACTCATATAATGGTGTAAACTTAGATAAAACTTAGATAAAAAAAATATCTACTTTTGCACAAATGTCATTTATCCCTACACCACTTAACCTACCAGAGTACCCCTTTAAAATCACGCTGAAGGAGGCCCGGCATTTCATATTTGACGAGGTAAGAAAGAAACATCTGGTATTAACGCCAGAAGAATGGGTAAGACAACACTTTATCCAGTTTCTGATCCTGGAAAAGAAATTCCCTAAATCACTGATCCAGATAGAAGGTGGCCTAAGCCTGAACCGGCTTCAAAAGCGGACCGACATTGTGATCTTCAACAATCAGATCGGAAGAGCGTCGTGTAGGGAAAGAGTGTAGA
>CAMLDJ010000416.1 GCA_946478755.1 uncultured Pedobacter sp. | reverse complement strand
AAACTGCCATACATTATGAACTTTATAAATGATTTGCCATTCGGACAAATTGCTAAATTAGATATCTAAACATGACAGGGAGCACAGTTATAAATTTAAAAAATGTAGATGTATTTCAGCAAAAACATCTGGTTTTGTCGAACGTAAATTTAAATATCGATAAAGGTGAATTCGTTTTTTTAATCGGTCAGACAGGTTCCGGGAAGAGCAGTCTGCTTAAAATCATTTACGGAGATCTTCATATTGGCAATGGGGAGGGACAGATAGCTGGTTTCGACTTAAAGAAACTTGGCAACAGGGAAGTTCCTTTTTTGCGCAGAAAGCTGGGCATTGTATTTCAGGATTTTCAGTTGCTGACAGACCGGACAATTGACAAAAACCTGGAATTTGTACTTAAAGCTACAGGCTGGACAGATAAAAACCTGATCAGTGAACGCATTAAAGATGTGCTTGAAAAAGTCGGCTTGCGCTCAAAAATAAAAAAAATGCCTCATGAGCTTTCAGGTGGAGAGCAGCAGCGTGTAGTTATTGCACGTGCGTTGTTAAATAATCCTGAGATTATCCTGGCGGATGAACCAACAGGAAATCTTGATCCCGACACCTCAGAAGAAATTGTTATGCTGTTGAAGCAGATCAGCCAGAATGGGACTGCTGTATTAATGGCGACACATGATTACCACATCATCAGAACATTCCCCTCAAGAATTATAAAATGCGAAAGTGGCATAGTACACGAAGATGCCCAAATTGTATAATGTAATTTCTGACAAAATTTTCCTATTCGGCCATTATGTTCGTTGTTTGTCAAAAAAACTGACAGCCTGACGGATATTTCCTATTGGCAATACTTTTGAGTTTATCACAAAAATTCTACTATACGATGTTTAGCAAGAAGAAAAAACATAATAATCAAGATACGACTATGCAAAATCAAGACCCTGCGGCAGAGACTAATGCTGAAGACCAATTGATAGATAATACAACCGAAGAAAGTATGGAAACTGCTGAGAAGGATGGAGAAACTACAGAAAGTACGCCGGAATTATCTGCAGAAGAAAAGCTGCAGCAGGAAAATGCGGCCCTGAATGATAAATATTTACGCTTATTTGCAGAATTTGACAATTTTAAACGCCGTACACAAAAGGAACGTATAGAGTTGTTGCAAACGGCAGGCAAAGATGTAATTGTATCTTTATTATCTGTACTGGATGATTTTGACAGAGCAAATAAAGCGATGGAAAATGCTACAGATGTTGATTCCATTCGCGAAGGGATTAACCTCGTTCATCAGAAATTAAAAAATACACTGGCCCAGAAAGGGCTTAAAGAAATGGAGAGCATCAATACCGTTTTCGATACAGACAACCATGAGGCCATTACTAAAATACCTGCGCCAAATGAAGATTTGAAAGGAAAAGTAATAGACCAACTGGAAAAAGGATATACTTTAAATGACAAAGTTATACGCTTTGCCAAAGTAGTAGTAGGTAGTTAATATTTATGAGCAAAAGAGATTATTATGATGTGCTTGGCGTATCCAGAAACACATCTGCTGAGGAAATTAAAAAGGCTTATCGTAAACTAGCCATTAAATATCACCCGGACAAAAACCCAGATGATAAATCTGCGGAAGAGAAGTTTAAAGAAGCCGCTGAAGCTTATGAGGTTTTAAGTAATCCGGAAAAGAAACAGCGTTATGACCATTATGGTCATGCAGGTGTTGGCGGGGCTTCCGGTGGTGGATATGGCGGCGGCGGCATGAACATGGAAGACATTTTCAGCCAGTTTGGCGATATCTTCGGTTCAGGCGGTGGTAGTCCTTTTGAAAGTTTCTTTGGTGGTGGCCAGCAGTCACGTGGTGGCAGAAGGGTAGCAAAAGGTACCAACCTTCGTATCAAAGTTAAACTTACGCTCGAAGAAATTGCCAACGGCGCAGAGAAAAAAATAAAAGTAAATAAACAGATTGTCTGCAAAACCTGCGACGGAAGTGGAGCGAAAGACCGGTCGTCAGTAAGTACCTGTAAAACCTGCGGTGGCAGTGGAGCGGTGCGCAGGGTTACCAATACCATTTTGGGGCAAATGCAAACCACCTCTACCTGCCCTACCTGTAACGGAAGCGGATCTCAGATCACTGCAAAATGTGGTTCATGTCACGGCGAAGGTGTGGTAAGAGGCGAAGAAACCATTACCATAAACATACCTGCAGGTGTAAGTGACGGCATGCAGTTGAGCATGAGCGGCAAAGGGAACGCAGCCCCTAACGGCGGTATTCCCGGCGATCTGATTATCTTAATAGAAGAAATCCCACATGAAACCCTGAAGCGTGAAGGCAACAATGTAGTGTATGACCTGCATGTTTCTATTGTTGATGCAGCGTTAGGTTATAGTGCAGAAGTGCCCACCATCGACGGCAAGGCCAAGATCAAAATTGAGCCCGGCACCCAAAGTGGAAAACTATTGCGCTTAAAGGGCAAAGGTATTCCCGAAATCAACTCTTATCACCGCGGCGACGAGATTATTCATATAAACATATGGACACCTAAGGCTTTAAGTGCTGAAGAAAGAACGATCTTAGAAAGACTCAGAGAATCTCCGAATTTCAAACCTCAACCGGGGAAAAATGACAAGAGTTTCTTTGAAAAGATGAAAGAGTATTTTGAATAATTAATTTTAACTCCAGGAAAGCCGCTTTATGCGGCTTTTTTTATGCACAAACTTTATTTTCCAGCTGTTGTTGTAAAGACATATGGAAAGACTTCAACGAAGCATTTATGTTCTCCTGTTTTTCTTCCTGTCCTTTGCAGGAATGTATTTTGCAGCTTCTTTTCTGATCCCGGTAACCCTGGCTGCTGTATTTTCCATGCTGTTCATCCGCTTGTGTAACTGGTTCGAGTATAAGGGGCTTGGAAGAGGTATTTCTTCCTTTTTCTGTATCCTGATTTTCATAATGGCCATCGCGCTGATCGTATCGCTCCTGTCATGGCAGCTCAATGGCCTGGCCGAAAACATGGACCTTATGAAACAGCGTATTCTTGCAATGCTGTCTGGTTTGCAACATTGGATCAATGAAAAAGTTGGCCTGGATGTACAGCAGCAAAAAGAAATGGTAAAGCAGCAAGGACAGGCCGCCGGCAGTGGCGCAGGAAATTTATTAACGGGCTTCGCTGGTAAAATCATGGACATATTGGTCAATACAGTACTTGTCCTAGTATACATGTTTCTCTTCCTGCTGTATCGTTCACATATCAAAAAGTTCATTCTTAAACTGGTTCCCGGAGGTGAGAAAGATAAGGCAGATGGTATAGTTCATAGGGCCGGTAAGGTTGCACAACAATATTTAAGCGGGCTGGGTGCCATGATTGCTGTCTTATGGATTATGTATGGAATCGGTTTTAGCATAGCGGGCGTGGAAAGCGCCATATTTTTCGCCATACTCTGTGGTATACTCGAAATTATACCCTTTGTGGGCAACCTAACAGGAACATCACTTACTGTGCTGGCGGTAATTGCGCAGGGCGGCGACGGCAAAATGGTCATCGGCGTACTCATTACCTACGCGTTGGTGCAATTTATACAGACTTATATATTAGAACCCCTTATTGTAGGTGAACAGGTGAATATCAATCCGCTATTCACAATTCTGGTCATCGTTTTAGGCGAAATGATCTGGGGCGTTGCAGGAATGGTGCTGGCTATCCCCCTGCTCGGCATTGTAAAGATCATTTGTGATCAGGTGCCCGAATTGCAACCTTATGGATTTTTAATCGGCACCGAAAAACAACGCCTTAAAAAAACCGGAGTAATTGATAAAATAAAAGGTCTTTTTGTAAGATCAGCTTAACCCTAAAAGGTTTCGACTGCAAGCATTCGTCATACAGAATAAAGAAAGAATTGATAGCTTTACAGCTCATGAAAGCAGCAGTTATAGATCTTGGCACCAACACCTTCCACCTCATTATTGCTGAAATATCAGCTACAGACATTAAGATCCTCTTTAAAACGAACGAACCTGTCAGACTAGGGCAAGGCCGCATCAATGATCATCTTATTATTCCTGAAGCCTTTGAAAGAGGCATAAATACGCTCAAAGCATTTAAACAGGAAATTGAAAAACACCAGGTTGATGTGCTGAAAGCCATTGCCACTTCAGCGGTACGCAGCGCTGCCAACGGCGCAGACTTTATAAATTCGGCCCGCATACAGGCTGGAATTGACATTGAAGTGATAAGCGGTCAAGAAGAAGCGGCCTATATTTTTAGTGGCGTTAAAGCAACAGGCGCGATAAAAGGCCGGTCGTTGATTATGGATATTGGCGGCGGAAGTACGGAATTCATTATCTGTGATCCAGAGGCACTGCTCTGGAAAAAGAGCTATAATATCGGGGCAGCACGGTTGATGCAACGGTATTTTAATTC
>CAMLDJ010000415.1 GCA_946478755.1 uncultured Pedobacter sp. | reverse complement strand
CTATTTCGTCAGTGTGATCGATCTGATTTTTAAGGATAGCAGACTGGCCGGGAATCACACTTTTATTAAACAATTGAAAATCCGTAAACATTAAAGGGAGTGAAGAAGGACCGGACACAATTGTAGAAGGATTAAAGAAACATAAACCATTGATACTTCCAAAGTACAATACACCTTCACTGCTTTTTAGATAAGATTTGAAGTTAAACTGGTTAGAAGGCAGCCCGTATTTGTTATCGTAGTTTGTAAACCGATCTGTTTTTGGGTCTAATCTGGATATTCCACGATTAGTTGTGAGCCAGATCACCCCATCATCACCTTCAAGGATGCCATAAACATTGTTATTTGCTAAGCCCTCCCTAATGGTATAATTCGTAAACCTGTTTTTATCTAAGTTAAATTTACTCACTCCGCCATCCAGCGTCCCAAACCAGAGTTGCTGCTTGCTGTCTTTATAAACACTGATAATTTGATTGCTTAATAACGAAGCGTTGTTACCGGAAGCCCTGTAATTATTCAGCTTTCCCGTTACAGGATCGTATCTATAGATCCCGTTTTGACGGGTACAAAACCATAAATCTCCGTTTTTATCTTCTATCAGATCATAAATGAATTTGTCTCCCAATGTTTCCGGTTTAAAAAGCATAAAACTTTTGGTCTCATAGTCAAAGAGATTTAAGCCCTTTTGTGTTCCTACCCAAAGTTTTCCTCTGCTGTCCCTAAGAATGGCATAAACCTGGTCATTAGACAGGGAACTGTTGTTTCCGGTTTGTCTTGAGTAAATTGTTGTGGTATTCCGTTTGGTGTCAAACTGATGTAAGCCCCCTAAAAATGTACCTACCCAGATGTTCCCATAACCATCATCATGAATGGCGTGAACATTATTCACCGTTAAATAAAATGGCGAACTCTTCGTATTGATATGCGAATATCGCTGATTGGCAGGATTGTAAATCGTGATTCCTCCGTCTTCCGTGCCAATCCATATGTTATGCCGGTTATCTTCCATCATCTGACTGATCGCTTTTCCGCTCAGACCATTGTCCTTATCATTCGCCATAATGGTTCTGAAGCCATATGCATTTGATGGGATGTAGTTTACACCGCCAAAGTACGTTCCTATCCATACCGAGCCGTCTTTTGCCAGACAGGTAGAATAAATGGCCTTGTCGTTCAGTTTTTTGGGATCATTATTGAAAGATTGCTTATAATTTTCTGAAAGACCGGTTTTTAAATTGTAGGTGAATAGTCCTTCTTCTGTGCCTATATAAAGGATATCCTTTCTATTTCCTGATACCGCCCTGACGGTATTGGTTTCGGGACTTTCTGAATCCGAAAATTTCAATCTTGAAAATCTTTGATTTTCTATGTTGAAGTTGAAAAGCCCATGATTGCTCGCCAACCATATTCTGCCTTTTTCATCTTTATAGATATTATAAATGCTGGCATCTGCTAACTTCGATAAAGCGGCATATTCAAATGTTCTTTGAACCCTGCCTTTATCATCGATGATTTTTAAAGTTCTGTCCATCGCCAGGAGGAAACGATTCTCAGAAACAGCACATATGGCTGTCACCGCCGAATTTTCGGTGATCAATCGATATTTATCTTCGGCTATTTGATATAAGCCAGCCGTAGTGCCCACATAGATGGCTCCATTCTGCTCAAGAAGAAACAATACCGTTCGCTTAAGCGGAAAAGCCAGGCTTTTCTGAAGTTGGTCAGTTTTAGCATCATAAACAAAGAGGCCATTATCCGTACCTACGTAGATCAAAGATCTATAGCAAAGTAAGGAACTGATCTTATTGGTTGAACCTCCGAGCTTAGCATCCTTTATATAATAGTTTTTTATGTTATAACTATCATATCGGTTGAGCCCTTCTCTCGTCCCAAACCACATAAAACCTTTTTCATCCTGGGTTATCGCATACACGGTATTATGAGACAGCCCCTGGTTAGAAGTGATTTTTCTGAACCGGATATCCTGACCAGCGCTACTGGTCAGTAAACAAAAAATCAGGTAAACAATAATGCTTACAGCTTTCATAAATACGGGCTTATATAGAGTGTACACTAATTTCAAAAATAAATTCTGCATTATATAATCGGTAAGCCTTTAATCGCGGTTCTGAACAATAGTCCAGATTATTTTAACCTGTGTGCTAATGCCAGCAGTTAATATACACTAAACTTGTTAAAGTAAAACCAATATAAACCATTATGAAATCGATTATTCTCAGCTCCATGGCTGCACTGTTATTTTTGTTATTTATAGATAATGAATTTGCAACTGCACAAACCGCTGCCTTAAAAAATGGGCCGAACATAATCATCATACTTGCGGATGATCTGGGCTATTCTGACCTTGGATGTTATGGCGGGGAAATAGAAACCCCTCATCTGGACCAACTGGCTAAGGGTGGTCTAAGGATGAACAGTTTCTATAATGCAAGCAGATGCTGCCCCACTCGTGCGTCATTACTTACAGGTTTGTATCCGCATACCGCAGGTATCGGGAATATGACCACGAACCAGAAACAGCCAGGGTATAGGGGAACCTTAACACCAAACACGGTCACCATAGCCCAGGTATTAAAAAATAATGGTTATCAAACCGGAATGGTCGGCAAATGGCATATTTCGGAGACACAGCCATTTCCTGAAGCAGGCAAGCAATTGGAATGGCTGGATCATAAAATACAGGATAAAGATTTTGCAGATACGCTGTCTTATCCAACTCACAAAGGCTTTCAAAAATACTATGGTACCATATGGGGAGTGGTGGATTACTTTGATCCCTTTTCTCTTGTCAATGGAACACGTCCGGTAAAAAATGTTCCAAAGGATTTTTACTTCACAAATGCTATCGGCGATTCCGCTGCCGCGTATGTCAGCACCTTTTCAGCAAAAAAAGCCCCCTTCTTTATGTATGTAGCTTTTACTGCCCCGCACTGGCCATTACAAGCGCTGGAAAAAGACATCAAAAAATATGAAAACACCTATAAGAAAGGCTGGGCGGCTATCCGGGAGCAACGGTATCAAAAGATGATACAACTGGGTTTAATAGACCCTAAGAAAGTTGCGCTATCCCAGTTTATGTATCCTCAAAAGCAATGGGAGACGAATAAGGATTCAGTATGGGATGCCAGGGCTATGGCCGTGCATGCCGCGATGGTCGATTGTTTAGACCAGAACGTTGGCAAATTGATTGCTGAATTAAAAAGGACTGGTGAGCTCGATAATACCTTAATTATGTTCCTGTCTGATAACGGTGCCAGTCCGGAAAGACCAGAAGTTTTTGGTCCCGGTTTCGACAGGTCAGGAACCACCCGGGCAGGAGAGAAGATTAGTTTTCCTGTAAATAAAGACGTTCTACCAGGACCTCAAAATACCCATGCCGGCATTGGCCCACAATGGGCAAATGTTTCCTGCACACCTTTCCGCTATTGGAAATCAAAGGAACATGAGGGAGGAATTTCTACTCCCTTTATAGCCTATTGGCCAAAAATGATTAAAGCCCAAAAAGAGGTGAACAGCGTTCCGGCACATATTATAGATATGATGGCTACCTGTCTAGCTGTTTCAGGAGCAAAATACCCTGATACTTTTGAAGGAAATGCCATCACACCTACACCCGGTAAAAGCCTGATCCCGGTGTTTACGGGAAAAATAAAAGACCAGCTTCATGAGGAATTGTTTTGGGAACATAATGGTGCTGCTGCTTTGAGGCAGGGCGACTGGAAGATCGTTCGGGTCGACGCAAAGGAACAATGGGAATTGTACAACCTTTCAGCAGATCGTTCCGAAATAAATAACCTGGCAGAAAAATTCCCTGAAAAAGTCAATCAGATGCAAATCAAATGGAAGCAGCTGGCTAATAAATATGCCGTTTTCCCTAAGCCACAAGCCAATCAAAATCACCACTAAATTATAAAGATCCATGAAGCAGTTCCAATTCTTTTGCCTCCTGACCATCCTTATTGGCTTGTTGAATTCCTGTAAAGAGGAAAAAGCAGAGATCACGATAAAAGACCCTGAAATCATTCAGCCTATTGCTATCGACTACAGTTATAAAATGGGTATTAATCTGAATGAGCAGGTCGATGTGACCGACTACCAGGATCTTGCCGACAGCAAGACAAAGTGGGTACGGTGTTTTATTGAAGTAATTGATATTTATAAGGCGGGTACCTTAAATTCCGATCCAAAAGTGGCTGCTTTTAACGAACTAAAAGGGAAAGGCTATAAAACAGTTTTAAGCTTAAAATTCAATTTCAAGAAACATGGATTTCCAGTAGCCAACAGTGCAGACTGGCTCAGCTATCTGAATTTTTTACAGCCCTTACTGGCAAAAGTGATGCCCTATACGGATGTACTTGTGGTCGGCAATGAACCCTTTATAGAAGCAGAACAGTCTGACTGGAATGAGCCATTAA
>CAMLDJ010000414.1 GCA_946478755.1 uncultured Pedobacter sp. | reverse complement strand
ACTTACGATTACGATATCAAAGATACCCAGCCTGTGGGCGACAGTACGCCTAAATTCGCAGGTAATGTCGGCAGTAACATCAGTTACAAGAATTTTATGCTCAGCTTTAGCTTCTACTATCGTATGGGCGGACAGATCTATAACCAGACACTGGTAGACAGGATCGAAAATGCAGATCCACGTTTTAATATCGACAGCAGGGCTCTTTCGCAAAGATGGGTTAACCCCGGCGATCCTGCTTTGTATAAGAACATCAAAGATCTCTCCTTAACAAGAGCAAGTTCCAGGTTCATTCAGAAAGAGAACCTGATCGACCTGCAATCGGTCTATATGTCGTACGACTTCAAAAAGGACTTTATCCGTAAGGTAGGGTTCCAGAGCTTAAGAACAGCAATTACCATGAACGATATCTTCAGGTCCTCCAGTGTAGAAATTGAGCGGGGGATAGATTCTCCTTTCGCCAGAAGTATCACCTTTTCTTTACAGGCCACATTTTAAAAACAAGCACATGAAAACATCGAAAATAGCCGGATATTTATTTATCATCATTTGCCTGCTCGCGTTCACATCATGCAAGAAGTTTCTGGATGTACAGCCCGAATCAGATGTAACAAAAGAGCAATTGTTTACGACTGAGGAAGGCTTTAAAGAAGCACTGAATGGCGTATACACCTACTGCTCCACACGTGATCTGTATGGCGGTAACCTAACCATAAGCAATCTCGACATTATGGCGCAGAATTATACACTTTCAGACTTGAATTTACAAAAGATCGCAGCGTTTAAATACAGTGATCCCATTCTGGTCGACAAAAATGAACAGATCTGGGTTAATTGTTATAAAGCAATTGGCTTTTGCAATGCCATACTTGAAGTGATCGATCAGAAGAAAGCCATCTTTCAGGATAAAAACTATGAACTGATCAAGGGAGAAGCGCTTACCCTGCGTGCTTACCTGCATTTTGATCTGTTACGAATGTATGCGCCATCCTTTAAAAATAACCCAACTGCCACTGCCATACCTTATGTGATTACGGTATCGACCAAGAGTACACCCTTTTCTACGGTTACGGAAGTGCTCGATAAAGCGATCACTGATCTTGCCGCGGCAAAAGTATTGCTGCGGGCTTCAGATCCGATATTAAGTCCGGGCTATATTGTAGGTTATCCGGAAAAGGAATATCCTGGGGATACGCCGGAGGCAAAAAAGGCTACAGAAACAAAGAATCCTTCCTTGTTTCTTCAAAACAGAAGGCATCGGATGAACTACTACACCGTATGCGGTGAACTTGCCAGAGTCTATTTGTATAAAAATGACCTGACCAATAGCCTGCAAAATGCAAAGGAGGTGATTGATGCTAAGAAATTCCCATGGACGGAGAATGCAGACTTCAACAACACAAATAAGGAAAAGAAAGACAAAATTTTTTATCCGGAGCTCATCACCGCATGGTTCGTTGCGCAGGACGATGATCAGACTAAACATTTTGAGGCGCTATTTTCAAATAACTCCGCCTCGTACGTGCCTTCTATCACTCAAAAAGACCTGATCTATGAAAAGGGAACGGTAGGGGCGGACGACTGGCGCAGGGCACAATGGTTCCGTGACGTTCCTTCATCAAACGACGCCGGAAAAGCATTTTTGCAAAAATATACCCGTAACTCAACCCCCTTAATCAATCTTCATCCAACGGTCGCGCCTGCATTGCGCTTATCTGAGTTGTATTACATTGCGGCAGAAGCAAGTTTTGATGCTGATCCTATAAACGCGACTGCATTGGTTGATACCGTGCGTAAGCATCGTGGCATTGGTGATACTTTGCCTAAAAACATCAGCAAAAGCGATTTTATCAATAAGCTGGTGGGTGAAGCACGAAAAGAATTTTATGGGGAAAGCCAGATCTTCTACATGCACAAACGGCTAAACAGAGATATAATTAATACTAACGGAATGATCTATCCTGCTGCCAACAGCATTTTCGTATTCCCTTTGCCGGTTGATGAACAAGCCTACAGGAACTAAATTTCTAGAAATTATGAAAAAGAATATACTTTGCGTTTTTCTGCTTGCCGCGTTTCTACTGGCCTGTAAAAAAAACGACATCACTACATACACTTCTACGGATAATATTTATTTAAATTACTACGACAAGGACGGTGTTTTTGATACCGCTGCGGTTACCTATTCATTTTCTGCCAGTCCCGGTTTAGCAAAAGATACGGTCTGGGTTCCGGTTATCGTGTCGGGTAAGCGTCAAAGCACTGACAGGCAGTTTGTCTTGACTGTGATCGATACAGCTACTACCGCCGTAAAAGATAAACACTATGAGCCGCTAAAACCATTTTACATCATGCCTGCAGATTCCGGACGGATAGAAGTTCCTGTAATTATCAAGAACATTGATCAGGAGTTGACGAGTAAATCGGTTGCTTTGACGTTCAGGCTAATTGGAAGTGCCGATTTCAGCCAGGATATGCCAGTTAAATTGCGTACTAAAAAGCTGGTTTTCTCCAACAGACTGGAGAAACCGTCGTGGTGGATGTACTGGCAGGGGCAGCTCGGAGAATACAGTAGGGTAACCCACCAGCTGTTCCTGATCTCAGGCGGAAAAGACCTGGTAGACATGTCAAAGCCAAATGCGTATCTGGAAATACCAAGAACCTTATATTACCTGGAAAATGTAAGGCTGTTTGTTCAGGACCCGTTTTCCTGGGTCAGCCGAAATTCACAGGCTGGTTATGTATTAACAAAAAGGTCAGATGGAAGTAACGACTATGACTTTTATAACATTTCTGCTCCGGATATTAAGTTTTATGTAAAGTTCTTTCCCCAGGTAAATGGCTATTTCTTCATGAATGAAGCCGGGAAACAGAACATTATGTAGTTACGCATTAAAAAATATAATCATGAAATTTAAATATATATATCTATTGATGGCGATCATAGCCATCTTCTATACTTCCTGCAAAAAGGATTTAGGGAACTACACCTATTCACCTCCTTCAGAGCCGGTGATTGAGGGGGTTGCAGCTGCTAACTTTCCGGCACTTACCGGGGATACACTCATCATACAACCTAAAGTGAGCTTGGATGGAGCAGATCCGTTAAAGGATCTTAATTTCGAATGGCACATCTTTGTACTCGAAGAGCTTAAGGATATCGTTTATACCGGCTATCCTTTAAAGATGCTATACGGACTAGGTCCGGGAGAAAGAGCTGGCACATTAATCGTTACCGATAAAAGAAACGGGCTTATCTATAAGTTCAAATTCAAGGTAACGGGCACTACGCCCTTTACTTCCGGTACGGTCATCTTGAGTAATGACAATGGAGCTGCAAAGTTATCTTTTGTAAAACCAGACAACACCTTGCAGGCAAATATTTATCAAAGCCTTAACAGTCAATCTTTATCGGGAAATCCTGTACAGTTGTATTATTCAAAGCCCTTGCCCTTTCAACTGCTCAGCAAGGAAGAGTACTGGGTGTTGTGTGACGATCCCAAAGGCAGTACAATTGTAGATGCCAATACATTGCTGCATAAGGATGATTTCAAATCCCAGTTCTTTTCACCGCCTCCATCAATCTCTCCAGGATATTTAGAACCTGTGATGGGTACCATATCGAACGGGGTCATTAACAGTAAGTTGTTCATCGGCATCCAGAGTACAGCTCCTTTTGCACCAGATTATGGCAAGTTTGCCAATGAACAAAGTGGCAATTACAGTTTGTCCAGCTATTTTACACACGGCAGTTCATTTTACTTTGGTTTCGATACAAAAGCCAAAGCCTTTGTCATTTTTGGTGGTGATGGAAGTTACTTGGGAACAAACTACCTGGTTAAGGAGACCACGATATTTAACCCTAAATCAATTGGTCTGCAGAACTTGATCTATATGAAAGCCGGAGAGTCAGGCACATCCTATGCTTATTTCAAAGAGGCCGACGGGAATACTTATGAATTGAAATTTAGTTATCAGCTCACCGGTACAGATAAGGAGATCATCCCCGAGCATAAGCGCCTGTTTAAGGGCTCGTCGTCGGTAAACGCAGATTCTAAATGGGTACGCAATAACCTGAATGTCTTTTACTTCTCATCAAATGATAAAATATGGAGGTATAATCCGGTTAATGAAAGTTTAACTGAACTCGAAGCGAACTTTGGCGGTAAAAAAGTGACGATGCTGAAGATCAGTGCAGATGGAAACACCATTACAGCAGGATCAAATGGATCTGTCTATCTGTTAGACGTAACGGTGGGTAAAAATGGCAACATCACAAAAACCATCAATGGAATTCCCGGTGATGCGGTTGACGTGGTAGTAAGACAATAACACAAATAGGAAATGTTGAAAAAATCAAATAGATACTGATGAAAATAAAACTAATGATACTCGCTGTGCTTGCGCCTTTTATCGCCGTAGCACAAACCCCCAATTTTACCATAACCGGTAAAATTGGGAA
>CAMLDJ010000413.1 GCA_946478755.1 uncultured Pedobacter sp. | reverse complement strand
AGGACTGGCCCAGTATCACCGATACAGGTGGCCCGTTATACTCCGATATATGCATTTGTCCTTTAAAGGTGAGCAAATGGTGAAAACTGCACAAAATGATTCTCTTATATGCTTCAGAATGCATTTGAAAGATTTTTCGCTTTCGGAAAAGGAAACTGGGAAAATGGTCATCAATGTGAAAAGTAAAAATGTTCAGGCTGAACAATCTTATTCTCAAATATTGTTACTACAGAAAGATGATGCTATTTATCTCTTGTTTAAAAACGAAAGCTCAGCTAGATCTAAGGGATTAAACCTCTACAATTTATTCATTAACTAAGGATGTGCATATACAATGGAAGATCTAAATTCTGTCGATAAATCTAAACGCGATGTATTTACGTCTGCTTATTTCATTTGTGGGCTCCTGTTATTATTGATGAACGATTTCTACCTCAAAGAGGCTTTCCACAATCAATTAACAGGAAAGCTTAGTGACATTGCCGGATTATTTATCTTTCCACTTTTCTTTTCCCATTTTCTGCGTGCAAAAAAGCTGGTATATGCATCAACAGTGGTTTTATTCATTATCTGGAAATCAGACCTTGCTAGCCCAATGATCAATTATTGGAACGCTTTGAATGTATATCAAATTGAACGGACAATCGATAGGACAGATCTCTATGCTTTGCTTGTAATTCCAGTCAGCTATAAATTTAAAGGAAGGTTAGCATTTCGCGATTGCATATCGCATAAGTATTTACGTCTATTTATTATGCTAGTGGCTTGCTTTAGTTTCATGGCTACAGCTGGAACTCATGGGAATATAGCCCGATATAACATTGACGCAAGTAAAGCTGATGTTTATCATGCTTTGCAACTTTTAGCACAAGATAATCCGGAAAATATTGTACCGGATTCCTTTCCCGGGCCACCAGAACGAGTTACTGTTAATGGTAAATCAATGGAATTAGGTGATCATATTCTAGTCGATAGCGTAGATTTTAAGTTGTACAGACCTGGAGAGAAGAAATACCCGGTTATTCGGTACTTTTTCAGTGGAGGTAACAGTAATTGGCAGGACAATAAATGCCAATTGATATTGGTTGGGGTGGTGAATAAATATGGTAATAGTCTTTTCGAAAAAGACTTGAAAGCAGGTAGTAAGTCACAGGCCAGAGATGATTTTAAAAGATTGGTGGTAGATAAATTGGATAAGTACTTAAAGGAAGGAAAAAAGGATCTGCTTCATCATTCAACACCTTAATTTTTCGTCACTGTTTTGTGTAATGAAGTGCTATGCATCCGGATTTAAGCATCTGCGAGTCCACTAGTTTCAAGTTTAGCAGCTCCTGAAGGCGGGTATCATCAAACAACCGTCTTCCCTGACCAACAATGATAGGATGAACGACAAAATAAAATTCATCAACCAGACCAAGCGCTATCAGTTCCGAAGGAAGGCTTACACCACCAATTGAAATATTTTTGCCTGGTTCCTGTTTCAGTTTCAGGACTTCCTCCGCGAGATTCTCACGGATAAGCCTCGTATTTCCTTCAACCTTGTCTAATGATCGGGAAAAAACAATTTTGTCAATCGCGTCAAATGTTCGCGCGAATTCAATCGTCGCTTTCGTCCCTGTCCCGCTTTTTGCGACCTCAGGCCAATAAGGAACCATTAACTGATAGGTCTTACGTCCATAGATGATCAAGTCAACGTCCCGCATGAGGTTCGTAAAATACTCGTGCATCTCTTCACTGCCACCACCACCAAATTTGGTATGATCGCAGCAACCATCTGTACTCAGATTGATACCGTAGATTACTTTTCTCATTTTAGTAATTTTTCTAATCGTTTTTCTAAGGTAAAGAAAAGCATTTTTTTTCTGTGAGGGCAATCCCGGCAAAACACAGGGGCGTTTAAGCCAAAAGGCAGGCGGTTCATCTGTTGTCGCGTTCACCTACCATGTTTGTCGTATTCGCACTGCCATGACATCAGATTTATTGTCGAGATTTATATCTCATTAAAACATAAAGAGATGAGAAAAATAATTGTACTATCATTCCTAACCTTGGATGGTGTAATGCAGGCACCGGGAGGCCCAGAGGAAGATACAACTGGCGGTTTCAAATATGGCGGTTGGACCGCCCCTTATAATGACGAAGTTTCTGGCAAGCTCATGCAAAAACAGATGGAACCTGCAGATCTACTGCTGGGTAGAAAAACATTTGAAATCTTTGCCTCGTACTGGCCGGAACATGCAGACCAGTGGCCAGGTGTAAATGAAGTTTCCAAATATGTCCTGTCGAATACAATGGATCGGTCAGATTGGGAAAACTGCGCGTTCCTTACAAGTGTGGAAGACATAGCGAAGCTCAAAGATTCAGAAGGGTCTGACCTCAAAGTGTGGGGCAGCAGCGAGCTCGTTCAGCTGCTACTGAAGCATGGCTTAGTGGACGAACTTTGGCTCAATATTCACCCGGTGCTTCTTGGTCAGGGAAAAAAGTTGTTTGATCATGATGCAATTCCGGCAGCATTTACATTAGCGGAGAGTGTCGTTACACCGAACGGGGTGATTATGGCCAACTACAAGCGGGCTGGAGAAGTTGTGACGGGTACTGTTGGTGCTTAGGGAACTGATCATTCCATTGCAGGTCAGGTACCATTCTACGAATAGATATCGGTATGAGTTATTGTGCTGCATAATAATAGTTCATCATGCAGCACAATCATTTGTATTTTATGCTGGTTAAAGCGCTTTGATTTCTTCTATTGAGAGGCCGGTATATTTAGAAATTTTTTCAATGGGTTCGTTTGCTGCTAGCATTTCCAAAGCCGTTTCTATTGCTTTTTCATGCTTACCTTCGATCTTACCTTCGATCTTACCTTCTATCTTCCCTTTAAGCTCAGCTTCAACCCTTACAGTTTCATCGTGACTGTAGTTATCCCGTGCAACTTTTAAACTTGCCTGATAAGCCTTCATTTCATCTGGATCTAAATTGCTCACTTCCGCTATTCGCTTTGATTTCTTCTATTGAGAGGCCGGTATATTTAGAAATTTTTTCAATGGGTTCGTTTGCTGCAAGCATTTCCAAGGCAACTTCATGTTTGCCTTCAATTTTAGCTTCAACCCTTATGGTTTCATCATGACTGTAGTTATCCCGTGCAACTTTTAAACTTGCCTGATAAGCCTTCATTTCATCTGGATCTAAATTGCTCACTTCCGCTACACTGAATAATTTTACAAATTCCTCTTTGTTTCTCAAAGATAAGGGAATTTCTTTTAATTCATCCATATGACCTAAGGAAAACAGCCAGCCGTCTTCATCAGTTTCCAGCTCCGTCTCAGCTTTTCTAAACTTAGGCATTTCAATAAATATATAGCCAAGCTTTTTATAGAATTCTGCATGTGTTCTGACATCCATTAGCCGCACATCATGTTCGTATTGATGGGGGTGGGAATCGTCAAAGCTGAAGTCCATAATTGCAACTAAGTAAACTTCCGGCAGTTCATAATTCCAATCTGAGTTTACAGATGCGCCTTGCTGATATATCAGATTTGAAGTATAATAGATCATTCTATCTTTAAAGAAACTGCGTTTTGCCTGCTGCATTTCTACAATAAATTTTTCGCCTTTATCGCCGGTGCAGTAGACATCAAATATGTTCTTGCGGTCTTCGGGTGAAATGCCCTGGTGGTTCAGGTTATTATATTCTAAATCAACAATATGTTTACGGCCTTTGAATATGCTGTTTAGGAAGCCGATTAACAAGTCCTTATGGGGTTCTTTGCCAAAAAAGTGCTTAAAGGCAAAATCTGTTTTCGGATTGATGTATCTGGAATTATCGTCTTGCCTTTCAAGATTTAACAAGATTGCTTTATTGAGTTGTTCCGCCATTTGTTTGATGATTCTGTTGCAAAAGTACGATGCTCAATATCCTCAGTTACGAATTAAATACATTTCAGTGGAATTCACCGTTCAGCTGATTTTAACAGAATATAATAATGCTGAACACCAAAAAAGAAATGGTTTACGAAACGTTATTCTTTAGTAGAATTGGCATATTGTACCTTGAAATTGTTTAAAATTGTCGCCCCTTATGAATTCCCAATACTTCCAATATTTCAGGTTCTTCAGATGAACACTTTATTTCAATCCCGTCGTTAACGCTTAAATCGTAATCTTTAATATCTAATTTTTGTTTCCAGGTCTTACCATTAACCTGATATTCGATCTCTGCGTAGGTGCGGCTATAATAGCTGGACTTACGACGTCCATGACTTACGGTATAAAGTTTTACAACCTTTCCTGAAGCCTCAACACCATAGTCTTCCAGTTGCTGTTTGCAATAGCTTTCCTGCAAAACATCTATACAATAGATAACAGGACCACCAATTAATAAAACCATAATAAAGCCCCGGAGTTTACTTATCCAGCGATGCTGATGCTCAAAACTGGTCATCTGAATGATAACAATGCATAAGGCTATAGTCATAT
>CAMLDJ010000412.1 GCA_946478755.1 uncultured Pedobacter sp. | reverse complement strand
TTGTTAGTTTTTTAGTAATCCTTATCCATGTTTGCCCGGATAGGGATTTCTTTTTAGCGGTCTATGTCTGCTTGCTTGCCTTGTAAGGATAATAAATAAAGTTAGCACCTTCTGGTACAATGACAAAGACACACATAAAATCCTCTGGTTTTTTATAGCTTTTCAGGAACAGTGCTTTTTTTTCGGGGCTGATAATCCCTTTTTCTACAAATTCCTCGAATGTGGAAGCTTGTATCGTCCACTCCGTATTTAATTCATTGCGATCTAAAATGACCTCTCCTATGCTTACGGTATGCTGATGGGCTATAAAAATAGGATGGGCAGAAATGCCTTCCATTATAATTTCCAATGCGATTTCCTTTACAGATTCTGCATATAATGTTAAATCTTTTTCCAGGCTGAGCAGCGGACTTTTCTTTTGCTGGTCTTTGCCTTTATCAGGCTGTTGTGGTAATAATTCTTCTAAATCCATCTCTAAAACCTTTTAAAATTATTCTGCTCTAAGCTTTAGTAAAACGACATTCTCCACATGCTGCGTATGTGGGAACATATCAACAGGCTTAATCCGTACAATTTCATACTTATCCTTAAGCAGGGCCAGATCGCGTGCCTGCGTAGCAGCATTACAACTTACATATACAATCTTATCTGCTTCCATTTCCAGCAACCGTGCTACCACATCCGCATGCATCCCTGCCCTGGGTGGATCAGTGATCACCACATCCGGCTTACCATGTGCATCAATAAATTCCCTGGTAAGGATGTCTTTCATGTCTCCCGCATAAAAAATGGTATTGTCTATCCCGTTTAGTTCCGAATTAAACCTGGCATCTTCAATAGCTGTCGGGACATATTCGATTCCAACTACCTGTTTTACACTTCGGGCCACGAAATTGGCGATGGTACCTGCTCCGGTATAAAGATCGTACACCAGCTCGCCGCCAGAAAACCCGGCAAATTCTTTGGTGATCTTATATAATTCATAAGCCTGATCTGAATTGGTCTGGTAGAAGGATTTTGCGCCAATCTTGAATTTCAGCCCTTCCATCTCTTCAAAGATATGATCCCTTCCGGCATAAGTGATCACTTCCTGATCAAAAATGGTATCATTCTTCTTTTGATTTATAATATACAGCAGGGATGTGATTTCCCGGAAATTACCCTTCAGATATTCCATCAGGCCATTGATCTGCTCCTGTTCAATATAGGCAAAAACAACCACCACCATGACCTCCCCTGTTGAAGAAGTACGAATGATCAGATTCCGCAGGTTCCCCTCATGGTTGCGCAAATCGTAAAAAGTAAGACCAGCACTTAAGGCGTATTCCCGAACCCTATTTCTTATCGAATTAGAAGGCTCTGCCTGCAAATAACAATGCTGAACATCCAAAATCTTATCAAAACGGAGGGGCACGTGAAAGCCCAGGGCGTTCATTTCCAGATCAGGATTAGGGCTGTCAACACCCAGTCCCTCAGGTCTTTGCGCCATATCCTGTTTATTTAACCACCGCTTATTGGAAAAAGTATATTCCAGTTTATTTCTGTAATACTTATTTTCGGCCGAGCCCAGAATTGGCTCCATACCTGTAGTATCTATTTTGGCGAGGCGCTGCAAGGCGGCCTCCACATTCTTATATTTAAACCTCAACTGGGCATCATAACCCATGTGCTGCCATTTACAGCCTCCGCATGTCCCAAAATGCTGACAAAAAGGATCCGTTCTTAATTCAGATTTTTTATGGAGGTTTTCAATTACAGCTTCAGCGAAATTTTTCTTTTTCTTAACGATACGGACATCCACTACATCCCCGGGTACCGCCTTTTCTACAAAGACAACCAGTTCATCTGCCTTGCCCACTCCCTTTCCCTCTTCTGCGATATCAATAATATTTAACTCAGGAATGATGGTAATTGTTCCGGCTTTTCTATTTCTACTCATTATGCTGCAAAATTAGATAAAACTGTGAAGCATTCACGAATACTATTAAAAAAATTTAGCTAGGCAAAGCTCAGGCAGCTGTTTACAAAGCCGCTTTAACTAAAAAGGGAAGCAGTTCTTTCTGGAAACTAACAAAGTTTTTGCGCACATCAGAATCACTAACGGAGGTAAAGGCGAAAGAGAACACAATATTTTTACTCGCTTTCAGCAAAAATGCCAGACCTTCCCTGCGGGAGGGATGATTTTTGAAGTGGTCGAGTTCCAAATAAGCAGAAAGCAATAAAGACTCCAGCTGATCCGATAAATGCTTCAAAAACTCCTGGGAGTTTGCATTTTCCCGGACAAAATCCCAGCCAATGAACTCGTTACAAACGGTATAGGTCAGCCTGCAGGTTTTCATCACCAATGCTTTAAGGTGTTCCTCCTCATTTGAAAACTGCGCTTTATTTTTCAAGATCTCATGCAGGTTCAAATCCAGGTAATCCATCAAAATAGCATCCAGGATCTGCTCTTTACTTTCGAAATACTTGTATATGGTCGCTTTGGCTATGCGGGCCTTACGAGCTATTTCATTGACACTTGTCTTATGATAACCGTATTTTCGGAACAATTCCTTAGCAGCTCTAACGATGCTTTCTTTTATTTTTTCTGGTTCCATCAATTGGTTACATGTATGGTATTTCCTGCTACAATGGTATTATACATTTTAAGTGAGAGTTTTGCCGGTGCTTTTGCCGGGCTCCCATCTTCCAGAAGATATTTGGCTCCTGAACATTTATCGGTCACTGTGAAACTTGGCTCATCCAGCTGCACTGCACATTGCTTTTCCGGATTAACCGTACTGCACCTATCGTAAGCGACATAGCCACCGTTAAGTGTCCGATAGATCACTATTCCGGCAACCCCATTATTTTCTAAAGCAACTGCACCGCCCGGGCTACTTAACCTGATCAGCCGCGGATCAGTTAGCTGAAGAGTAAGATTAACCGGCACATTAGGGATCGCCAGGTTCTCTTTACCACATCCAGCCAAAGTCAGGGCCAAAAGTAGAAGAGCTATGCGCTGCATTATATCAGTGACGTTTTATATTGCTTTAAAAACCGCGCGTCATTCTCCGAAAATAAGCGAAGGTCTTTAATTTCAAATTTCAAGTTAGCAATTCGCTCAATCCCCATTCCAAATGCAAAGCCACTGTATTTTTCAGGGTCAATTCCGCAGTTCTCCAGCACATTAGGGTCAACCATGCCACAGCCCAGAATTTCTACCCAGCCGCTGTACTTGCACATCGGGCAGCCTTCACCTTTACAAATGGTGCAGGATATATCCATTTCGGCTGATGGTTCGGTAAAAGGGAAATATGATGGGCGAAAACGAACTTTAGTGCCCTCACCATACAGTTCCTGTACGAAGTAAAACAGCGTTTGTTTTAAATCGGCAAAAGACACGTTTTCATCAACATACAAACCTTCCACCTGGTGAAAAAAACAATGTGCACGTGCTGAAATCGCTTCATTACGGTAAACACGTCCTGGCATAATTGCCCTGAAAGGTGGCTTTCCAGCTTCCATCATCCTTACCTGTACGGAAGAAGTGTGCGTACGCAATGCAATATCTCCCTTTTCTCCACCTTTTTTAATGAAGAAGGTATCCTGCATATCACGTGCCGGGTGTTCTTCCGGAAAATTCAATGCGGAGAAATTATGCCAGTCGTCCTCAATTTCCGGTCCTTCCGCAACCACAAAACCAAGCTTATTAAAGATCCCTATGATCTCCCTTCGCACCAAAGCCAGGGGATGACGGGCGCCAACTTCAAAACCTTCACCGGGTAAGGTCAGATCCAGATCTGATTCTTTTGTCGTATCTGCGACTTCAGACTGGTCTTTAAGCATTTGATATTTAGCCTCAGCCAACTGTTTAAATTCGTTTAAAACCTTTCCTAAGGTTCTTTTCTCCTCTGGTGAAACGGCCTTAAACTCATCAAAAATATCTTTGATTATTCCTTTGGTTCCGAGGAACTTTATGCGGAATTGTTCTAATTCATCAGCACTGTCCGTAGAAAAAGCATTTATTTCTGCGGTATATTGTGTTATCTTATCTTGTAACATGAAGCAAATATACAGCTATTTCTATAATTTTATATCACGCCCAAGGCTTTACCCACCTTTGTAAATGCTGTTATTGCCTGATCTAAATGGTGTAGCTCGTGTGCGGCCGACAGTTGAACGCGGATTCTGGCTTTGCCCTGTCCGACTACGGGATAATAGAAGCCAATTACGTAGATACCTTCTTCCAGCATCTTCGCAGCAAACTCCTGTGCAAGCTTCGCATCGTATAACATCACAGGCACAATGGGATGTACCCCAGGTTTAATGTCGAATCCTGCGTCAGTCATCTTTTCGCGGAAATACTTAGTATTGTTCTCCAGTTTATCCCTTAAGGCTGTGGTCTCACTCAACAGATCCAGTACCGCCACAGAAGCACCTGCAATTGCCGGGGCAAGGGTATTGGAGAACAGATAGGGCCGCGCGCGCTGGCGCAGGAACTCGACGACCGGCTTG
>CAMLDJ010000411.1 GCA_946478755.1 uncultured Pedobacter sp. | reverse complement strand
AATAAAACTTACCATTGGCATCATCTAATTTGAGGTAAATACCGCTAAGAGCAGAAACTGAATGAAGTTGTTGTTGTAGGTTATGGTACGCAGAAAAAAGCAAACCTGACCGGAGCAGTTGCTACGGTAGGTGGTGATGAATTGAATAAGCGCCCGGTGGTGAGTGCCGCGGCAATGCTCCAGGGCACCATGCCAGGTGTACAGATCAACCAGGGCTCAGGTGAGCCTGGTAATGAAGGGGTCTCCATTCTTGTCAGGGGTAAGGGCACTTTTAGCGGTGCGGGTTCTGATCCGCTGATCTTGATCGATGGTGTTCCTGGAAATTTTAATGACCTCAACCCAACAGATATCGATAACGTTTCTGTACTTAAAGATGCGGCTTCTGCCTCTATTTATGGTTCCAGAGCTGCAAATGGTGTGGTCTTGGTGACCACCAAACAAGGTAAGTCCGGAAAGAACTCGGTTCAATATGACGGAAATATTGGGATCTATAAGCCAACGAAAATATTTGACCTGATCACCAATTCAGCGCAGTATATGGATCTATACAATGAAGCAAGGCTAAATTCAGGTCTTAACGATGTTGGTAGCCTCTATCCTCAGGATCAAATTGATCTTTACCGGAACAGCACAGACCGGGTACAATATCCCAATACCGATTGGCTGGGTCTAATCTTCAAAACTGCCCCGACTCAAAACCACAACCTGACTTTTAATGGGGGCAATGAGAAAACCACCTATAATGTATCCATGGGCTATGTAAACCAGAATGGGATAATCAAAGGTTTTAATTATAAGAGATATAGCGGGCGCATTAATCTGACCTCCAGGATCAATGACCACATTAAATTTGGTACAAATATATTACTGAAATCGGGTACTACTGAATCCATTCCCGGCGGCTCGAAAGACCTTTTCCTTTCTGCAATGTCGCAGGCACCTACTTATGGTCCTTTTTTGCCGGATGGAAGTGGACGTTATACCTATAAGGCCTATGATTTCGAATACAACAATAAAAATGCAGTCGCTGTACTCGATAAGAAATTTATGCATAATACCAATGATTATGCTGTAAACGCACAGGGATGGGTAGAAATTCAATTTGCGAAAGATCTTTCCTGGTACACCAAAGGCGCGGTAAATATCAATATGGATAAATACAAGGATTTCAAATCCACCATTGATGAATACTATTATCGCTCTGGCCAGCTGGGCACATCACTAGACCTGGGACGTGGCCTGACTAATCAGGACCAGCAAACTGTTTATACCAATTTATACAGTTATTTAAACTATACCCATGATTTCAACGGACATAATATTAAAGCGCAGGCGGGTTACAGCATAGAGCAGAGTAAATACAGCTATTTACAAGGTTTCCGTAAAAACTTTGCAGACGAAAGCCTGCTCGAACTAAACGCCGGAGGATCGGATCTTCAAAACGCAAACGGAACCTCTAATCAATGGGCAATTATGTCGTACTTTGGCCGGTTGAATTATGATTATAAAGGCCGCTACCTTCTGGAAGGTAATTTGCGTTATGATGGCAGTTCGAAATTTTATGGTAAAAACAAATGGGGAGTATTTCCTTCTTTTTCTGCAGGGTGGCGTGTTACAGAAGAACAATTTGTAAAGGAACTTAATCTGAACTGGTTAAGTAATTTCAAAATTCGGGGCTCCTGGGGCCAGTTGGGTAACCAGAATATTGTGGTTGATGGTTATGGTAAATTGTATCCTTACCAGGCGCTGCTTGATCTTACCGGTAACTATTCTTTTGATAATTCCAATTTATCTACGGGCGTTGCGCAACGGAACCTCAACAATCCGGACATCAAATGGGAAACCACTACCATGACTGATATTGGTGTTGACCTCACCTTATTTAAGAATTTCAATGTAACCTTTGACTGGTATAAGAAAAGAACAAGCGATATTCTTAGACAATCGCAGGTCACCGCCGTTGTAGGTTTGGGTGCACCGATCATTAACGACGGGGTTGTTGAAAATACAGGTGTCGAATTAGGCCTGAATTATAACAATGTTATACAGGGTGGAGCCTTAAGTGGACTTAGCTATAATTTTGGTGTAAACCTGGATCACTACAATAACAAAATGGTGGAATTTGGTCAGCAGGAGATCTATGATTACAACACCTCGCTTGAAGGTCAGCCTGTAGGCAGCTTTTATATGTTGGATGCCATCGGTATTTTTCAATCCGCTCAGGAAGTGGCGAGTTCCCCAAAACAATTTAACGATAATACCCTTCCGGGTGACCTAAAGTACCGTGATGTAAATGGGGATGACAAGATCGATGCCAATGACAGGACGCTCATTAGCGGCGTTTTCCCTAAGCTCAATTATTCATTTAATGTAGGAGCTAATTTTAAAGGCTTTGACTTCTCCGCCAGGTTCCAGGGTGTTGAAGGCTCTAAGTCCTATGTGTCGGGCTGGGGTGTCACGCCGTTTGTACAAGGGGCACCGCCAACAACAGACTGGGCAGACCGCTGGACACCGGAAAATCCTTCGGCAACTATGCCGCGCATCTATTGGGGCTGGAGTGCTCCACAGAAATTTTCGAGGGCTTCCAGCTACTTTTTGCAGGATGCTTCTTATTTAAGACTTAAAAATGTGGTGCTGGGTTATACAATTCCAGCCAAATTGACCAGTGGTATTGGTATCGAACGTCTGAGGGTATATTTTTCAGGAGATAACCTTTTCACTGCCACCAATTTCAAGGGGCTTGATCCAGAGCGTTATGGAAGTGGCGACCTGGTGCAGTACCCGCAAAACAAAATTTATTCTTTCGGTCTGAATGTAACTTTTTAACTCGCATTATGAAAACTCGTATTATAACCTCTATATTAATTTCATGTCTCTCACTCGCTGCGTGTAAAAAATCACTCGAACTGAACCCCCTCGATCAGATTGCGGCAGCCAACTTCTACAAATCAAAAGGGGATTTCGACAGAGCGCTGGCTGCAGTTTATTCCACGCTGCAAGGTGAGGCCTTTTCCTATGGCATGGCTTTTAGGGACGGTTTATCGGACAATGGCTATAACCAATTTAATTCCGGTAGTGCAAATGATATCCTGCAGGGAAATCTAAACCCGACAACCGGCGGCTATGAAACCGGCATCTATAACGACAGCTATACAGGCATTACCAGGGCCAATTTACTGCTGAAGAACCTGGAGGCTTATACCGGTTCAGATATCACTGATTCCGATAGAAAGAGTTACCAGGCTGAAGTCCGTTTTATCAGAGCTTTTTTCTATTTCCAGTTGTACAGCATTTATGGGGATGTGCCACTCGTGCTGGAACCACTGGAACTTAGCAATCAGAAACAACCGAAGGTGCCTGGGGCACAAATATTAAACCAGATCATTGAAGACCTGGATTACGGTATAGCCAATTTGAACCCGAAACCTTATTACAGTAATGGAGGACATGCAGCAGCAACTTCTGCGATGGCGTTGAAGGCCCGTGTATTGATGTTCTCGGGGTATGGGGATACAGGTACACCTGATCTTGCTGTTTTAACACAAGCCAGAGACCTTTGCCTGGAAATTATGAAACAGTACAAGCTAAGTCCGAACTTCGAGGATGTATTTCGTGACGCTACACAGAAAAACAACACTGAAATTATCTTCTCGGTCAACTTCCTGGCACCGACCAATACTGCGGCATGGGATATGTATTATGGGGATTGGGTAGCTTCTTCACCTTTGCAGAACCTGGTGGATGATTTCGAATGCACAGATGGCCTTCCTTACGGAACTTCTCCGCTGACCGATTTAGACAACCCATTTAACAACCGTGATCCTAGACTGAGAAAAACTGTATTTGTAGATTTTGTCGACTTTGGTAATGGTAAAGTACACCACCCATCAAACCCTCGTCCTACGGGTTATGGGGTGATGAAGTTCCTCGAACCGAATAATATTCCTTTCGGATTTTCAACTTTGAGTCAGCAAGACGCAGTTATTTTGAGATATGCCGAAGTACTGTTAATGTATGCTGAAGCTCAAAACGAAATATCAGGCCCCGATGACACCGTTTATGAGGCCATGAGGGAGTTAAGAGAGCGAGTAGGAATGCCTCCTTTCCCTGATGATTATGGACAGCATGAAATGCAGCAAAGAATTCGTCATGAAAGACGTATTGAACTTGCATTTGAAGGCTTGAGACATTATGACCTCATCAGGTGGCATAAGGCCGGTGATGTGCTAAACAAGATAACTGACAGCCCTGTGTCTTATCATTTTGAAGACAAATTTTACAGATGGCCTCTTCCGCAAACAGAAATTGATAAGAGTGCAGGCGTTCTTATCCAAAACCCTGACTATAAATAAAATTGACATTCGCCATGGTAGCTTGCACGCCATGGCGAATGTCAATCTATGGATTATACACCAAACTCTTAACTAGTTTATCGTCTTTCTGCATGAAACAATGCCAATTATTTAGAGAAATTAAAGGTTTAGAAGAGGTATCCACATTCTCGAAGCATGAACAGCTTGTT
>CAMLDJ010000410.1 GCA_946478755.1 uncultured Pedobacter sp. | reverse complement strand
ATTCAGGTGGTCTGTTTGCCACGGAATCACATGGTCAGTTTCTCCGAAATATACACCGTGATGACCTATTATTTCCTTTTACAGCACATTTCCCGGAGCAGGGCGGAAGGTTTATCCTTGTACATCGTATTGAAGGAGAGCATGTCCATTATAGCGATGAATACCAGAAACATGCTTTAATGAATGAAAATATTTTTCTTGAAAGATGGGATGGGGTTGCACTTTACGCGGAAAAAACCGATCGGAGCGGTGAGGAGGGCTATCTGGGACAGTATGTATTTGGTTTTCTACAAAAAATGCTTTATCCTGCTGCTTTTGTTTTAGGACTTTCAATCCTTGGATTAACAATTATTTCTCATTCTTTTTCAGAAGGTTATCTCGCTGTGTGCCTGATCAAATGTATTGGCTGCGCAATTAGCATGTTATTGCTTATCCAGCGTGTAAACCCAAGAAATTCATTTGTACAAAATCTATGCAGCCTAGGCGGTAAGGGCGGTTGTGATACCATCTTAAAATCGAAGTTCGCGCAATTGTCTTCCTGGTTGAGCTGGAGTGAGATCGGATTATATTATTTTACGGGCTCGTTCTTACTATTGCTGATATATCCTTCTTCTATCGGTTTACTGGGATGGTTGAATGTGCTCGCGTTACCGTATACCATCTGGTCAATAAGCTACCAGTTTTGGAATAAGCAGTGGTGTATCTTATGCTCTCTTATCCAAATTGTGCTTTGGGCTGAGTTTCTGGTGAATGTGAGTTTTCATTCTTTCGGTAAAACATTTGACGTAGCGCTCTTATATATGCTGCCCATTTCTTTTTTGACGCCCATTGTCGTATGGTCATTGTTGAAAATATCATTTAAGCGAGCAGTGAGACCGTTCAAGCAACAATTGAATAAGTTTAAATATAATACTTTCCTGTTCCGACAGGTTTTAACCAGCCAGCCTAGATATGCAGTCGGTGATGAGCTTTTTCCTATTTTATTGGGAAATCCAACCGCTTCAACAGTAATTACTATGGTCAGCAATCCATACTGTGATCCATGTGCTAAAGCACACACCCTTATGGAAGACTTATTGAAAACTAAAAAGGATATACTGGTAAAAGTCCTTTTTTCAACACCCGACCGGGATGATGATTTTCGCACGAAAGCCGCGCGGCATTTATCGGCACTGACCTTAGCAGATGACAAGGAGCTTGCTGGACAGGCGTTGGCACACTGGTATTCGAAAAAAGAAACCTATGAAAACTGGTCTGTTAAATATCCAATAGCTGACAATGATAACAGTCACAATGTGAGGAAAATACAAAAAGAGTGGTGTGAAATGGCGGATATTACTTTTACGCCGACCATTCTCATAAACGGTTATAAGTTGCCGAGTGTATATAGTCCTGAAGATCTCAGATTTCTTCTGAACTGAAATATCTGATAGAGACATAGCGAATCGAAGTTGAAAGAAATTTTTGCGCAAAAAGGGCAGATAAGTTGCAACGAAGCTGTCCGAAAAACGAATGCCGGCGTTTACCTGCATCGCTGAAGTTGCTCCTGCGTGATGGACGACAAAAATATTTACAACAACGTAAACCTTTAAAAAATGAAAAAAGTAAAGTTACTCAGCAAAGCTGAGATGAAAAATGTAACCGGTGGAAATGTATGTACAACAGGTAATTGGAACAGTTATGATATCTGCTATAATTGCAGCATTCTGTACGGAACAGCTCCAGAACAAGCGGCTCGTGTGTGCGCTTTCACTTCCGGAGGGCAAACAACCTAAACCTTTAAAAAATGAAAAAAGTAAAGTTGCTCAGCAAAGTTGAGATGAAAAATGTAAGCGGAGGAAATGTATGCGCAACTGGTAATTGGAACAGTTACGAAATCTGTTTTAATTGCAGCCTTGCGTACGGAATAAGTTTAGATCAAGCAGATCGTGTGTGCAGTGCCGTTTCAACTACTTAAATTAAAAAAAATAACAGGTCGCATGACCTGTTATTTTTCCTACCTTAATAAATAAATTATAAGTAATATGAAATATATCAAAATCCTCTTCCTGTTGCTCTTGCCTATTGTCACGTGTGGCCAAATGGTCAACTATCATGTCAAGGCACTCCTGGGGGCTAATGTTAAGGCCAAGTATGCTTATTTAGCAATGCCTAAAAATCTGAGCTCGACTGAAGATCCGGGAAAGTTCGTGATTGTCCCGGTTAAAGATGGGTCTGCGGAATTCAGGGGGACAGTTGACTTGGGTGATGATATTTTAAAGACTGCGTATATTTTCGTTGATGATAGGGCAAACATCACAATGCCGGAAACAATTTCCAAGGTAAGGGAGGGCATCTGGTCTGTAAAGGCACGTCATATCGTTGTGGAAGATATAACCCTCGAAATAAAGAATAAGGATTCTGTAGGATCTGCAAGCATTACAAAGGATGGGAAGCTGACCAAAGAAATGGAAGAATATTACCAGATGTTAGATAATGATAAAGAAGCTGGATTTTTTAAAAAATATCCCGATTCACCCATGAGTCTTCTTCAGGTACAAGCTGTTGTAATGATGTACGAACTTCCCCTGCGTCAACGGCTTGAGGCTCAGGGTAGAGATCCCAGGATATATTATCAATTGCTTTCCCCAAAATTAAGAGAGACTAGGCAGGGAGTCGAATTAAAGAAAAGAATGGACCGCCTTTTTGCAAAATAAGTAAGTAGCATGCGATTATTAACGTTATGTTTCCTGATCTATTTCCAATCACCATTTTTATTTGCTCAGCCAAGTAATCAAGGTTCTTTGAGCGTCACTGCGGATTTAAGAGATTTGCAGGACTCTGTTCAAAAGATAGGTGTTGTGATCAATACCATCAGCGGTGCTCCCACGAGATATGATACTGGCGGCATTAGCGGTGGTAAACTGTCTTTTGCGATGGATCTGGAGGAACCGATGCTCCTCAGCTTTATTTTTCATTGGAAAAAATCGAAGTCAACGTCGATAAGTTTCTGGACGGGACCTTCCACACAAGAGCTCTATTTTAAAGATGGCTTACGGCCCGAAATTAGGAACAAAACATCTATCACCCGGCAATTTTTGGAAATGGAAAGGCAGGAGCGTTCCATTAAATCTAAAAGGGATTCCTTACTCAAAAATGTTAGCTATGAAAACAGGTCAATTGAACAGGTCGAAGGTGAAATATCCCGATTAAAAGATTCCCTTGCTACTGTTATTGAAGAAAACGTATATAAAAAAAATGCTCTCGAGTATAAATCATCGCCACTTGGGTTATATGCCCTTTGGAAATATGCGATGACGCCAATCGCGTCTCCAAGAATAAAGTCTAAGCCCGATTTTATCCGTTCACTCTATCAATCGCTTGATACAGGAATAAAAAGTTTCCCTTCTGCGAAGATATTGTCTGTTAAAATTGTTGAAGCAAAAGCATTCGTAAAAGTACAGGAAAAAATACCTGATCTTGTTTTGCAGGATACAACAGGGAAAAGAGGGATTGCGCTGACAGATTACAAAGGAAAGTATCTATTGCTGGATTTCTGGGCGAGCTGGTGTGGTCCATGCAGGGATGAAAATCCCGCTCTGATTAAAGCTTTCCAAAAATATAAATTGAAAGGCTTTGATATTTTAAGCGTGACCCTTGATCACGAAAGAGACAGGAATAAGTGGATCACTGCCGTGCACAAAGATGGTATAGATTTATGGTCGAATGTCAGTGATTTCGATGAAAGGGCTAAATCACTTTTCGGCGTCACAGCGATTCCATCAAATTTTCTCGTAGATCCTACAGGAAAGGTCATTGCGCAGGACCTGCGAGGTGAGATGCTGGAAAAGAAGCTCCAGGAGCTTTTTCCCAAATGATGATCGCACGTCCTTACAAACGTTTATTTTAAGTTTTATTTACCTGTAAACTACCCTATATTGAAGTCCTTCGTCTACTACCAGCAGCCCGATCAAATGGACTGTGGCCCGACATGTCTGCGCATGATAGCGAAGCATTATGGCAAAAACTTTAGCCTGCAAAAGCTGCGAGACCTCTCTGGTATCAACCGTGCGGGTGTTTCGCTTTTGGGCATCAGCGAGGCGGCAGAGAAGATTGGCTTCAGGGCTAACGGCGCACGTCTGGACATTGAACTTTTAAATGAAGTTGAGCTCCCGATTATATTGCATTGGAATAAAAACCATTTTGTGGTACTTTATAAGATAAAGAATGGCCGGTATTATGTTGCCGACCCGGGAAATGGGCTGATAACGTACTCTGAAAGTGAATTGATGCAATACTGGATTGGAAAAGCTTATGATGGCAGTCTTGACGGGTTTGGGCTAATTATTACCCCCACGCCGGAATTCTATGAGCAACAGGGAGATGGTGCGAAACAATTAGATCTTTCTTATCTGCTTGGTTACCTAAAGCCGCATAGAGCATTGGTGGTCCAGATCTTAGTCGGTCTTGGCGTTGGGAGTCTCTTACAGTTGATCTTGCCTTTCCTTACCCAGTCTGTCGTGGACATCGGGATCAATACAAGAAACCTGAATTTTAT
>CAMLDJ010000409.1 GCA_946478755.1 uncultured Pedobacter sp. | reverse complement strand
TTTACCGCCTGCCCTCCTCTATATTAAAGCAACGTATCATCCACCTGTTTGGTAATAATTATAACGAGCGTCTGATTCCCGTCGAAGAAGAAACCAGCATTATCAACCTGAAGGGGTATATTGGTAAGCCGGAGTTTGCCAAAAAAACCAGGGGAGAGCAGTTTTTTTTTGTGAATAACCGTTTTATTAAAGACGCTTATCTGAATCATGCGCTGAACAGGGCCTATGAAGAACTGCTGGCAGATGATCATTTCCCATTGTATGTGCTGTTTATCGATATAGACCCTGCCAATATTGATGTGAATGTACATCCTACAAAAACAGAGATCAAATATTTAGACGAGAAGTCCATATATGCCATATTGCATTCAGCGGTAAAAAGGTCTTTGGGCAGGTTTAACATCAGCCCGACCATAGATTTTGATCAGGAAACCGGCTTCAGCGGGATGATTACCCATAAGGCACCAGAAGAGATCGTTCCGCCAAGCATCAGCTTTAATCCGGACTTTAATCCTTTTGCGGCCGAAAGACCGGTGGAAACAAGAGAAGCTGCCTATGCCAGCTTTCCGAAAAGCTATGGAGGGGGCGCCGGCAAGATGTCGCCAAGTACTAAGAACTGGGGCTCACTGTACGAAATAGCCAACCATGTTCCCGCAGAACAATCTGCGCTTGACTTGCCGGATGAGGGAAAAGAACATCAGTTCAGCCCGGTGCAAAAGCAGCTGATGCAACTGCATAACCGGTACATCATTTCTCAGATCAAGTCTGGGCTGATGCTGATCGATCAGCAGGCCGCGCATGAGCGAATATTGTACGAGCGTTTTACCCTGCACCTGGAAGATAGAAAGGGCGCTTCCCAACAAAGTTTATTTCCGCAAACAGTTACCTTAAGTCCCAACGACTACGAATTGGCAAAAAGCTTATTGGAGGACATCAAAAGTCTGGGTTTCGAAGTAAGGGAATTTGGGAAAAATACGTTGGTTATTGAAGGGATTCCAGTTGATCTGGGTGGAAGCAATATCAATGAAACACAGTTGTTTGAGCACTTGATAGAAGGATTTAAAAACTCGCAACAGGAATTGAAACTAGATAAGAGAGATGCCTTGGCCAGGAGCATGGCCAGGAACAGCGCGATAAAGAGTGGTACGGTTTTAGGACAGGAAGAGATGAATACGCTGATTGAACAGCTTTTTGCTTGTAAAACGCCGAACTTTAGCATGAGTGGTAAACCAGTTATCCAAACCATTGGTTTAGCAGAACTGGATAAAAAATTTGATAAATAGACAATGAATAACATCCATATACCTCCGGTAGTAAAGAATTTATTGATCATCAACGTGATCGTGTTTGCGGCAATGTTCATGTTCAGAGACCATCAGGGAAATTATTTACTGGTAGAGAAGCTTTCTGTATTTTACTTTGATTCCCCCTTCTTTAAGATCTGGCAGCCGGTAACCTATATGTTTATGCATAGTCCTTCAAGCTTTACGCATATTTTCTTCAACATGTTTGCCTTGTTTATGTTTGGAGGGGTTCTCGAATCCCGCTGGGGGGCAAAACGGTTCCTGAACTTTTATCTGATCACCGGTTTGGGTGCTTTGGGACTGCAGTGGGCTGTTCAGGCTTTTGAAGTATATCAGATTGTAGGGACGGCCATACCCGGAGAGCACCTGTTTCAGCTGTCAAATTTGACTTTAAGTCAGCAGGAGACCCTGCAGGGTATTTACACCGGCCCCATGCTTGGTGCTTCCGGGGCGATCTTCGGTCTGCTCGTTGCCTTCGGGATGCTCTATCCAAATACGGAAATGTATATTATGTTTATACCAATTCCAATAAAAGCTAAATATATTATCCCAGTTTATATTATTTTTGAGTTAAGTATGGGAGTGGCCCGCGTTCAAGGAGATTCCGTTGCGCATTACGCTCACCTGGGAGGAGCATTAATTGGTTTCATTTTAGTTAAGCTTTGGAAAGATAAGGACAACGATAGATTTTATACCTATTATGAATAACAGCCTGTTTAAAGATTTAAAGTATAAAGTATTCCAATCAGGTAATCCTGTATTCTTTTATATAGGGATTAATGTCCTGATTTTTGTGGTTTTAACCCTGCTCAATATTCCGTTCTTTTTGTCCGGTAAAAGCAGCCTTGTGTCTGATGGCCTGATCAGGGAATATTTTGGCTTTCCCACATTATTGGAAAAACTTCCCTACAGATTCTATACCATCATTACTTATCAGTTTTTTCACGGTGGATTCTTCCATGTGCTGTTCAATATGCTATGGCTCTTCTGGATGGGCAACATTTTTCTTGACTTTTTAAAGCCGCGGCAGTTTCATTTTTTATACCTGACTGGTGGCATTACCGGCGCATTGCTTTATTTGCTGGCCTATAATATCTTCCCTGTTTTTGCGCCATTTGTTGCAGGTGCAACCGTTATTGGCTCTTCCGCATCTGTGATGGCTATTATTGTAGCTACAGCTACCTTATTGCCTGATTATAGCATGCGCTTGCTGCTCTTTGGAGATGTAAAATTAAAATACCTGGCCATGGCCTATGTGGTAATGGATTTGATCGGCATCGCTTCGAGCGATGCTGGTGCCAGTTTTGCGCACATCGGAGGAGCAGCGATGGGGTTTGCCTATATCAAATTATTAAAAAGCGGGATAGACTGGAGCAGCATACTCAAGCGCAAACCTAAGTTAAAGGTTGTTAAAAAAGAATCTGGAAAATACCATGCTAAAAAACAAACGGACAGTGTTGATCAGGAAGAGATTGACAGAATATTAGACAAGATTTCCAAAACGGGATATGATAAGCTTAACAAACAGGAAAAGGAAACTTTGTTTAAGGCCAGTAAAAATTAATGAAGAAGACTAAGCCCACATTTTTAGAAAGACTGAGTCGTCTGATCGCCATTGCCTTCGCAATAGGCCTGGTGCTTGGTTTTCTTGCCGGAAGATTTGATCCGCGGGATTTCCAGCTCATCGCCTTTTTTGGCCTCGCTTATCCATTTTTTCTGGCGCTGAATTTGCTGATGATCATTTGGTGGTGCCTGCGTAGAAAATGGACGTTTGCCCTCGCTACGCTGCTGCTGGTCGGGATTGGCTGGAATACAGTGACGGCTACATTCGGACTTAGTGGTGAAGCTGGAAAAGGCCCTAAAACTGATGTGGAGCTGATTCGTATGATGACCTATAATGTTCATAGCTTTAAACCATTTGGGCAGGAAAATGTGGAGCCTGTAAAACAGCAGATGCTGGAGCTCATTGCAAATGAAAACCCTGACATCATCTGTTTCCAGGAATACTTTACGAGAAGAAAGGGAACCTTCGATATTACAGACAGTTTAAAAAGAATCTTAAACAAACCTCACTATTATTTTGTGCCCTCATCCGAGAACAACTATGAAGCCGCCGGGCTGGCCATTTTTTCCAAATACCCGATAAAAAATAAGGGCGAGATCCCCTTCGTGCGCGGCTGGGGAAATGAAAGCATTTTTGTTGATGTGCTGATCGGTAAAAAGATACTGCGGGTATACAATGTTCATCTGCAATCCATATCATTTGATAAGCAGGACTATCAATATATTGACCAGGTTAAGAGAAAGATGGAACCCGAACTCTATCCCTCGAAAAGAATATTGGTGATGCTAAGAAACGCTTTCCTGAAACGTAGCGCTCAGGTGGACGTGATGAAAGCGCACATGAAAACATGTGAAACGCCGTATATTGTGGCTGGCGACTTTAATGACACACCGGCCTCCTACGCAGTCACACAAATGACCAAAACCTTAAAAAATGCCTTCAAAGAACAAGGAACGGGGTTTGGAAAAACCTATAACGGAAAGTTTCCCAATTTTCAGATCGATTATATAGCCACCACCAAAACCATAGATGTGATCAATTACCACATCATTGAAGCTAAATTGTCAGATCATTTTCCCGTTCGCAGCGATTTAAGATTAAACCCCTAAAATTTTTACCTTTGGATCATGGATAAAGGCCTACACCTGTACAATACCCTTACACGAAAAAAAGAACATTTTGAACCGCTAAACCCGCCCAATGTGGGCATGTATGTTTGCGGGCCAACCGTTTATAGTGATGTGCACCTCGGAAATTGTCGTACTTTCATTTCCTTCGATTTAATATTCAGATATTTAAAATACCTTGGATACCGGGTCCGGTATGTGCGTAACATTACAGATGCAGGCCATCTGGAAGGGGACCGCGATGAAGGGGATGACAAGTTTGCGAAAAGAGCAAAGCTGGAGCAGCTGGAGCCCATGGAGATCGTGCAAAAATATACACTTGGCTTCCATGAAGTATTGAGAATGTTCAACACGCTTCCGCCAAGCATCGAGCCTACCGCAACCGGACACATTACCGAGCAGATTGAGATGATTAAGGAAATCATAGCCAATGGTTATGCTTATGAGGTAAATGGAACCGTTTATTTTGATGTTGAAAAGTATAGTGTCACCTGTAATTATGCGATATTGACGAACAGGAATCTGGAGGACATGCTGGTGAATACGCGGGAACTGGGC
>CAMLDJ010000408.1 GCA_946478755.1 uncultured Pedobacter sp. | reverse complement strand
ATAGGTAAGGATATAGGAATAATTATAATGACGATATATAGCGCTATGCAAAAAAACAACCCAATATGAAAAGAAGAAGTTTGATTAAAGGTATGGCCCTGAGCTTATCATCATTATACCTGTCCAGAAGTTATGCAGGTCAACTGCTTAATGCGCCTTATGCAGCTGGTCCATTTAAACCCACCTGGGATTCGCTGAGCCAATACAAATCACCAGAATGGTTCCGCGATGCCAAATTTGGGATGTGGGCACATTGGGGTCCACAGTGTCAGCCTGAATTTGGCGATTGGTATGCCCGCGAAATGTATATGGAAGGTGGTCATAAATATAAATATCATTTAGAAAAATATGGTCATCCTTCTAAATTTGGCTTTAAAGATGTGATTAACGAGTGGAAGGCTGATAAATGGGATCCTGAAGAACTGGTCGGATTTTATAAAAAAGCAGGTGCCAAATATTTTATGGCCATGGCCAACCACCACGACAATCTTGATATGTTCAACAGCACACATCAGAAATGGAATTCAACCCGGATAGGCCCTAAAAAGGATATTATCGGCGGTTGGGCGAAGGCGGCTAAAAACCACGACCTCCGGTTTGGTGTGAGTGTTCATGCAGCGCATGCCTGGAGCTGGATGGAAACGGCACAACGTGCTGATAAAAATGGACCGATGGCCGGTATCCCATACGATGGAAACATAATTAAAGCCGACGGTGCAGGAAAATGGTGGGCGGGCGAAGATCCACAGGAACTTTATGCCCAGAGACATCCCCTGAGTAAAAACAGTGAAAATAATGGCATGATCCACAGCCAGTGGGCCTGGGGCAATGGCGTTTCGGTACCCTCAAAAGCTTATTGCGAAAAATTCTATAAACGCACGATCGAACTTTTAGATAAATATGGAGCGGATGTGATTTATTTTGATGATACCGTATTACCATTATATCCGATCAGCGATGTTGGGTTACGGATTGCCGCACACATGTATAATCAAAGCATTAAGAAATATGGTAAACTGGAAGCGGTGTTGTTCGGCAAAGTATTAAACGAACAGCAGCGCAAATGTATGGTTTGGGATATTGAAAGGGGGCAAACCAATGGCATTGAAAAAGAACCTTTTCAAACGGATACCTGTATTGGTTCCTGGCATTATGATCGTCCGGTCTATGACAATAACAGGTACAAAGATGATAAAACCGTTATCCATATGCTTTTGGATGTAGTAAGTAAAAACGGTAACCTGATGTTGAATATTCCGGTGAGGGGCAATGGCACTATAGATGAAAAAGAACGGGCAGTAGTGGAAGGCATAACCGGTTGGATGCAGCGAAATAGTGAATGTATCTACAGTAGCCGTCCATGGACTTCCTTTGGCGAAGGCCCAGCCATTGCATCGGCAAAACCGCTAAGTGCACAAGGGTTTAATGAAGGCGGTGCAACATTTGGCGCTAAAGATTTCCGCTTTACTACTAAGGGCAAAGATTTATACGCGGCCATGCTTGGCTGGCCTTCAGATCGGATGGCACTCATACAAACCTTAGCATCAAACAAAGTCAATAAAATACAAAAGGTAAGTTTATTAGGTTACCTCGGATCAATTGAATTTGAACAAACCGGAGAGGGATTAAAAATCAAGCTGCCTGAACAAGCACCAGGTTCCATTGCCTATGTGTTTAAAATAAATGGGGCTATTGTATAGGTAATTGCTTTGCTTCTGCCCAATGATAACACAAATTTTGGTGTCAGGCACAGGCATTTTAACAAGACATTAATTACCATTATCAATCAAGTAAAAGTTATGCGCTATATCTGGGGCCTGTCTTTTAACATCCAAATACGCTAAAATAATAATGAAATTAATAAAAAATAATGCTAAAATATTAGCGGTTCACTTTTTACTGATACTGTTGTCTCTTCAACCGCTTTTTGCCCAGTCGCCAGTGCCGGTACCTACCTGGGGCAACTGGACACATTGGGGAGATCAGGGTAATGGCACTTATCTTAATCCCGTTTTACCTGGCGATTTCAGCGATATCGATTGCATCCGCGTCGGCGATTACTATTATGCTGTCTCTTCCACCTTTCAATATTCACCGGGATTTGTCATTCTAAAATCGAAAGATCTGGTAAACTGGCAGATACTGGGGCATGCTGTTGAAGATATCGCTGTGATTTCGTCTGCGATGAACTGGACCCAGATGAAACGGTATGGAAAAGGAATCTGGGCCGGCGCCATCCGTTATCACAACAACCGTTTCTGGATTTATTTCGGCGATCCGGATGAAGGTTATTTTATGAGTTCTGCCGCTAAGCCTGAAGGACCATGGACACCTTTACACCGCGTGTGGGCCAAAAAGGGTTGGGATGATTGCTGCCCTTTCTGGGATGAAGATGGCCAGGGCTACCTCATCGGAACCCACTTTGCGGATGGCTATAAAATTCATCTTTTTAAAATGACGGCCGATGGCAAGTCGCTGATTAAAGATTCAGATCGGGTAATTTATCAATCCAATGGTAGCGAAGCCAACAAGTTGTATAAAATCAATGGTTATTATTATCACCTTTTTAGTGAGGTGCGCAATAATGTCCGCGTTTTAATGATGGAGCGGTCTATAAATATCTACGGACCTTACGAAGGACCGCGACAGCTGAGTGAGGGGCAACCTGAGTTTAACGAACCCAACCAGGGCGGATTGATACAAACCCAAACCGGCGGATGGTATTTTTTAACCCACCACGGTTCTGGCGATTGGTCCGGGCGGATTTTAAGTCTGCTGCCTGTAACCTGGCTGGATGGCTGGCCGGTAATCGGAAAGCCTAATGCAAATGGTATCGGAGAAATGGTATGGTCGGCACCCATGCCGGTAAAATCAACCCGCAAAATACATCCGCAAAGCAGTGATGATTTTAATGCCAAAACGGTTCAGCCACAATGGGAGTGGAACTACCAGCCCAAAAAAGATCAATGGTCTTTATCCGAAAGAAAAGGCTGGTTGCGCTTACATGCCTTTAAACCGTTGAAAGACCATATCCTTTCTGCCGGCAATACCATTACCCAAAGGGTTTACCGCACGTCGAAAAATACGGTTACCGTAAAGTTTGATCTCCGTGAAATGGCTGATGGGCAAAAAGCTGGTTTATCGCATTTTGGAGCTCCTCAATATGCAACACTTGGTTTTGAATGTGCTGGCCGGATGAAGAAACTGGTGTTCAGTACCAAAAATCAATCCATGCCTGGCCCTGAAATTAAAGGTAATGATATCTGGTTACGATCAGTATGGGGGTTGGATGGTAAAAGCACCTTTAGTTACAGTGTTGATGGTAAGGTGTTTAAAGCTTTTGGTGAGCCTTATCAACTGCAATGGGGATCTTACCGTGGCGACCGGATAGCCATTTATAATTACAATCCTTCTGGTAAAGGAGGTTATATTGATGTAGATTATCTTCATTATGATTATGGCCAATAGCAAGCTGATGCATTTACAGCCATTGGCCGGGTTAGGCCATGCCGTTCGTTTTGAAGCGCAAATTAAGCTGCGGATTTATATGTTAACCATCTTGGGGCTGTTGTTGGGCACAGCAATCCACGCACAATCGTGGACGGCAGATAACGGAAACGGTACCTATACCAACCCGCTTTTTTATGATGAGTTTTCGGATCCTGATATTGTTCGTGTAGGGAATGATTTTTACCTCACAGGAACAACGATGCATAGCGTACCAGGATTGCCCATATTGCATTCCAAAGATCTGGTAAACTGGAAGCTGATCAGCTACGCGATGGACCGTTTTAACCTGGGAGAAGAATTTGACCTGACCAATGGCAAAGAAGCTTACGGCCAGGGGATATGGGCACCTTGTATCAGACACCATAATGGTGTTTTTTATATCTTTTCCAATGTAAACCGTCATGGATTACAGGTTTTTACGGCTTCAAATCCGGCCGGACCATGGAAACAGCATCAGCTTAAGCGCCATATTTATGACCTCTCCGTTTTATTTGAAGGAGATAAAATCTATGTGGTTTATGGTGTTGGTGAAATCAGACTGATTGAACTGAAATCCGATCTCAGTGATTTTGTGGAGGGTAGTGACCGGGTAATTATACCACGCGGAAATGCCATGGGCGAGGGAAACCACCTGTATAAAATCAAAGACAAATATTACATCACCAATGCCGATAATGGCCGTTTGCAATGCGCCCGGTCTACTCACATTTTCGGTCCGTATGAAACTACTGTAGTAAGTGCAAAGGAAACAATGGGCACCTCACTTGGCTGGCTAACCAAAGATATGTGGCTCAATTCTGCTTTGCCGGCTGCTGATGCAAAACTGGGCATGTTGAAACGGAGTGATCAGCTTTTTGCCTCGGTGCCTATGCACCAGGGAGGGATTGTTGATCTGCCGAATGGCGAATGGTGGGGCTTTTCGATGATGGATTTCCGCTCAGTAGGCCGCACAACCTTCCTTTCTCCGGTAAGCTGGATAGAAGGTTGGGCGTTTTTTGGCGTCGAGGGTATTCTGGGCCGATCGCCTCGAACCTGGTTTAAGCCTAATGTTTCTAATCCG
>CAMLDJ010000407.1 GCA_946478755.1 uncultured Pedobacter sp. | reverse complement strand
CAGGGTTACACTACGCATTTGCGTTGTGCCACCACCAGTTATTAAGTCCGTTTGTTAGTATCATTAGCGCAAATATGGAATTGTTTTTGCAAAGGAGCAAATGTTTCTTGAAAAAAATTATTTGACCAGGGCATTTTTCTCTTTCGTAAAATGATTGAATACCAGCTTATCAGCCAGTGCAGGCAGCAATTTATTGATCCAGACCGTTAACTTCCCTTGTCCGGTCATGATCAATGTGCGCCTGCGTGTAGCAATCCCATCGGCTATGGTCCGGGCAACTTCCCCGGCACTCATCATCTTTCCTTCTTCCATACTGGTCTCCCCATGTGAGGCTCCATCTTTAGCCAGGGCAGTAAACCGGATGTTGGAGGCGGTAAAACCCGGACAGGCCACCATCACATGAACGCCTGTTTTCAGCAGTTCTGTGCGTAAGGACTCCATAAAACCATTCATCGCGAATTTCGAGGCGGAGTATCCGGTACGTCCCGGCAACCCGCGGTAGCCTGCAATGGAAGACACCCCTATTATGCTTCCTTTTGTTTTAAGGATTTCAGGCAAGGCATATTTTGTACAATAAACCGTGCCCCAGAAGTTCACATCCATCAGGTTTTTCAATACTGAAAGATCGAGTTCATCAAAAAGTGCACGCATCGACAGCCCTGCATTATTGACCAGGATATCGATTTTACCAAAAGTCATTAAAGCTTGTTTCACCAGCATTTTACAATCTTCTTCTTTGCTTACATCGGCTTGCATGGCTACGGCCTTTACCCCATATCTTTTTTCCAGATCAGCGGTAATTTCACATAATGTTACATACTGTCTGGCTGCCAGTACCAGGTTCGCGCCCCTTTTTGCAAATTCTTCTGCACATGCCTTTCCTATACCTGATGACGCACCGGTAACGATAATTACTTTATTCTTAAAATTCATACGGGTTATTTAATTAATGAGTTTTGATAAGGCACCCTGGTTACGATCGACCTGCCGAGAGTGATCTCATCCGCATATTCCAGCTCGCCACCGAAAGCAATTCCCCTGGCAATTGTAGTGATGGGGATCTGAAAATCCTTAAGCCTTTTGTACAGATAAAAGAGCGTGGTATCTCCTTCCATGGTGGCACTTAAGGCCAAAATAATCTCCTTTACCGGGGTGGTAGCCACCCGCTGAACGAGCGAATCAATAAAAAGATCGGATGGTCCTATTCCATCCATAGGTGAGATCAATCCCCCAAGCACATGATAAACGCCAAAATACTGACCTGTATTTTCAACCGCCATTACATCCCTGGTATCTTCCACCACACAGATCACCTCTTTATCCTTCTTATTTGCGGAACAGATCTCGCAGATCTGGTTGTCGGAAATATTATGACATATGCTGCAGTGCTTGATTTCTTTTCTAAGCCTGATCACCGCATTTCCAAAATGCTCAACCTCTTCCTGTTCCTTATTTAGCAGGTGCAATACCAGCCTTAACGCAGTCTTTTGCCCAACACCGGGCAACTTTGAAAATTCATTTACCGCGTCTTCAAGCAGTTTAGAAGAAAAGTTCATGTTACAAATTTAAATAAATAGATTAACAATTTTATTGTGTTTTATACCGGTAAACTCCTGTGCGTTTCTTACATTTATCAGCTTAATTAACCAGCATATGAGTCCGATTATTCTTTTATCCTTTCTCCTTGGCTATTTCGCAGTATTAATTGGCGTAGCGTATTTCACTTCCAGAAACAACTCTGACAACGCAGCTTTCTTTATTGCCAACAGAAATTCGAAATGGTACCTGGTCGCTTTTGGAATGATCGGAACAGCACTTTCGGGCGTAACCTTTATATCGGTTCCGGGGGCAGTCGGCAAAAGTGATTTTGGTTACTTCCAGTTCATATTGGGCAATGCCGTAGGTTTCATCATCATTGCAACCGTATTATTGCCCTTATATTACCGGTTAAATATCATCTCCATATATACCTACCTGGAACGGCGCCTGGGCTTCTGGAGTTATAAATCAGGCGCAGTCATCTTTCTGGTGTCCCGTACGATCGGCTCGGCATTCAGACTTTATTTGGTTGCTATTGTACTCCAGAAATTCATTTTCGATGCCTGGAATGTACCGTTCTGGTTAACTATTGTCATTTGTCTGGTGCTGATATGGCTTTACACCCATAAGGGAGGATTAAAAACCATCATCATCACGGACACCCTGCAAACCGTTTTTTTACTGCTTTCCGTTGTCTTATCGATCATATTTATTGCTAAATCACTAAACCTGGACCTTGCGGGAACCTTTGAAACGGTAAAAAACAGCAGCTACTCAAAGATCTTCTTCTGGGAAGATTTCCTTGGCAGTAAGACACACTTCCTTAAGCAGTTCTTAGGCGGGGTCTTTGTAACGATTGCCATGACCGGCTTAGATCAGGATCTGATGCAAAAGAACCTGAGCATGAAAACCATAGGTGAGGCGCAGAAAAACATGTTCACTTTCACGTTGGTATTTGTGATCATGAATATCTTCTTCCTGAGTGTAGGGGCTTTGCTGTATTTATTCGCTGCCAATAACGGAATCGATGTTGCCGCTTTAAAAACGCCCGATCACCTGTATCCGGAGATCGCGCTAAACCACCTGAATGTAATTCCAGGGGTTATTTTTATGCTGGGATTAACAGCGGCTACATTTGCAACGACAGACTCGGCATTAACCGCACTGACCACGTCTTTTTGTGTAGATTTCTTGCATTTTGATAAAAAAGCCGACCAGAATTCACCTGGCCTGGTGCGAAAAAGACACCTGGTCCATATAGGCTTCTCCGTTTTGATGGTCCTGGTGATCATGGTGTTTAAAATCATCAACGACGACTCGGTGGTCAATGCAATTTTTAAGGCAGCCGGCTATACTTACGGACCCCTGGTTGGTCTGTTTGGCTTGGGAATGCTGACCAGAAGAGCGGTGAATGACAAACTGGTGCCTTATATCTGTTTGCTTTCGCCGGCGCTGTGCTTTATAATCGATACAAATTCTGTAAATTGGATTGGCTATGCACTGGGATTTGAGCTCATCATATTGAATGGTTTGATTACATTTGCACTGCTTTGGATCACGGGTAGAACAGCTACAACCCAGACCAGGTTCTAATATTAATACCTACGGAATGACAAGTGAAGAGAAAATAAGAAGCGCTTTCGAAAACAAAAACTGGCAGGAAATAAAAGTTACCGACTCCTGGCAGATCTTTAAAATAATGGCCGAATTTGTTGACGGCTTTGAGAAACTGGCGAAAATAGGTCCCTGTGTATCCATCTTTGGATCGGCCAGAACTGCAGAAACCAACAAATATTATGAAATAGCTGTTGAATGCGGCCGCTTATTGACTGAACGCGGCTATGGGGTAATTACAGGGGGTGGCCCCGGGATTATGGAAGCCGGAAACAAAGGCGCGCATACGAATGGGGGTAAATCGGTAGGGCTCAATATTGAATTGCCTTTTGAGCAGTTCCATAACAAGTATATTGACCACAATAAGCTCCTGGAATTTGATTACTTTTTCATTAGGAAAGTCATGTTCATGAAGTATTCCCAGGGCTTTATTGTATTGCCTGGCGGAATGGGCACTATGGACGAGTTATTTGAAGCTATTACGCTGATCCAGACGGGTAAAGTGGCGCGTTTCCCGATTGTATTGGTTGGAAAGGAATATTGGGGCGGCTTAATAGAATGGATTAAGGGTACGATGTTACAGAAAGAGCACAACATCCATGCAGAAGATCTAAATCTTTTCAGACTGGTTGACACGGCTGAAGAAGCAGCGGAACACATTTTCAGGTTCTATGACAAGTATGTATTGAAACCAAATTTTTAGGGAATCTGGCGTTTTCTGGTGGTGTCTTGTGCTTTAATCAGTATAAGCTTTAATTAAGGACTGCCGTTCTTAAAAAAGCCAAAAATTGTTCGCCTCGCCAAATCTTTTGCTGAAGGGCAAAATCTTTGCATGTCGGCTCACAACATTTGGCTTTTTTATTAAAATACTGCCACAAACCCTCAAGCTTGACAAACCATAAGCTTTACAGCTTAGAATGCCGCATCTCCGACGCTAAATCAGGCTCATTTAAGAATTTCATTGATCTTTTCTTCCGGTCTGGCAATTACGGCCCGGTCACCGTCAACTATAATCGGCCGCTCTATGAGTATGGGATGTGCTACCATTGCCTCAATCCAGGCTTCATCCGATAGCTCTTTTCCTTTATACTCCTGAATGTACACCGCTTCATTTTTACGGACGAGGTCATGAGCTTTAATGCCCAGCTTTTCAATAATGGTACGCAATTCATCAGCTGTTGGTACTGTCTCCAGGTAATTAATCACCTGATATTCCTTTCCACTCTCTTCCAGTGCAACCAATGCACACCTGCTTTTACTGCACCTGTTATTATGATAAATTTTAATCATATTGAGATCATTACAATTTTAAAATCTGCCAATCTACGTACAACTACACAATTACTGGTAATACGCTGACTCCTTACTAACTATTGCTTGCTGTTTGCTCCCTGCACCCTGTCAATCCTGCCTGCTCCCTGCTCCATAAACGAAGAGCGTATAATACGGAA
>CAMLDJ010000406.1 GCA_946478755.1 uncultured Pedobacter sp. | reverse complement strand
CATAGAAACGCTCCTAGCCGGAGCGTTTCCTATTTGGATATTCAGGGAGCCATCAAAATCTATGACCTCCAGTACCTTAATTTTAGTGCCTATGGTAATGTTTAGTTTTTCAAGGTACTGAAGGAATAATGCCGATGTATCTTTAACAGCCACGACCTGGCATGCTTCCTCAGCCTTTACGTCTGATAGCAAGATCTTATGAACGACAGGAATATCGCCATTGGCTTTAGGGATGGGGTCGCCATGCGGGTCGAATTCTGGGAATTCAAGGAATTCTTCCAGCTTGTTTACCAGTTTTTCGGATTGTATGTGCTCCAGCTGTTCAGCAACTTCATGAACCTCATCCCAGCTAAAATCCAGTTTTTCGTATAAGAAGGTTTCCCATAGCCGGTGCTTTCTTAAGATCGCTATCCCTTTCTTTCTGCCCATATCCGTTAAAAGGATCTTACCATATTTTTGATAGGTAACCAGTTCCTTCTCTTTTAACTTTTTAAGCATATCCGTAGCAGTTGCTGGCTTTACGCCTAGATGGGCCGCCATTTCGTTGGTTCCTGCTTCAGGCCTTTCCTCGTTCTGCAGACCAAGCATCAATAGTGCTTTCAAGTAGTTTTCTTCGGTATAAGATAGCATGCACAAACTTATGTGAAAATGTTGTCTTAAACAATTATTCAGGCAATCAGAATGCATTGCTTTATAAACATTTTACAATTTATCGAATTACATTTGTTAGATTAGTCTAACTTATGTAGTTTTGCGTAGTTGAATTTTAAATTAGATAAATGAAAAGGCATGTTATAACCTCTATTTTCTTTCTTGTTACTTTATGCCCGTTTGCTGCTTTGGCCCAAACTACGCGGATTAATGGAACAGTTGTTTCAAAGGGCAGACCTTTAGCAGATATCAATATCAGTTTACAGGGAACTTTCAACAGCGCAAAAACGGACAGCGCAGGAAATTATTTTTTTAGCGATCTGTTGCCCGGTGATTATAAAGTTCAGGCCGCAGCTGTGGGGTTCAGAAAGATAATTAAATCGGTTGTAGTCAGGCAGAATGAGGCTGTTAAACTGGATTTCGACCTTAGTAATTTTGAAAATGATCTGGACGAGGTGGTAGTTACGGGTACATTAAAGGAGGTGAAAAGACTCGAGAGCCCGGTTCCGGTTGAGGTCTACACCCAGGCCTATTTCAGAAAAAATCCTACACCCAGTATTTTTGAAGCATTACAAAATGTAAACGGGGTCAGGCCACAGCTGAACTGTAACATCTGCAATACCGGCGACATCCATATCAATGGACTTGAGGGTCCTTATACAATGATTTTGATTGACGGGATGCCCATAGTGAGCAGTTTATCCAGCGTGTACGGCCTTTCAGGAATACCGAATGCGCTTGTCGAGCAGATTGAAATTGTAAAAGGGCCGGCATCCTCATTGTATGGCAGCGAGGCTGTCGGCGGCCTAATCAACATCATTACCAAAAAACCGCAAAATGCACCTTTGTTCTCCGCCGATATATTTACCACCAGCTACGCGGAGCTGAATACGGATGTTGGCTTTAAGTTCAAGGCAGGTAGCAAGGCCGATGTGCTTACCGGTATCAATTATTTTAAATACGGAAACCCTGTAGATCATAACCATGATAATTTTACAGACGTTACGCTGCAGGACAGGATTTCTGTTTTCCAAAAGTGGAGCTTTAACAGAAAGGATAAACGGATATTCACGCTGGGTGGCCGATATGTTTACGAGGACCGCTGGGGCGGAGAAATGCAGTGGAACAAGTCATACAGAGGCGGCGATCAGGTATACGGGGAAAGCATTTATACCAATCGCTGGGAACTGATCGGAAATTATCAGTTACCTGTAAAAGAAAAGCTGTTTCTGGCTTTTTCCTACAATGAACACGATCAGGACAGCCGCTATGGAACAACTTCCTATATTGCTGAACAGAAGATCGGCTTTGCACAGCTGACCTGGGATAAGCGCGTCCAGAATCACGATCTGCTATTTGGTGCAGCACTTCGATATACCTATTATGATGACAACACACCGGCCACTACAGGGCTGAATCAGGACCTGAAAAAGAACACCTGGCTGCCTGGTCTTTTTGTTCAGGACGAAATCACATTGTCGCCAAAGCATAAGTTCCTTGCCGGTTTCAGGTATGATTACAATTCTGTTCATGGAAACATATTTACGCCTCGTGTGGCATACAAATGGAGCATTAACGAAAATAATGTTCTGCGCCTAAATGCCGGAACGGGTTTTAGGGTGGTAAATATTTTTACGGAGGACCATGCTGCGTTGACCGGAGCGAGAGCAGTAGTCGTCGCAGCTGAACTAAAGCCCGAAAAAACTTATAATGTAAACCTGAACTTTCTGAAAAAAATCTATGGTGCTGATGGCACTTTCTTTGGGATAGAAGCATCCGCCTTTTATACGTATTTTAACAACAGGATCATTGGTGATTTTGATTCTGACCCGGATAAAATCATCTACAATAACCTGGATGGATATGCGATCAGCAAAGGCTTCAGTGCAAACATGGACCTGACCTTAACCAAGGGGCTGAAAATAATTGTTGGGGGTACCTATCAGGATGTGGCTACTTATGAGCATGGAATAAAAAAACAGCAAATCCTTACGGAGAAATTTTCGGGGACCTGGGCAGTCTCGTACAAGATTAATCCGCTTAAGCTAACCTTGGACTATACGGGAAATATTTACAGCCCGATGCGCCTGCCGCTTTTAAGTGAAACTGATCCACGCAGGGAATATTCGCCCACCTGGAGTATTCAGAATATCCAGCTCACCTATGCAGGGTTCAAAAAGATCGAGCTATACGGCGGGATTAAAAATTTGCTTAACTGGACCCCTAACCGTGGAAATCCATTTATCATTGCCCGTGCAAACGATCCGTTCGACAAACATCCGGGAGTCGGCAATCCCTATAACTTAACTTTCGATCCCACTTATGTTTACGGGCCAAACCAGAATATAAGAGCTTTTTTAGGTGTGAGATTGACAATTAAATGATGCGGAGGTTTGCCCTAAATCAATTAACTTTAGGGCATGATTTACCGGACAACGTATCAGGCTGCAAAGATTATTGCCCCAAAAGTGGAGGCTATTTTTGCGCAGCATCTTGCTGCTGCCAACGAAAGCGGTGAAGAAGATCTTGCGCCTTTGCCTACTGCAGCAGTAGTTGAGGCCATTATTGATGCCACTTTTTGGGCAAGCTTACGCAAAGAAGAAGGACACTCCCCAAAAATATCGCTTGCTTTTTTACCGCCTGAACAGGCAGGTAATCCTTTGCTGTTTAAACAACGCTTGCCTTTAAATCCGGGTACCTTAACTAAAATTGCGCCCGGTGTAGAGCGTGCAGGTATCCATTTAGGAATCTGGATCGAGGAAGGCGAATTGTACGTTTGGGGAACGACAGTAAGTATTCCCAATTTTTGTTTTGTATTAGACGTTTCTGAGCCAGCCTTATTGGTGATCAAGCACAGACGGATTTATGGCTTTGGGAAGTTCACCAATATAGCGGTACTTAAGGGAGATCAGGTAAAAATGGTAGATGGGGATCATACCAATTTGCCCGACTGCCCGCCGATGCTGTTGTCGCTGCTTGACCTTACTGCACCATCCTACTGGAATGATTCAGTTAATGTGCTGATCCAGCTGGCAGTCTCCATGCGGGCGCATGGCCGCGGCGGAACGTTGCTGGTGGTTTCAAATGATACCAAGAACTGGCTGCAATCTATTATAAAGCCTATCCAATATGGAATCCAACCCTCTTTCACAGGTTTGTCGAAATTATTACAGCAGGATAGAAAGGAAGCCAGCCAGATCTTTTGGCAGACCGCTTTAAGACGTGAGGTGGAGCATCTTGCTGGATTAACAGCCGTTGATGGAGCAACGATCATCAGTAATGACTATGAATTACTGGCTTTTGGAGCCAAGATAGGCAGGGCAAAAGGCAAAGAAAATATCGATGAATTATTATTCTCAGAACCAATCCTCGGAGGTGCTGCTGTAGTGATTCACCCTGCTAAAGTAGGTGGAACGAGGCATCTTTCTGCCGCTCAGTTTGTGCACGATCAAAGAGACGCTACTGCATTGGTCGCCTCACAGGATGGACATTTTACCATTTACAGCTGGTCGCCCCAGCAAAGCCGGGTTCAGGCTCACCGCATTGATACGTTGTTGTTATAAACAACGCTATGAAAAGATAATTGCACCAATAATCACACTGGCAAATAGGATAACCATTACAATTCGGTCGGCATTAACCCAATCTTTTTTTGTTAAGGGCTTAGCTACTTTCTCTTCTTTCTGCCTGGCAAAAATCTGGGCGATCGGATTAAGTTTGATTAACATAGGTAGATGTATTTGATAGGTGTACGAGGAAAGAGCAAACTATGCGCCATAAACATTGAAGGCTGTGGAAATGTTAATAACTTTCCTGTTTTTTCCTTTTGCTTAAATTTCTGTTTTCAATCTTACAGTTTGTGATAAATTATTGTACTGATAATCAGACTTGTATGATTTATATTGTCTTTTTTATAGTACTATGTATTGCATATTACTATATAAAACATATAACTTT
>CAMLDJ010000405.1 GCA_946478755.1 uncultured Pedobacter sp. | reverse complement strand
GCATCATGGATTTGTAAAATAACCTGTTGCTCAAGGTTTTGATCAGGTCCATGCTGAAGGCACGGTCATCCTCCATCAGTTTGAAGAATTGATCCCTGCCTACTACGATGATCTCTGCATCCCTGCTTACGATGGTATATGCCAGGTAAGGCTTGCCGACCAGCAATGCCGGCTCGCCAAAATACTGGTTGGTTTTAAAAATACCTTGTATAAATTCTTTACCATCATCATTTACAGTAACCATTCTTACTTCACCACTCTTGATGAAATAAACAGCTTTAGGTGCTTTGCCAGGTTCGTAAATGACCGTTCCCTTTTTATAAAGAACAGCCGGATAATGATTATCTAACAAGTATTTTATGATCATGGGGTACTTGGTTTTCGCACTCACCTAAGTTAAACATAGCTTTTAAAAAATACCCCTTAACGGGTATTTTTTAAATTGTCAAGATAGTGTAACTTCGGGAATAAAATTTTACAACAAAAAAATTAATGTATGCAAAAAAACTCTACTAAAAAATCATTGCTATTGGCAATCGGATTATTTTTATGCGCAACAGTTGCGGTAAATGCCCAGGACTCTTCGGTTAGCGCAGATGGCAAAAATCTTGTAAAATGGAATGTTGCTGCGCTTGCGCTAAAAAACTATTCCTTTCAATATGAGCGTGCTATTGGAAAAAAGACTTCTGTAGCTGTGGGCATTAGGTTTGCCCCAAAATCAGGCGTGCCTTTTAGCTCAAAACTGGAAGAACTGATCGATGATGAAGATACCTGGAACAGCATTAAGGACTTTAAAACAGGAAACTTTGCCATTACTCCTGAAGTTAGGTTCTATATGGGCAAGGGTGTATTCAGAGGCTTTTATATAGCTCCTTTTGTAAGGTATGCTAAGTATAATGCAGCGGTACCTTTTAACTTCGAAGTAGAGGTAACAAATGGAACCGAAACGATAAGCAGAGAAGAAGAAATAAACCTTAGTGGTGATGTGACTGCCCTCACAGGAGGTTTATTATTCGGAGCACAGTGGAAACTAAGTAAACTGGTTTACCTGGATTGGTGGATTTTAGGCCCTAATTATGGTACTTCTAATGGTAGTATTTCAGGAAAAAGTGCAAATGGATTTGATGCTGATGAGCAGGAAGCATTAAGAGAGGCACTTGAAGATCTGGAAGACCTGCCGCTGGTTAAAACAAAATCTACTGTGAATGCAGAAGGCGCAAAAGTTGATTTTGATGGCCCCTGGGGTGGATTAAGATCTGGTTTAAGTATAGGATTCAGGTTCTAACCTGGGTAAGCTAATAAAAGAAAAGACATACCAATGGTATGTCTTTTCTTTTATTAGATAAAGTCAACTAAAGGGATTTACCCTATTGTTTCCCTGATCAGCCTGGTATAGAAATCATTGAGCTTCATTCCTGCAGCAGCGACCTGTTGCGGTATAAAGCTGGTAGCGGTTTGTCCCGGTATGGTGTTAATCTCAATGAAGTAAAAATCACCTTCATCATCCGTCAGGATAAAATCTATGCGTACTACCCCGCTGCAATTGAGCTTAAGATATACGTTCTTAGCAATCTCTTCAACCCTTGTACGGGTTTCTGTCCGGATTGGTGCAGGAGTCGTTTCGGTGGCGACACCCGGCGTATATTTGGCTTCAAAATCAAAGAATTCTTTTGCCGTTTTCACTTCCGTTGCCGGCAGTATGGTAATTTTTCCGTCCAGCTTCACTACCCCTACTGTAAATTCCCTGCCCGAGATAAATTCTTCGATCAACACCTGGCTATCTTCTTTAAAAGCTTTCTGGATAGCGGCCTCTAAATCATTTACACGGTTAACCTTTGTCATGCCAATGCTACTTCCGCCATTGTTGGGCTTCACAAAATAAGGAGGTTTAAGATCCTTTTTTAGCTGTTCTATGTTATAATCAGTGTCTTTGAAGAGCTGTACTGACCTGGCGATATTCAATTTGGGTATCCCATCTACAATGGCTTTGGTGTACGCTTTATTCATCGTTACCGCAGAGGTCAGAGCATCACAGGTGGTATAGGGTAAGCCGAGCATATCAAAATAGCCCTGTAATTTGCCGTCCTCACCCGGTGACCCGTGTATGGCCATAAATACGCCATCGAAGGTGATCTTTCTCCCTTTTATGGTTAAGGAGAAGTCGTTCCTGTCGACCTCAATCTTAACCGAATCTGCGGGCTCATAAAACCATCCCTGCTGGGTAAGCATAATTTTATATACCTCGAACTTATCTGCATCCAGATTTTGGGCGATGGTAGCAGCGCTTTTCACCGAAATTACCCACTCACCGGTAGTTCCGCCGGTTAGTAATGCTATTATTTTCTTCATTCTTTAAACCTATTAAAGGAGTTTACAGGCGCTCCTGGTTGTGCGCACAAATATAAATTAGTTGTTGCAGATGTTATTTTAATTCCAATAAAATATTTTTTTAGCCTAAATTTGGCCGTTATACCTTTAAAGAAAGAAAATCAATATGGGCAAATTCCTATCTTATCTAAAGACCACTTCTTTTAGAAACAACCTCATAGCCGCCATACTCACTGTTATTGTGCTGCTCATGACTGCATTCTTTAGTTTAAGATATTATACCAAACACGGACAGGGATTGAGTGTACCTTCATTAAAAGGCCTTTCCTTTGTACAGGCGGTGGATAAACTTAAGGCGCTGGGTTTGCGCTATGAGGTAGATTCGGTTTACATTATGGACTCGCCTCCGGGAATGGTCATCGATCAGGATCCTGATGCCAATACCTTTGTAAAGGACAACCGTACGGTTTACCTGACCATCAACACCGCACTGGCCCCTAACGCAAAGTTTCCGGATATAGAATTTAAGTCCTTAAGAGAAGCACAGGCCCTGATTGAGAGTTTTGGTCTGAAACTTGGGGATACCACTTACAAGCCTGATCCGGCGCGGGATGTGGTTTTGGAGGCTTCATTTGGCGGACAGCAGATTAAAGCTGGAGAGACGCTGCCAAAAGGCTCAAGAATAAACCTCGTCCTGGGTGATGGAAAGGGAAATGAGGAAGTAGAGATCCCATCACTAATCGGTTTAACCCGGGATGAAGCTCTATTTGCACTTAGAAGCGGATCAAATCTTAACCTGGGTGTGGTCAGCTATGAAGGCAACGTTACAGATTCAGCCACGGCTGTTGTAGTGAGACAGGATCCTTTTGCAACAGATTCACTGATCAAGGTGAAAATTGGCACGCCGGTAAACATTACCCTATCCAACAAATAACATCTATCTAACATATGACTAACGAAAAGAAAAGCATAAAAGCCAGTACTAAAATCATACTGGCCGGTTTACTGGTTGCTTTAGGAGTAGGTTTATACTTCGGGCTGGAATTTTATAAGGTTTACTTTGCCGGAAACACGACAGGGAAAGAAAAATACCTGTATGTGCGTACCGGATCTAACCTTGATGATCTGTTTGAAGAGCTTCGCCGCAAGGAGATTTTAATAGAAATCGGCACCTTTAGCCAGGCGGCGGCCAAGATGAACCTTGCCCCTGCGTTAAAACCCGGCCGTTATAAACTGGCTAAAGGAATGAACAATCGACGTCTCATCAATATGCTGAAATCAGGTGCCCAGGACCCGGTGAAGCTTAAATTTCAAAACCTGAGAAAAAAGGAAAACTTTGCCGGGTACCTCTCCCGGAATTTGGAACCCGACTCGATGACCTTCATCAGTTTACTGGATTCGGCTGCATTGATTGAGAAATACGGCTTTAACAAAGACAACAGTTATGTGATGTTTATTCCGAATACGTACGAAATGTACTGGAATGTAAGCGCAGCGGAGTTCTTCGACCGGATGCATAAGGAATACGAACAATTCTGGAATGATGAGCGTAGGAAAAAAGCTGCTGCATTAAACCTTACACCGATTGAGGTTTCCATACTGGCTTCTATTGTTGATGCGGAAGCTTTGTATGATAAGGAAATGCCCATTATTGCAGGTCTTTACCTGAACCGTTTAAACAAAGGAATTTTGCTTCAGGCAGATCCGACAGTAATTTTCGCCAACAATGATTTTACCGTGAAGCGCGTAACGAATTCCCTGCTGCAGGTACAGTCGAAATACAATACGTATAAATATGCAGGCTTACCGCCGGGTCCGATCATGATGCCCAGTATTAATGCTATCGATGCGGTTTTGAACCGGGATCAGAATGATTATATATACATGTGTGCCAAGGAAGATTTTTCAGGCTACCACAACTTTGCGGTTACCCGTCAGGAACATGAGCGGAATGCAAAGAAATACAGGGATGCTTTAAACAAACGCAACATTTTTAAATAGATGTATACACATAGTACAAAGATCAGGGTAAGGTATGGTGAAACAGACCAGATGGGGTATGTCTATTACGGAAATTATGCAGAATATTACGAGGTGGCCCGGGTAGAGATGCTGAGGAGCCTTGGCATGGATTATGCGGCGATGGAAAACAGCGGGGTGATGATGCCCGTGCTGGAGCTGAGCTGCAAATACATTAAACCGGCGTTGTATGACCAGGAAATAACGATTAAAACCACTATTCATGATCTGCCCGGGGTTCGCATACACTTTAAGTATGAACT
>CAMLDJ010000404.1 GCA_946478755.1 uncultured Pedobacter sp. | reverse complement strand
ATGTTCCGGTTCCAATCATCTGCCGCTTACAGGGCACCAATGCAGAAGAAGCTAAAAAACTGATCGATGAGTCAGGATTGAAAGTTTACTCTGCAATTGCACTTCAGGATGCTTCTGATTTAGTTACTAAAGTATTGGCTTAATCTAAAACATAATCATAATCAAAAGCTGCCCCGAAAAGGCAGCTTTTTTTTATATCCAATCGTCTGGCCGTTTCCGGACCTCGGACATTTTTCCGGCAAATCTTTTGAAATTGAAAAGGCCTGCATCCATCCAGATGCAGGCCTCTCTAACCAAATATAAATTAAACGAGCATTACAAATATAGATACTTTTTCTAATTACACACTATAAAATCAAATAAAAATTGAAAATATTTAGTGTTTTACTGATAAACACAACTAAAAAATATCAATAATTCAATTTTAAACACCACACACATCGAAATACATTAAAAAAATAAACAAATAGCCTTGAAAAACATTTAGATAATTCAATATTATTCAATAATAGACACTTTTAAACCGGTAAAAACTTAAAATATGATTAATTAAACAAAAAACACCAACAAAAAATACAAAAATCTCCAAAAAATAAGATAAAAATCACATTTTACCTTAAAAACACTGCTAAAAATATTAAGCTGTTAATTATTCGCTATTTTCCTTATTTTTGACCCGCTCCATAATAAAATCATGATACGAAGAGAAAAAGTAAAAAGTCTGCTAGAGACAAACGAATTTAACAGGGAAGTCACTGTTATGGGTTGGGTACGTACGTTCCGCAACAACCAGTTTATTGCTATAAATGATGGATCCTGTATGGGAAACATCCAGATCGTGGTGGACTTTAATCGTACCCCGGAAGAATTGTTAAAACGCATTACAACCGGAGCTGCTATTTCTGTAAAAGGGACAGTAGTAGAATCTCTTGGAAAAGGACAACGTGTAGATATCAAAGCCGAGCACATCGAAATACTGGGCGATAGTGACCCGGAAAAGTTTCCCTTGCAGCCAAAAAAGCATAGCCTGGAGTTTTTAAGAGAAATCGCACATTTACGGTTCCGCACCAATACGTTTAATGCGGTATTCAAAGTTCGTCATGCCCTGGCCTTTGCCATTCACCAGTTTTATAATGAAAGAGGTTTTGTATATGTACATACACCGATCATTACCGCCTCTGATGCCGAAGGTGCCGGCGAGATGTTTAAGGTAACCACATTAGACCTGGATAATGTACCCCGCACTGCGGATGGCAAGATCGACTATGCAGAAGATTTCTTTGCCCGTTCTGCTAACCTGACCGTCTCCGGACAGCTGGAAGGTGAGCTTGCGGCAATGGCATTTGGGCAGATCTATACTTTCGGACCTACATTCAGGGCGGAGAACTCAAATACTACCCGCCACCTTGCAGAATTCTGGATGATTGAACCTGAGGTCGCTTTTGCTGACCTGGAAGACAACATGCAGCTGGCTGAGGACATGTTAAAGTATGTGATTGACTATGCCGTTAAAAACTGCGCGGAAGAGCTGGCGTTTTTAAACAACCGCCTGCTTGAAGAAGAAAAAGCTAAACCACAAAACGAACGCAGTGAACTTTCGCTGTCCGACAAGCTGAACTTCTGTTTAACCAACGATTTTGAGCGCATCACCTATACGGAGGCCATTAGGATCTTAAAATCTTCGAAACCTAATCAAAAAAAACAATTCAAATATTTAATTGATGAATGGGGCGCAGATCTGCAATCGGAACATGAACGCTTCCTGGTAGAGAAACACTTTAAAAAACCGGTGATCTTAACCGATTATCCGGCAGACATTAAATCTTTCTATATGCGCCAGAATGAACCCGACGAGTTTGGAAGAAATACTGTCGCTGCAATGGACATTCTTTTCCCGGGGATTGGAGAGATCATTGGCGGCTCCCAAAGGGAAGAAAGGCTGGACAAGCTTACCCAAAGAATGGAACAGATGAATATCCCTCAGGAAGAGCTGTGGTGGTTTTTAGACACGCGCCGCTTTGGTTCTGCCCCACATGCAGGTTTTGGACTGGGCTTTGAAAGATTGGTGCTGTTTGTAACCGGAATGACCAACATCAGAGATGTAATTGCCTTCCCCCGCTTTCCGAAGAACGCTGAATTTTAACCATGTCAATTTATAAGAAAGGGTCTGAACCGAGCAGGTTCAGACCCTTTTTTATTTCAGCGAATTTTTAAAAATTACTGTTGTTTTCAGCCATGGGATCCGAATAGGAATTTGCATTGGCATAATCTACCATGGACACTTTATAATCTGCAGGCATGAAACTCGAGGAGGTACTCAGTGCCATTTCAAGTTCATATCTTAAGGGATAAGGGGTCTGCAATAAACTTCCCTCAGGTATGTAGGGAAAACTTTCCATGTACGATTGCATGGCATTGGCTGAGATTCGCCGGTTGATATAAGCACGTGTAAGCTGATAAGGATGATGTAAGCCCGCTGCGCCCAGAAGTTCAACAGCACTGGCCACTGTAAGCCGGTGAAAGTTAAAAACCCGTACTTCTTTATCTTCCACCACAAGCCCCTTCATCAAACTCGGATCTTGTGTGGCCACCCCCGTCGGGCAGGTATTGCTGTTGCACTCCAGTGCCTGTATGCAGCCCAGAGCAAACATCATGCCCCTGGCCGAATTGCAGAGGTCGGCCCCAAGTGCAATGTTTTTAACCAGATCAAAACCCGAAGCTACTTTACCGGAAGCAATAATTTTGATGTGCTGTTTCAAATTGAATCCGCTAAGCACATCATATACAAAGGCGATTGCCTCGCGCAAGGGCATTCCTACTGCATTAGAGAACTCCTGAGGAGAGGCGCCCGTACCCCCTTCTCCCCCATCTACAGTGATGAAGTCGACATAGCTACCCATCTCTACCATTGCTTTACAGATCGCAAAAAACTCGCTTTTGCGACCGATACATAGTTTTATTCCAACAGGTTTTCCGCCCGACAGCTCACGGAGCTGCTTCACGAAACCCAGCATTTCAATTGGCGTACTGAATGCAGCATGTGCCGGCGGCGAAATGACATCGTATCCTTCTTTCACCAACCTGATACGGGCAATTTCCGGTGTTACTTTCCGGGCAGGCAAAATTCCACCATGACCGGGCTTAGCGCCCTGAGACAGCTTAATCTCAATCATTTTAATCTGTTCAGATTTGGAACGCTCTGCAAATGCTTCCGGATTAAAAGATCCATCGTCATGGTTACGGCAACCGAAATATCCGGTTCCGATTTGCCAGATCAGATCTCCGCCCCGACTGGTATGATAATCACTGATTCCCCCTTCGCCGGTATTATGTGCAAAGTTCCCCAGTTTTGCCCCTCCATTTAAGGCCAGGATGGCATTCTGACTCAAAGAGCCAAAGCTCATCGCCGATATGTTATAGATGCTGGCTGAATAAGGCAATAAACAGTCCGGACCGCCAATCAGCACACGTGGATTTTCATCCAGTTCATGATGACTGATTGCCGAGATGCTATGACTTAGCCATTCATAACCGTTTTCATACACATCCAATTGGGTTCCAAATGGAATGGTATCATTCTCCATTTTTGCCCTTTGATAGATCAAGGAGCGGTTTAAACGGCTAAAAGGCTTTCCATTCGTATCACTTTCTACAAAATACTGGTAAACTTTAGGCCTGAGGTCTTCCATCAGATACCTTAACCTGCCGAAAACCGGATAATTGCGAACAATGCTATGCTTTGGCTGATAAAGGTCATAAATGCCTAATAATACAAAAGGACCGGTGAAAATGAACAGCCACCACAGTGGTGGATAGGTAAGTCCCAACATTACAGTAAGTGCCACCAAAAATGCCGCAATTGCGATAAATGCTTTTCTCATACTTTATCAATTTATTAAATAACATCCCAATAGAAGCATAATAATCCGATTTCGGCCTAACAATTGTGTATTTTTACATATGCTTATCAAAGTCTATCCAGAAAATCCAAACCCCAGGGCAATAGAGCAGATTGTCGAAGTCCTGAAGAAGGGCGGTTTGATCATTTATCCTACAGATACGGTGTACGGTTTAGGTTGCGACATTACCAATCAAAAGGCCATTGAAAAGATATGCCGCATACGGGGCATTAAACCTGAAAAAGCTAACTTTTCGTTTATATGCTCTGATCTGAGCCACATTTCGGATTACATCAAGCCCATTGACACGGCAACTTTCAGGCTCCTTAAAAAAGCACTCCCAGGCCCTTTTACATTTATCTTAAATGCCAATAACAATGTACCGAAGCTGCTGAGCGCTAATAAAAAAACGGTGGGTATCAGGGTGCCCGACAATGATATTGCCAGGGAAATTGTCAGACAACTGGGTAACCCGATCCTATCTACCTCTATCCGGGACGATGACGATGTAATTGAATATTCGACAGACCCGGAACTGATCCATGAAAAGTATGAGTATACGGTGGACATCGTTATCGATGGCGGCTATGGCGATAATGAAGCCTCTACTGTGGTCGACTGTACCTCTGGTGAATTTGAAATTCTACGTGAAGGAAAAGGAGATTTGAGCAACTTTCTATAGTTTTAGCCAAAAAAGCTATATTTACGGTCATGGCT
>CAMLDJ010000403.1 GCA_946478755.1 uncultured Pedobacter sp. | reverse complement strand
CTGCCGATTTTTGCTGAGATGTCATTAGAAACAAAAGCGTCTATTTCAGCCCCCTTGCCGAGCCCCGAAATTTTAATAGAACGCGTTACCTTCAGTCCGATACTGTCAATTAAACTGGGGTCGGTAATGATCATCGGGCCTACACCCGTATCTAAAATAAAGTGAAATGGACCCTGATTGTTGATATAAATCGGTACAATGATCAGGTTTTTAACCAGGGAAAAAGAAATGGCATCTTTTTCCCTGGTTCCTTCAAAATAAAATTGCTGCGCCTGCGCCGTAATAACAGTACAAATTTGAATCACCAGTATCAGCTGATGGATTTTATGTCTGCTGAAATTAATCATAGCCCCTAGCAATTTCATTAAACTAATTTAATAAATTAGTAGCAGTATGATTGGATCTGCATGTAAAAGTAATGTGTTTAAAGAAAATAGGGTAAAACGCATCTTGTATCTTGCCCTGTTAAGCCTGATCTTAGGAGCAGGATGTGCTGCAGAAAAGCGCATTTCGAGGAAGCTCAACAAGGTGTTTTCGACCTCGGGGATGCTTAAGCAGTATCATGTGGGTTTTGCCCTGTACGACATGGAAGCGCAAAAGATGCGGTTTGAGCAACACGCGGATCAATATTTTACACCCGCCTCAAATACCAAACTTTACACATTTTATGCGGGCTTAAAAATGATTCCCGACTCTATTCCCTCGCTCCGGTATATAGAGCGTGGGGATTCCCTGATCTTCTGGGGCACTGGCGACCCTTCTTTCCTGCACAGTAAGCTCAAAGGAACTAAAGCAGAAGATTTCTTAAAAAATACAAATAAAAACCTCTTCTATGCACCCGGCAGATATACTGGAGACATCTATGGAAAAGGCTGGCCATGGGATGATTTCAATGATTATTACCAGGCAGAGATCAATGAGCTGCCAGTGATGGACAACCTGGTGGACATCCGTGCGCAAGGCAGCAAGCTGGTTATCAGGCCGGCTTCATTTGAAGATTGCCTGAAACCAGATACTTTATCCGAACAGAGAGCCTTTACCGTTACCCGCGATTTCGGCACCAACCAATTTAAATATCCTCAGCTCCCTGTACCTGCAAATTATAACCAGCAAGTTCCTTATAAGACAAGTTTGCCACTAATGCTGAGCCTGCTTTCCGATACTTTGCATAAGGAAATCGGGATTGTTAACCTGAAAATGCCAGTCGGAGCAAAGACCATTTACAACCTGCAAACCGATTCCATACTAAAAGAAATGATGCTGCCCAGCGATAATTTTATTGCAGAGCAGTTGCTGCTCGTGTATTCTGGTCTGCTTGGCGAGGAGCTGAACACAAGCAAGGCCATCACTTATATCGAAAAGAACTATTTGGCTGAACTGCCCGATAAGCCCTGCTGGGTAGATGGATCCGGGCTCTCCAGGTATAATTTGTTTACCCCGAGGGACATGGTGAAGCTCCTGGACCTGATCTATAAGGAGCTGAATAACCCTGCGCGATTATTCCATATGCTGCCCGGTGGCGGCAAAAGTGGAACACTTAGAAATGCCTATCCTAAAACAGATCAGCCCTTTGTTTTTGGTAAAACAGGAACGCTTTCCGGCGTTCATAACCAAAGCGGCTATGTGCTGACCAAAAAAGGTAAAACATATATCTTCTCTTTTATGAACAATAATTTCGTGCTGCCAACATCCGAAGTGAGAAAGGAAATGGTGCGGATCATGACTTACATCCATGAAAAGTTTTAAAGAACAGTTAAAGCGGCTATATGGCCCATTATTGCCAACTATAGACCTGGAAGGCGAGTCTTATCTCTATTTCGGCGGAACAGCCTACCTCGGAATGCCTCATAACCCTGGTTTTATGTCCTTTTTTTTAGAAGGCCTTCGAAAGTACGGCTTAAATAATGGGAGCAGTCGGGGGAATAACGTTCAGCTGGGCATTTACGAGGAAGCGGAGTGCTATGCGGCACATTATTTTGGCGCCGAAGCTGCCCTGATCATTTCCAGTGGTTACCTGGCTGCACAGCTGGCCGTTAAAGCGTTTTCCACGCATGGGAAGCAATTATACGCTCCACAGGCGCACCCCGCCCTGTGGTTAAAATCAGCTCCTGAACGTGCCGGAGATACTTTTGCGGAATGGGCGGAACATGCGGTTTCGAAGATCAATAACAGCAGGCAAACCAGGTGGGTGCTCATCAGCAATGCTTTAAATAATTTACACCCGGAAGTCTATGATTTCTCTTTCCTGAAGCGAATCGGGCCTGAAAAGGAACTGATCCTGATCGTCGACGATTCTCATGGAATAGGAATTTTGAATGGAGGAAAAGGAATTCTAAGTTTAATCCAGGCACCCGGAAATGTGAAAGTGGTTGTCGTTGCTTCGATGGCAAAAGCGCTCGGCGTGGATGCCGGCCTGATCCTGGCCAACCGGGAAATCATTCAACAACTCAAACAGAGCCAGGAGTTCCTGGGCGCCTCACCACCTTCGGCAGCAGGCTTATATGCGTTTATGAAGGCCGGAACACTTTATCAAAAGGCACTGAGACGGCTTCAGCTCAATATGAATTATTTCGCTGCCGCTATCCCCCGGGAGGATTGGAAATTTGCAGGCAATTTTCCTGTTTATTTTAGCAGGGACGCGGATTTGCAGGAGAAATTATTCCGGCATAAGGTGCTGATCTCCTCGTTCCCCTATCCGGATCATCAGGGCATACCACTAAACCGGGTGGTGATGACCAGCGAGGTCAGCATCGAAAGCATGGATATGTTGCTTAACGCAATAGCCGCATCCGGTGAAGGACTATAATTGCGAAAAAGGGATGTCCATCAGGTCATAGTCCTGCCAGCCAACAAAGTCGTAATGCCACCATTCATTTTCCAGGACCCTAAATCCGAACTTCTGCATGGTGCTGATGAGCAGTTGCCGGTTTTTTATGACCTGGGAGGGGAGTTTGTTGTAGGTTACCGCAGCTTCAGCGGCAAAGCTGTCGTACGGGGTCGGCATGGCAATCTCTTTGCCTGTTTTCAGATCGGTTAAGGTAAGGTCTACCGCGCAACCCCTGTTATGACGGGAACCTTTTTTAGGATTGGCCACAAACTTTTTATCAGAAGCTTCTTTATAAAAGGCTACTGTTATGCTGTAGGGGCGGTAGGCGTCAAAGATCTTCAGTCCGTATCCCTTCTTTTTAAGATAGGCCTGGATCTTTATGAGCTGCTGAACGACAGGTCTTCGGGCAAATGCCCTGGCCTGCTGATACATCACGCGCTTCATAAAATTATTTTTGGTGGCATACCTGATATCCAGAACGATGCCTGGAACATGCTTTTCGATCTCCAGGAGCTGATATTTGCTGTTTTTCCTGCAAGCGTCCTGATAATCATCATAGGTGCTGACCTTTAAGCCATAAGGATTAGGGTTGCTATGTTGCGCACGGACAGTAACGCAATATCCGAGCAGTAAAAAAAGGAAAAGTCTTTTCATTTACGATGCTTTTACTGATTGGCAGCAACGAGCAGTTCAATGTCTTTATAAGGCAAATTAAACATCGATGCAAGGTCTTTGCTGGTTAAATGTCCCTGGTAAATGTACAGGGCATCCCTGATTCCGGGCTTGCTCCATACCACATTCATTAAACCGCCCATATCGCCTATATCCACCAGGATCGGTGTAAAGATATTTGTTAAGGCATAAGAAGCTGTTCTCGGTACTCTGGAAGCGATATTTGGCACGCAATAGTGGATCACGTCGTGCTTTCTAAATACAGGATCCTTATGATTGGTCACCTCTGAGGTCTCAAAACACCCACCCTGATCAATACTGACATCAATCACTACCGAATTCGGTTTCATTCGGGCTACGGTTTCTTCCATGACCACACAAGGGCTTCTGCCATGTAAGGCACGGATGGCTCCTATCACGACATCGCAGGTGGTAATGGCCTTTTCCAGCACTATGGGTTGCATCACCGAAGTAAAGACCCGGGTTCCCAGGTTGTTTTGCAGCCGTCTGAGCCGGTAAAGTGAACTGTCGAATACTTTTACCTCGGCACCTAGTGCGATGGCTGTACGTGCAGCATATTCGCCCACTGTTCCTGCGCCAAGGATAACGATCTCGGTTGGTGGAACACCTGTGAAACCGCCCAGCATCAATCCTTTACCTCCGGTTACATTACTCAGGTATTCGGCTGCGATCAGGATAGAGGTTGAGCCAACAATTTCACTCATGGAACGGACCACGCTTAAAATATTACCCTCATCGCGGATATGTTCAAAACATATCGCATTGATCTTCTTATTGAGCAGGGCTTTTAGGTAGGACTCTTTAAGAGTGCCCATCTGCAAGGCAGAAATTAAGGTCTGGCCTTTGTGCATGATCGCAATCTCCTCCAGCGTTGGGGGAGCGATCTTTACGATAATATCGGCTTCAAAAACCTCTTTTTTATTGAAGGAGATCTTCGCGCCCTGTTCGCTATAGTCTTTATCTGAGAAATTTGCGCCGACACCAGCTCCGGCCTCAATAATTACCCGATGGCCATTGTTGACCAGCAAGGCAACAGACAGCGGGGTTAAGGCAATTCTGTTCTCCTGAAAAGAGATCTCCTTGGGAATTCCGATGTATAAGCTGTTGGTCTTCTGGT